>CALWRE010000244.1 GCA_944383835.1 uncultured Lachnospiraceae bacterium | reverse complement strand
GAACTGCCCGATCTGTCTGCGAAACGGCACCTGCACCTTGCAGGAGATCGCCGGGAATATGGGAATCTTAAGCGTCCCTTACCCGGAGGAATGTGAGAAATACAACTGGGATTCCAGTTTCCCCATTATCCGCGACGCCTCCAAGTGCATCAAGTGCATGCGCTGCGTTAATATCTGTGAGAGGGTGCAGACCCTGGGGGTATGGGAGGTCATCAATACCGGTTACCGGCCGACCATCCATGTGAAGGACAATCAGCCCATTGCCGAATCGAACTGCGCCGCCTGCGGCCAGTGCGTGACCCACTGCCCGGTGGGAGCCTTGACGGTGCGCAAGGACGGCAACGCCGTGTTTGAGGCCCTGGACGATCCGGAGATTACGACGGTAGTGCAGATCGCCCCGGCTGTGCGGGTGGCTTTCTGCGAGAGTCTGGGTCTGCCTCAGGAGGCGGTGACCACCGGCCAGCTGGTGGCGGCGCTCAAGCAGATCGGTTTTGACTATGTATTCGACACCAATTTCGGCGCGGATCTGACGATCATGGAGGAGGGCAGCGAGCTTTTGGAGCGGCTGTCCCATCGGGAGAAATACCAGTGGCCGATGTTCACCTCCTGCTGCCCCGGCTGGGTGCGTTTCCTGCGCAGCGAATACCCGGATATGGTGCACCAGCTGTCCACGGCCAAATCGCCCCAGCAGATGTTCGGGGCCGTGGCCAAAACCTACTTCGCCGAGAAGATCGGCGTGTCGCCGGATAAGTTGTGCGTGGTGTCCATCATGCCATGCAGCGCCAAGAAATACGAGTGCAGCGTCAGCTGCATGACGGCCGACGGCTCCACGCCGGATGTGGATTTCGTGATGATCACCCGGGAGATCATGCGCTTTATCAAGATGGCCTATATTAAGGTAGAGGATCTGCCCGACCTGCCCTTCGACAATCCGCTGGGCAGCGGCACCGGCGCGGCCGTTATCTTCGGCGCCTCCGGCGGCGTGATGGAGGCGGCCCTGCGCTCCGCTTACTTCCTGCTGATGGGCAAAAACATAGAGCCGGAGGCCTTTCGGGAGGTCCGCGGGCTGACGGCCAGAAGAGAGCTGGAGGTGGATGTAGCCGGCAATAAGCTGCGCTGCGCCGTGGTTTCCAGCCTGGGAGAGGCCAGAAAGCTCATCGAGGATGTGCGGGCCGGCCGGTGCGCGTATGACTTTGTGGAAGTGATGGCATGTCCCGGCGGCTGCGCCGGAGGCGGCGGCCAGCCCATCAAGGACGGAGAGGAGAGGGCAGCCCAGAGGGCGGCCGGCCTGTACCGCCTGGATAAGGGCAACGCCCTGCGCTATTCCCACGAGAATCCCGACGTGCGTACCTTGTATAAAGAATTCCTGGGTTCGCCCATGTCTCACAAGGCCCATGAGCTTCTGCACACGGACCAGAGCCAGTGGGATTAAGGCCCACGGAAAGAGCCGAACGTCCAGAATAAAAAGAATTTAAAAACGAAGAATTTAAAAGACGGAGCAATAAATATAAAAAGGGGTATTCCAGCTGCAATAATCTGGAATATCCCTTTCTTTCTGCGGTATTGCAGCGGATGGAGAGAGTTTAGCCGATTTGCTCGGACGCACAGGAGCAAACCAGGCATTCCTTTCGGAAGAAGGCAACGCCGTAAGCAAGTACAGTTTGAAATCCATCCCGCTCTATTTTTTTTGCGTACTCCTTTTCGCGGATTTGACGCAGGGCGGACTGGCATGTGGTTTTCATCCCGCTGGAGGAATCCGCTGTTTTTGCCTCGATCACGATGGCGCGGCGGTTACGCCGGTCCTTTATAACGAGGTCGGGGCGGCCAAGGCCGCTTTCATAATTGGATTCCACCATATAGCCTGCGCCGGACACCAGTCCGGTCAGGAAGGCATGGTAAAAGGATTCGGCGTAGTCGTGGTAGCTGATCGTGTCAAAAAGCAAGTCCGATAAAAGGCGAGTGAGCCGATCGGCGTCTCCGCTCCAGAGGGCGTCGAATAGTTCATGCCGGTCGCTGCGGGCCGCTTTGTCGCGGAACCATTCCAGGACGCTTTTGCGGAAGATCTCCATCACCTCGGCATTGGGGATTTGCAGGGCAGTCAGCCGCGATTCGTCGGATTTGGCTTCCGGCGGCGCTGCGGGACGCGCTTTTGTCAGATAGCCGGTGGAATAGAGCAGGCTCCATAAATTGGACTCAGAGGAGGTCAGAAAGTCATAGGTCAGATTTTCGTCGACAGCCTCCCGGATGCAGCCTCCTTTCAGCAGGGTTTCAAATTTCTCCGTCACATCAAAATCTGTCCGCTCCAGGAAGGAACGGATAATGGAATTATCGCTGGTATGCTCCCAATAATTCTGCGGCTGTACCGAGCCGGTAGTCAGTTTCTGCTTTACATAATTCAGGACGTCCCATGGACAATATACATCGATATCGCCGAAATGGTAACCGTCATACCATGTCCGGATCTGCGGCAGCTGGTCCATGCATCCGGTATCCTGCAGGAGCCGTTTTATTTCCTCTTCCGTAAAGCCGAAAAATTCGTCGTATCGATTATCGGATATGGTATCGGTCACAAAATTGTTCGTACCGGTAAAGATGCTTTCCTTTGCGATTTTCAGGCAGCCGGTGATGACAGCCAGGCGAAGGCAGGGATTGTCCTTGATCGAGGTGACAAGCATGGCCTTTACGATCTCCAGCATTTGGCTGTAATAGCCGCTGCCGGCGGCCTTCGCAATGGGAACGTCGTATTCATCCAGAAGAAGGATGACCGGCTTGCCGTAATAGGCCTGCATCATGCGCATAAGGGTGTCCACAGCGTTTTTGATATCGGTGCGGCTGCCCTCGCCGGCTTTCAGGCGGAGAAAGATCCTGCGATCATCCGCATCGATCTTTTCGCTCTGGGACAGATAGGCATGTGCTTTGCAGATCTTGGAAATTTCATTGGCCAGCATTTCATAGGCGCTTTCAAAAGTCAGTCCGTCTACATTTTTAAAGGTAAGGAATAAAGTGGGCCATTGGTTCATCCAGGCGGCGCACAGAGCGGAATTTTCCGTGATCTGTAGGCCGGCAAACCGCGAACGGCTGTCCTGCCTTATATCAAAAAAGGCAGCCAGCATACTCATGGCCATGGTTTTTCCGAAGCGGCGCGGACGCGTGATAAGGGTCGCCTTGGTGGCGGCCGTTTCAAGCAGACGGCTGATCAGCCCAGTTTTATCAATATAATAGTAGCCGTTATCTCTGATTTCAGCAAAGTCGGAGATACCGACGGGAATCTCAGCGTGTTGCAGCGAAGCGTTCTGCATCGAAAAGCCTCCTTTCCTCATTTACCTTTATGGTATCATGATTTTCCAGCCGAATCAAGGCAGGGGGAGGGAAGTTTTTCACCCAAAGGCGACAGGATTTGCACTTAAAATCTGTCACGGACAGGGCGCAATATTAAAATTTAAAAGAATTGGCGGTTCCCCTATAATAAAGACATACAAAAATACTGAAGGGGGTGTTTTCAGATGAAAACAAAGATCGTGGGAGTATGTGCCTGCCCGGTGGGAGTGGCTCATACGTACATGGCGGCCGATAAGTTTACGGAAGTCGCAAAAAAAATGGGGTTTGATATCAAGGTGGAGACCCAGGGCATGACCGGCATTGAGGACCGGTTGACGGATAAGGATCTCCAGGAGGCCAAATGGATTGTCCTGGCCAACGATATCGCCCTGCGGGAGCCGGAGCGTTTCGAGCCTTATAAGGACAAGGTTATTCAGACCGATATGTCAACCGTTCTGCATAATACCAAAGAGTTTATTGAGAAGAATCTGCTGTAAGGGGGAAGGGCAATGGAAAAGAAATCAGTTTGGAAGACAGCGCAGAAACACATTATGACCGGTATTGGCTATATGATTCCTGTTATTGTGGCGGCCAATATCATATCTGGTCTGGTACAGCTGATCGGCTCGGGACTTGGCTGGGATCTGAATGCAGCGGAGGCGCTGACCAGTTCCAATATGCTGCTGCAGTGCCTGGCGTGGATTAAGCAGGTGGCAGCACCCCAGTGCCAGAATTTGATGTATCCGGTCTTTGCCGCTTACCTGTCCTGGTCCATTGCAGACAGACAGGGGCTGACCATGGGATTCTTCGGAGGCCTGCTTGCCTATCTGGGCAATTCCGGTTTTATCGGAGCCCTGATCATCGGCTTTGCCGCCGGATATTTTATGAAATGGCTCTCCTCCGTATGGACGGTCAGCCGTCAGTACCGCTCCGTGATGAACATGATGATCTATCCGTTGATCGGAGCCATATTCGTGTTCCTGCTGAGCTTCTTTGTGATCAACCCTCTGGGAAATGCGATCAATCAGGCGATCCAGTGGTTCATCACCACGGTGGGCGCTTATGGTACAGTGCCGATGGTGGCATTGATCGGCGGCATGATGGGCTTTGACTGCGGCGGCCCGGTTAATAAGGCGGCCTTTGCTATCGGCTACGGCCTGGCTGGAACCGGCTTTACAAAGCTGCCGGTCACCTATGGCGCGATGATTGCCCCGCTGGGCTTCGGCCTTGCCGTGTTTATCGACAAGCTGATTGTGAAAAAGCATCTGTTCAGCGAGAGTCTGCAGGGGGCAGGCATCCCTGCTTTCATCCTGGGGCTGTTCAACGTGACGGAGGGCGCCCTGCCGTTAGTGATGGATGATCCGCTTTGGATGGTTCCCATCAATGTGATTGGCTCTGCGGTGGGATCGGTAGCCGGTTATCTGGCAGGCAATTTCCTGCCTATTGATCGCACCGGGAATGTGCTGGGCTTTTTCCTGCAGGAGAATCCTCTCTCCTACATCGCCTGCCTCTTCCTGGGAGCTTTGGTGGTAGCTGTACTGACTCTGCTGCGGCGCATGATGCTGCTGAAAAAGGGAGCCTTGCAGGCGGAATAATATTGGAATGAAAGGATAACGTATGAAACAGCGATATACGGTGATACCCCATGTACATTGGGATCGGGAATGGTATTTTACCGAGCAGAAATCCGAGCTCTATCTGATTCATGACCTGGATGAGATCCTGGATGAGCTGGATCGGCGGGAGGAGATCGGTTATTTCCTGCTGGACGCGCAGACCTCTATCCTGGAAGACTATCTGGAGGATCGGCCGGAACGAAAAGAACAGGTGAAGCGGCTGGTTTCAGCGGGAAGGTTGGTCACCGGCCCCTGGTATACGCAGACCGATCAGCTGATCGTCCATGGCGAATCCATTGTCCGAAACCTTCTGTACGGGATACGGCAGGCCTCTGATCTGGGGCGCTGCTTCTATGTGGGGTACGCCGTAGACTGTTTCGGCCAGGGGGCGCAGCTGCCGCAGATTTACAATGGCTTTAACATTCCCTATGTGGTCTTTAAAAGGGGTGCAAAGCTGTCGGAACTGCCTTTCCGGGAATTTATCTGGCAGGGAGCGGCCGGCTCGTCCGTCTTTGCCTTTCGTCTGGATAGCTACATGAATTTCCGAAATCCAAAGCCGGATGCGGAGGAGAATTTAGCCCTCCTTGAAGAACTGGAGAAAAAGGAAGGCCCTCGCTCGGCCACAGAGGAAAGGCTGCTGTTCAACGGCTTTGACCAGCATCCGATGCGGATGGATATCGGCCGGCTGACGCAAAAGCTGCGGGAACAGGGACTGTCCATTTCCATAGAGCCGATGGAAGAGGCATTGGAAAGGATGGCAAAGACAGAGGGGCTTAGGCATTTTGCAGGAGAGCTGACCTGGGGACAGACAGATCGGGTGCACAAGTCGATCTTTTCTTCCCGGGCGGACATAAAACAGCTGATGGCCCGCTGCGAAAATCAGATGATACGCATCGACGAGCCCCTGCAGGCCATGGAATATGAGCTGACCGGCCGAAAAGATTATCAGGTCTTTTTGAAGCGTCAGTGGAAAGAAATGATGAAAAATGCGGCCCATGACTCGGCCGGCTGCTGCAACAGCGATCCGGTGAACCGGCAGATTGCGCAGAGGGCGGAAAAGGTGCTTGACGCTCTGACGGAGTACGAGCGGCTGACGATGCGCAGGCTGGGGAGCCGCATCGGGGGAGATCCCTTTTCCCTGCAGGTATACAACTTCCTTCCCCATGAGCGCCGGGAGGAAGTGCGCGGGCAGATTTTGTCTCCCTGGCAGGATTTTTGCCTGCGCGACAGTGAGGGACGGGACTATTCCCCTTCTGTATTCTCCTGCGAGGAGGTGACGGAGGCGGCAAAGAAAACCCTTGCCTTTAAGCGGGGGGTCGATGGAGACTATGCGGATCCGCTGGATGGATATGAAAAGGTGTATCGGTGCGAGGTATGCTTTTCGGCGGCCGTTCCTGCCATGGGTTATGAAACCTTCGTTCCAGTGCAGAAGGATGGCAAAAGGAAGCAGGCAGAGGCGGCGGAAACAGCAAAGAGGGATGCAGCTCAGGCAGACAGCCCGTGCCTGGAAAACGATCGGCTGCGGGTGGAGATTCAGGCAGACGGAAGCCTGCAGGTGACAGATAAGCGGGATGGCTGCCGCTACAGCCGTCTGCTGGTTTTTGAAGACGGCGCAGATGCAGGCGACAGCTACGACTATTCCTCGACCCCAGAGGATCGGATTTATACGACAGAGGGAGGGCAGGTGCAGCAGCTTTCGGTGAAGGGACGGGAAGCCGCTTACCGGCTGACCCTTCCTGTTCCGTGGGATCTGGACGCCAGGAAAAAGGGCATCCGGGACAGGGAGCTGCTCATCGAGGTAAGGCTGTCGCTGCCGGAGAAGGAAGCCCGTCTGGATTTTGCCGTCACTGTCTCCAATACGGCCACGGATCATCGTCTGCGGGTTTGCTTTGATACAGGGATCGAAAGCAGGTATTCGTGGGCGGACCAGACCTTTGGCCTTATCAGGCGGCCTGTGTCGGTAGAGGCAGGAAACTGGAGGGAAGAGGGCTGGGCGGAGAAACCCAGGGCCATTGAACCCATGCAGTCCTATGTCTTTGTGCAGGAACAGGGAAAAGCCGTGGGACTGGCAGTCGATGGGGTAAAGGAATATGAGATTACCGGTGAAAAACACAGTGTGATCGCCTATACTCTCTACCGCAGCTTTCAGAAAATGGGGCGGGCGGATCTGCCGGATCGGCCGGGAAGGGCCAGCGGCAAGCCTTGGGATACGCCGGAGGCTATGCTTCTTAAAGAAATGCATTTTTCCTTTGCCCTGTGCTTTGCCTCCTGCGGCGAAAAAATCAATCGGATGGCGGCCGAGTATCTGACCCCGCTTCGCCTGCACCAGGAGTTTGCGGCGCGGGCAGGAAACGACACGTTTATTCTGCGAAGACCTGAGGGGAAACAGCTTCCGCCCCGCTATTCCTCCTTTGCGCTGAAAGGGGAGGAAAACCAGTTCAGCATCTATAAACTGGGGGAAGATCACGGTACAATCCTCAGACTGTGCCGTTTGAAAAAAGGACGGGTGGAAATAGGCGAAGGGACGAAGGGGGAGAGAACCCTGTACTTGTGCCGCCTGGACGAAACCCAGGACTGGCTCTGGAACGATGCCGAGGAATATGAGGAAGCACAGATTATCACAATGCGAATGGAGTGAGAAGATGAAAGAGGTTGTAAACTGGGGAATATTGGGCCCTGGAGAAATCGCCAGACATTTTGCCCGTTCTTTTCCGTCGGGGGAGAAGACAAAGCTTTTGGCCGTGGGAGCCAGGAAGGAAGAAAAGGCGGCGGCCTTCGCCGGTGAATACAAAATACCGAGATATTATGGGAGCTATGAAGAACTGATTGCCGATCCGGATGTGGACGCAGTCTATATCGCCGTGCCCAACAGCGTCCATCCCCAATATATAGAGGCCTGCTTAGAGGGCGGCAAGCATGTGCTCTGCGAGAAAACCATTACGATGAATGCCGCGCAGCTTCGCCGCTGCATGCAGACCGCCAAGAAAAATCATCGGATTCTGGCGGAGGGCCTTACCAGCGTTTACGAACCGGTTATGGGAGCGATGCGGGAAAGGATCCGTTCGGGCCAATATGGGAAACTGCATTTTATCACCGTTACCTGCGGCAGCTGCAAGGAGTATGATGCGGCCAACCGCTTTTTTTCGCCGGAACTGGGCGGAGGCGCCCTGTTCGATATCGGCTGCTATGCCATAGGGTTCGCCAATTATTTTATGTCGGAAAAGCCTTCGGTGATCCGGTCGGAAGGAGTTTTGTGTGATACGGGCGTCGATTTGAAGAGCGCCTATGTTCTGCGCAATTCAAAAGACGAGCTGGCGACCGTGATGATCTCCCTGCGCAGCAAGACGGAAAAAATCGGGATTATCGCCTGCGAGGACGCTTATATCCGAATCGAAGGCTTTATCCGCGCCTGCCGGGCGACGGTTACCTATCTGGACGGGCGGACGGAGATATACGAGTTTCCTAAACGCCAGCTGGATGCGGAGGTGGAGGCCATGACGAGGGACATCCTGGAGGGCAGGAAGGAAAGCTCGGTCTGTCCTGCGGCTCTCTCTTTGTCCATCTTAGAGGTTATGGATGAGGCCAGGCGGCAGTGGGGGTATCGTTTTCCCTTTGAAAAAAAGGCTGAGGAGGAGTAAAATGATTAGACTGGCAGTTTTGGGAACGGGATTTATCGCCGGCCTGTTTATGGATACGGCGGCGCCTAAGTTGGAAGGCTATACCGTGACAGCCGTGCTGGGAATCGATGAAAAGGAGGCGCAGGCCTTTGCCGGCAGATACGGCATACCGGCGGCCTATACGGACTATGAACGGCTGTTGGCGGATCCGGAAATTGATTTCGTCTATATCGGCCTGCCGAATTTCCTGCATTTTTCCTATGCCCTGCGCGCTCTGGAGGCGGGAAAAAATGTCATTGTGGAAAAGCCCTTTGTTTCGCAGGCCTCTGAGGTGGATATTCTGCTGGCAGAGGCAAAGAAAAGGGGAAAAATGATTTTCGACGCTGTTTTTACCCGTTATGTGCCTACCATGCAGGCGCTGCAGGACAATCTTTCAAAAATAGGGAAAATCAGCCAGGTGACCACCACCTACTGCCAGTATTCCAGCCGCTTTGACGCGGTGCGGGCCGGAGAAATCCCAGGGGCCTTCGATCTGGCCAAAGACGGAGGAGCTCTAAAGGATCTGGGAATCTACAGCATCCAGTTTTTGACTACTCTTTTCGGACGGCCTGAAAGCGTACGGTATTATGCTGACAAGCTGCCCAACGGCTGCGATGCAGGCGGAGTTCTGGTGATGCAGTATAAGGATTTCTGCGCCACATCCATTCTCGCCAAGGACTGTTTCATGGAGAATCGCTGTGTGATCGCGGGACAGGATGGAACCTTGTTTGTGGACGACGACTGTTTCCGTTTCCCCAACCTGCGCCTGCGCCGATCTAAAAAGGATGCGGGGGAGACCCTGGCAGTTCTTGAAGAGAGCGGAATGGTCTGTGAGTTCCGCCGGTTCCAGGAAATCTATGAAGCGAAAGATTTTGCGGCCTGCTATCGGTATCTGGAAAAGACAAGGATTGCGGTGGATGTGCTGGCCTGTGCGGCGCAGTTGGCGGGAATCGTATATGGAAGCAATAAGAAATCAGATGGAGAATAAGGGCGAGGAGATATGGGAATGGCTGTACTGGAACAAAATCAGGTTGTTGTGACCGATGGCTTTGCGGATAAGCAGGAGCTGTTTCAATATGCCGGAAGAATGGCGGAAAAGTGCGGGGTAATCGACAATATCCCTGCTTTTGTCGATGGTCTCAACGAGAGGGAGAATGAGGTATCAACCTGCCTGGAGGAAGGGATTGCCGTTCCGCACTGCCGCAGCGGCTGCGTCAGGAGGCCGGCCGTCTTTGTGATCAAGATGAACAGGCCGCTGCGCTGGGACGAGGAAAAGAACGAGGTCTGCCTGGCTGTGCTGCTGGCCGTGCCGGACAATGAAAACGACAGCCATATCCGTCTCCTTTCACAGGTGGCAAGGCGGCTGGTGCAGGAAAGCTTTCGGGAAAAAGTTCTCGCTGTGCAGGATGCGGGACGGCTGTACGAGTGTTTCAGGGAAGTGGAGCAGAATTAGCGAGGTGAAAATGTGGACAAATGGATCAGTCGGCTGGCGGGAATCCTGCTGGGGGACGAAGGACCGCTTCCCAGTACGGAGCTTGCCCGTCTGCTGGAGGTCAGCTCACGCACGGTTAAAAGGAAGATTCGGGAATTAGACGAGATACTGCAGGAAAATGGGGCGCAGGTCCATTCGAGCCGGCTGGGCTATGAGATCCAAATTCGGGATCCGGCTGAATTTGAGGCCTTTTTGAAAGAGTGGACGGCAGTAACAAAAGGATTGTCCATCGACGACGACGCTGTTTTGAAGGTGGTGGAACTGCTTTTGCTGAATCCCTATATCACCCAGGATCAGCTGGCGGACGCGGTATTTGTCAGCCGGGGAACGCTGAATAAGATGATCAAGGATGTCAAGCAGCTTCTGGAAAAAGAAAAGATTTTCCTCAGCAACCGCCCTCATTATGGCTACTACCTGCTGGGAGACGAGATGGATATCCGCAACTATATGGTGAAGGTCCTTTTCCGCGACAGCGCAGCCCTGGCCGAGGGGAAACTTCCTCTGTGCGGCCTTTGCCCGGATTATAAGCAATTTTACCGGGAAGTTATGGAAACGCTGGAACAGTCCGGCTTTGCCAAGCAGGGGACCCGGACGATGGATTTGCTGAAATATCTGCTGGTTATCGGAGTCAGGGTAAAGAACCACAGAGATATCCGGCCCCTGGGAAGCGGGGCCTTTGTTTCGCGTTCATCGGGGGAACTGGCGGAGAAGCTGGCCGGAATTCTGGAGAAGCATTTCCAGATAGAACTCAGCGAGAGCGAGAAGAAGTACATCGGGTATCTGATCGGCAATGGTTCCTGGGATTTGGATGACCGGGAGGATTATGATATCGGCTTTTTTGAGGGATTGTTTGATGAATTTGTGACGGAGATCCGGGATGTCTATCAGTATGATTTTTCCGAGGATGAAACCCTGCGGATGGGACTGATCCAGCATCTTTTTACTTCGTATTCCCGGATGTATGTCAACGCGCAGATCAGCAATCCCTTTATTGAGCTGATTAAATCCCAGTATATCGAGGCCTATAACTATGCGGTTCTCTGCGGACGCATTCTGCAGGACCAATATCATCTGAATGTCAGCGAGGACAATCTTGCTTATATCGCCATGCACTTTGGAGCCGCTATCGAAAGGAGAAAGGGCGAGAAGCATTATCAGATTCTGGTGGTCTGCGAGAGCGGCTATGGGATGGCAGAGCTGTTTAAGGCCAGACTCAAGAATAAGATTCAGGGAATCGATATTATCGATGCGGTTTCCCTGAAGGATTTGGAGAAGATGAAGCTTTCGGAGGATGTGATCCTGATCGTTTCTTCTGTGCCGGTTCCGGCGAAGATCCATAAGCCGGTTATTCTGGTCAATCCAATGCTGCCCGAGGAGGATCTGGAACATATCCGGGAATATCTGATGGATTATCAGAATATCGGCGAGTACAAAAAACTGTTCAGCCGCAGGCTTTTTTATCCGCAGCTGGAGGGGGCTGACCGGACGGATGTATTGAAGCAGATTTTAAACCGCCTGGAAAAGGAAGGGGTTATTGACGAAGAGAACGAGAAGGATATCCTTCACCGCGAAGAGATATCTTCGACGGAGATCAACCGTCATGTGGCGGTGCCGCACTGCATCACCGGGGCGGGACGCCAGACCGCCTTTGCGATTGCGACGCTGAAGAAGCCGATTTCCTGGGGCCGGGGCGAGGTGACCCTGGTTTTCGTGGGCATGATCTCCCGAAGCAGCACGATCAATAAAAAGGTTTTCCCGATGCTGTACCGGCTGACAATGGATTCGCGCAAGGTGGAACGGCTGGCAAAAATCACGGACTATGACAGCTTTATTCGGGAACTGTTCGATGGTCTACCGGTGGGGTATGAACCGGGATGAGTGAAAGCTTCAAATCCGCCTTGAAAAAGTCATGCGAAGCCTCGCCGCTCCATAAAGTATAAGGAATGGAGATAGGCGGGCGGATGCCATGAAAAAGACATTCTTTTCCCTGCTGTTTTCAGCAGGGATTTTTTTGCTGGCCGGACTTGTGAGCGCGGACTGGCCTCGGGCTTTGGAGACTGGGGGAGGGGGAGAGGCGCAGGCCGGCTCGGCCCCGGTGGTGGCCCTGACCTTTGACGATGGCCCCCATCCGGTCTATACGGAGATCCTGCTGGAGGGCCTTAGGGAGAGGGGAATAAAGGCCACCTTTTTCCTGATTGGGGTCAATGCGGAGGGGCATGAGGATATTGTGCGGCAGATTGCGGACGACGGCCATCTGATCGGGAATCACACCTACAGCCATGTCCAGCTGACGTCGATATCGGATGCAAAGGCCTGTGAGGAGATTGATAAGGCGAATCAGGTGATCGGGGAGGCCTGCGGGCAGGAGATACATTATATCCGCCCTCCCTTTGGATCCTGGCAGGAGGATTTGGAGAGCCTGATCGATATGCAGGTAGTGCTCTGGAGCGTGGATCCGGAGGATTGGAGGGTGCAGGATACGCAGACGGTGGTGGAAAGGGTGCTCTCCCATGTGGAGGACGGCGATATCATCCTCCTTCATGACGTCTACCGCACCTCGGTGGAGGCCGCCCTCGAGATCGTTGACCGGCTGACGGAAGAAGGCTATGAATTCGTGCGGGTGGATGAACTGCTGCTGGATTAGAAAGCGATTTCTTTTTTCCCAAATCTGTAGTAAAATGAGGCCAGGGCTAAAAAATATGCGCAGCCGGGAGAAATCCGCAGGCAGATCGTACGATTGTACGGGATTGCGCGGGCCCGTAAAACATAAGAAGAGTAACACATGAAGAGAAACATAAGAAGAGAAACATAAGGAAGAGTAGGGAAAAATGGATCTGTTTGATTATATGCGGGAAAACCAGAAGGAAAAGGAAGCTCCTTTAGCCGCCCGGCTCCGGCCGCGGACTTTGGAGGAGGTGGTGGGGCAGCGCCATATCATTGGGAAGGATAAGATGCTCTACCGGGCCATCCAGGCGGATAAGCTCAGCTCCCTGATTTTCTATGGACCGCCGGGGACGGGAAAGACGACTCTGGCCCGTGTCATTGCCGGCACGACCAGCTCCGAGTTTACCCAGATCAATGCCACCGTCTCCGGCAAGAAGGATATGGAGCAGATCGTGGAAGGGGCCAAGAGCCTGGCGGGGATGTACGGCCGCCGGACCATTCTGTTCATCGATGAGATCCATCGGTTTAACAAGGCGCAGCAGGACTATCTTCTGCCCTTTGTGGAGGATGGGACGATCATCCTGATCGGGGCCACGACGGAGAATCCCTATTTTGAGGTCAACGGGGCTTTGCTTTCCCGCTCCGTGATCTTCGAGCTGAAACCGCTGGAGACGGAGGACATCAAGGTGCTGCTGCGCCGCGCTCTGACCGATGAGGAAAGGGGAATGGGCAGCTTCGGTGCGGTGATCACCGACGAGGCTTTGGATTTTCTGGCCGATATGGCCGATGGGGACGCCCGGACCGCCTTAAACGCCATCGAGTTGGCGGTATTGACGACGGACCGGGGCGAGGACGGCAAAATTCATGTGACCCTGCCGGTGGCGGAAGAGTGCATTCAGCGGCGGGCGGTGCGCTATGACAAGGATGGGGACAACCATTACGATACAATCTCCGCCTTTATTAAGAGTATGCGGGGGAGCGACCCGGACGCGGCGGTTTATTATCTGGCCCGGATGTTAAATGCGGGGGAGGACATACGCTTCATTGCCAGGAGGATTATGATCTGTGCCAGCGAGGATGTGGGGAATGCGGATCCGCAGGCCTTGCAGGTGGCGGTGGCGGCGGCCCAGGCGGTGGAGCGGATCGGGATGCCGGAGGCGCAGATCATCCTATCCCAGGCCGTGACCTATGTGGCCTCCGCGCCTAAGAGCAATGCTGCCTGCCAGGCTATTTTTTCGGCCATGGAGGCGGTGAAAAACGTAAAAATCCATACGATCCCGCCCTATCTGCAGGACGCCCACTACGGCGGGGCCGGAAAACTGGGCCGGGGGACAGGCTATCTCTACGCCCACGACTACCCCCGCCACTATGTGAAGCAGCAGTATCTTCCCGACGAGCTGAAGGACAGGCGTTTCTATCTGCCCTCGGACAACGGAAAGGAAAAGGAGATCGGCGACTGGCTTAAAAGCCTCCGGGAAGAAGAATTATAATGCAGGAATTTGTCGAATGTGGTAAGATAGAAACAATACAAGCATATGCAGCATGAAACGAGCGGGACTGGCATGGGAGGCGGCGATAGGCAGATGAGAGAACGAATCAGCCGGCTGGCCAAGGGGGAGGACCTCAGAAGTGAACTGCGGCTGGCCGTGGAGCCAGGGGAGATAAGCCTTGACCTGGCGGCAGGACAAAATTATAAAGGAGAACTGACGCTGCGGGAAGACGAGGGGAGAAAGGTGAAGAGCCTTTTGTACTCCTCTCATTACCGCGTCCATCTTTTTGAGGATCAGTTCGTCGGCAGCCGGGGGACAGTCGCCTATGAGGTCAATGTCCAGGGGCTGAAGCCTGGCGACCGGATCGAAGGTTCTTTCTATCTGGTCAGCGATGCGGGAGAATGGCAGATTCCCTATTCCTTTGTCCTGACGGCCCCGGCCGGGCGCCTGGCCTACGAGAAGATCCGCACGATTGAGGCCTTTGCCGACCTGGCGCGGCAGGATTTCGATGTGGCCCTGAGAGTGTTTGAAAACAGCGGTTTTTTGACCCTGCCCTTTATGGAGCAGCCTTCCTTTGCGGCCCTCTACCATGGCCTTTATGGCCGGGGAGACAGGAGGGGAGCCCTGGAGGAGTTTTTGGTCGGCTGCGGGGCCAAGGAGCAGCTGCGCTTAACCGTGGACGAGAGAGGGCGCTTTGAGCCTTCGCTGGACGAAGACCGGGCAGGCGTCATAGAGATTGAAAAAAATACCTGGGGGGCGGTGAACATCCGGGTGAGCTGCGACGCACCCTTCATCGAGCTGGAGAGCCGGTTTGTCACCGAAGACAGCTTTGAGGATAACCGCTGTCAGCTTCGCTACATCCTGCATCCGTCCATGCTGCACGGCGGGATAAACGGCGGACGGATTACCCTGACCACGGCCTATCAGAGCTTTTGCATCGAGGTCACGGCCTCGAGGGGAGGGAGGATGGCCGAGGCCAAAAAGAGGGAGGAATACCGGGGAGAACTTCTGCGGTTCCTGTCCCATTATCTGGACGGAGTACAGGCGGATTTTCAGAACCGGGTCCAGGTGAATGGAATGCTGACGGAGGTCGCCCGCATCCGGGATTCCTATGATACGCCGGATTTGCTGGAACTCATCCACGTGCAGCTTTGCCTCCTCGCCGGACAGAAGGAGAGGGCGGGACTCCTATTTGCCGATGTAAAGGAGAGAATTTTGGCGCACAGGATGGAGGATATCGATGGATACTGCTGTTACCTCTATGTGCGCAGTCTCTATACGGGGCTGGAGGAGGACAAAGAGCAGCTGCTCCGCGTCCTGCGCCTGTATTATGAGGGGGAACACCCCAGCCCCACGGTCTTTTTCCTCCTGCTCCGCGCCGATGCGGCCTACCGGGATAATCCGCTGGAGGCCCTGGAGGAGCTGAAAACCCTGTATCAGCGGGGCTGCCGCAGTCCCTTTCTCTATCTGGAGGCCTGCCGACTGTATGAGAGGCAGCCTCTGCTCGTCTCCGCCCTGGGAGATTTCGAGCTGCATGCCCTGGCCTGGGGGGCGAGGCGGGGAACGGTCGGACGGGAGCTGGCCCTGCGCATCGCGGCCCTGGCTGAGAACGAGAGGACGTTCCGCCCGGTGTATTACCGGCTTTTGACGCGGCTTGCCGAGCGGTATGAGAATATGGAGATTGTTGCGGCCATCTGCCGCATCCTGATTCTGGGGGAGAAAAAAGGGGAGAAGTATTTTTCCTGGTTTGAGATGGGGGTGGCCTTCGACGTGAGGCTGACCCGCCTGTACGAATATTATCTCTGCTCCCTGCCGGCCGGCTGGAAGGGGAAGCTGCCCCAGGAGATCTATCTGTATTTCTCCTATACCAATACCCTGGACGACGAAAGCCGGGCCGTCCTGTACCAGAATATCCTGACCTGTCTTTCGCCGGAGGATCCGGTTTATGCAAGCTATGAAAGACAGATGGAGGATTTTGCCAGGGAGCAGGCCCTGGCGGGACGGATCAGTGAAAACCTGGCCGGGATTTATGAGAGGATGTTCCCTGCCGATGTGGTGGACGAGAGGCTGGCGGCCGCCCTTCCCCGGCTCCTGTATTCGGTGCAGGTAAACTGCGGGAATCCTGCCTGGGACCGGGTGATCGCTGTCTGCGAGGAGACGGAAGGGGAGATGACCGCCCGTCTGACAGCCGGACAGGCCATCCTGCCTCTGTATACGGAGCATTGCCGGCTCCTGTTCCAGGATCGCTTTGGCAATCGCTGCGCCGGGGGCAATTACTCCGCCAAGCGGCTTTTTGCGGGGGAAAAGCTGGAAGAGCGGCTGTTTGAGCTGTGTCCGGAAGATACGTTCCTGCTCCTTCGCCGCTGCCGCAAGGTTTTGGATGAAAACCGCCTCGATGAGGAGGCTCTGTCCCTGTACGAGAGAGTCTTGTCCATAAAGGGGCTGAGGGGACAGTTCGGCTGCCTCCTGACGTCGAAGCTGATTGAGGGGAGCGAAAAGGACGGGCACGGGGACAGGCTTCTGCGCCTGGATCTTGCGTATGCCTCGGCGGAGGATATCCGGAAAATGACCGAGGTCTTTATCCGGGACAATTACTGCGACCGTGCTTTTTCTCTGATTCGCCGCTACGGCTACGAAAGCCTGAGCCCCTCCCTGCTTTTGAAGCTGTGCTCGCGGACCTGCGTGGAGCAGCTTTTTGCCCCGGATCCCCTGCTTTTGGAGGCCTGCTACTGCTGCATGGACCGCCGGAGGAACGATGCGGTGATCCTGGAATATCTGTGCCGCCATTTCAACGGCAGCAGCGAGAGGATGTACCGGGTACTGAGCCGGGCGATGCGCTACCGCGCACCCTTGTATGACCTGCCGGAGAGGCTTTTGGGGCAGATGCTCTTTACCGGGGCAAGGCAGGGAATCGACGAGGTGTTTGAGGCTTATAAGGGGCAGGGACAGATGGATGAAACCCTGCTGCGGGCCTATCTGGTCGTGAAGTGCTATGATTTCTTTACGGCGGACGTGGCCGCAGACCGCTCCGTCTTTGACCTGGCGGCCCAAAAGCAGAAAAAAGAGGGTCTGCCTTTTATCTGCCGCCTGGCCCTGTGCCGCTATCTTTCTTTTGCAGAGGAGAGAAGCGGGGAGGAAAACGAGTTTTGCCTGGAGGTAATCCGGGAGTGCTGCGGCAGGGATCTGTATTTTGATTTCTTTGCGGCCTTCGCCGGCGAAAGGGGCTATCCGGTCTTCCTCCAAGGAAAGCAGATCGTCTCCTGCCGGGGGCAGGAGGGGGACCGCCTGAGCATCCGCAGCCGGCTGCTGCCGGAGGGACGGACGGCGCGGGAGGTCATGCCTTATATGTATGAGGGATGGTTCAGCTGCCTGTTTACCGTCTTCTACGGGGAGCAGCTGGAGTATGAGATTTCGCGGGAGTCCGCCAAAGGGGCGGCGACCCTTGCGAAGGGAAATATCCATGGGCCCGATGCGGAAAGCGGAGAGGACCGGCTGGGCCGGTTAAACCGCATTATCCGCGGCCTGGACGAGATGGATGAGAACTCTCTGAAGAAGGAGATGCGGGACTACGCCGTGACCGAGACGGTGGTGGGACATTACATGACTAAAATGTAGAAAGGCTCTGGCGGCTGGCCGGCCTTTCACATAAGATAAGGCCGTGAAAGCGGCAAGGGGAGGAAACGAGCGATATGCCGGGGCTTATTTTAGGAATTGACGTCTGCGACGATTATACGCAGATCAGCTTATTTGACCGGGACAGCTGCGACGCGCAGGCCATAGGCCTGGGGGAGGAAGAAGAGAAGTTCCTGATTCCGACGATGGTCTGCAAAAAGAAGGGACAGGAGGGCTGGCTGATCGGCGAGGAGGCCTACCGCGCCGCTTTGTTTGGCGAGGGCAGCATGGTGGACAAGCTGGTCAAGCTGGTGGAGAGGGACGGAACCGCCACGATTGAGGGGACGATGTATACGGCCAAGGAAATGTTTGGCACCTTCCTCTCACAGATCCTGGATATTCCCAAAAAGAGGACGGGCTGCACCGTGATCGACAGCCTGGTCTACACCTGCCGGGAGGCGACGGTCAAGGTGATGGACACCCTGATGGAAATTTCCCAGGAGATGGGGATTGACCGGGAGAAGGTCCATATCCTCAACCATACGGAGGCTTTTTTGTTTTTTGTGCTCAGCCAGAAGGCGGATATCTGGTCCCATCAGGTCTGTGCCTTCGACCTGGTGGACCATGGTCTGCATTATTATGAGATGAATGTAATCCGGGGGAGAAGGCCTCAGGTGGCCGAGGCCTCCCATGAGGCATTGGAGGAAGGCTTCAGCCTGGAAATTCTGGAGACTCCGTCCGGGGAAAAGCTGGCCGACCGCATCCTGACGTCCTGCGCGGCCCGGATGACGAATAAGAAGGTCATTTCCACGGTGTTCCTGACCGGAAAAGGCTTTGAGAATCCCAAATGGCCGGAGGAATTCCTGCGCCTGGTCTGCCAGAAGCGCCGTGTATTCGGCGGCCAGAATCTCTTCTCCCGCGGGGCGGCCTTTGTGGCCTTCGACTGTCTGCAGCAGACCTCCGCCTATCCCTTTATCTGCATCTGCGAAGGAAGGATTCGCTCCCAGGTGTCGATGGAGGTGCAGTACGAGGGCCGTACCAGGCAGCTGATCCTGGCTCCGGCCGGCAGCAGCTGGTATGAGACCAGGGCCTCGGTAACCCTGGCCCTGGACGGGACGGACAGCGTGGATTTTCAGGTGACTCCCCTGGGCGGAAAGGGGCCGTCGAAATATTCGATTCCGCTGGACGAGTTTCCCAAGAGGCCGCCCAAGGCGGCGAAGGTGGAGGTGATTCTGGCTTTTACCGGGGAGCGGGGCATGACGGTCCGTGTCATTGACAAAGGATTCGGCGAGATGTTCTCTTCGTCGGGCAAGATGATACGGAAGGATTTTTACATCTGAGAGGACAGGATCTCGGATGAGGCAGGAATAAGGAGGAGAGGATGAGCGGTCTGATCTATTGCCGGGAGCCGGAGGTGACGGAGCCCTATTATGCGAAGGAGACGGGGCTGTCTCTGTATTCGGCTGAGGAATTGAGCTATTATATTGTGAATTACGTCCTGCTTTTGCCGGAGGATTTTATCGGGGAACGGCTGTATCGTTTTCTGGGGCATCAGCTGGGCCTGGCGGAGTTGGAGGGGAGGCTGCGCCGCTTTATGTCCCAGGGCGCCGATATGTACCAGGGACTTTTTGTGCTGGTCAGCGAGCTGCGTTATTATAACGAAGAGGAACTTCTGCAGTTTAAGCAGAAGCTGGACGGGTTAAAGCATGCCGGGCCGCTGGAGCTTTTAAAGCAGAGGGGAGATTTTTTCCTGGATGTTGGCCAATACGGCAATGCGATTCATACCTACGACCGGATTCTGCGGGAGCCGTCCCAGGATGAGAAGTTTTTGGCCGGAGTATGGCATAACCGCGGGGTGGCCTGTGCGCAGCTCTGGCAGTACCAGGAGGCGATGGAATGCCTTGTCCGCGCCTGGCGCACCCTTTCCCTCGATTCCATCGCCAGGGAAATCTTCGTCTTATACTGGATGAAGCCGGATCTTCTCATCATACCCGAGGAGGTAAAGGCCAGCGTTCGCGGGGAAACCCAGTACCGCTGGAAGGAAGAGCTGGACGCCTTCCAAAAGAACGCCGCCTATATGGGCAAGGCGGAGGAGATCGCCCAGGCTTTCAGCAAGGATGTGATCCGCCGCCGGGAGGCGGTGAATTCGCTGATCCGGGAATGGAAACAGGAGTACAGGGAGATGGCGGGATGAAGGAGCAAATCTATCTGATCGGATTTATGGGCAGCGGAAAATCCAGCGTGTCCCGCCGCCTGGCGGGGGCGCTGGGTATAAGATGGCTGGAGATGGACGATATTTTAAAAAAAGAGGCGGGCAAAGAGATTACCCAAATCTTTGCGGAGGAAGGGGAAGAAGCCTTTCGCCGGATGGAAACAGGGCTTTTGGCGCGCCTGTCGGAAGAGGGGGCTGCGGTCGTCTCCTGCGGAGGCGGGGCGGCGCTGCGGCCGGAGAATGTGGAGCTGATGAAGAAAAAGGGGACGGTCGTCCTCCTGTGGGCCTCGCCGGAGGAAATCTACCGGAGAATTCACCTGAGCACAGACCGCCCCGTCCTCAATGGGCATATGGATGTGGATTATATCGCCGGGCTGATGGCGAAAAGAGATCCATTCTACCGCAAGGCAGCGGATCTTACGATCGATACGGATGGAAAACTGCCGGGAGAGATTGCCGGAGAGATTGCCGAAAGGCTTGCCGGCAAAAAAGGGAAACGGTGAAGGGAGCGGACAGATGAGAGATGGTTTTATCCGGGTGGCGGCGGCCACACCGAAAATTCGGGTGGCTGACCCCCAGTACAACAGAAAAGAGATCGAAAAATGGATGGCCCAGGGAGAGGCAAGACAGGTCAAGGTGCTGGTGTTCCCAGAACTTTGCCTGACCGCCTACACCTGCAGCGATCTTTTTTTGCAGGATGCGCTGATCGAAGAGGCAAAGAGGCAGCTGGCACTTCTTGTCCAGGCTTCCTCTCATTCGGATATGCTGGTATTCGTGGGTCTTCCCTGGGCGAGACAGGGCCGCCTTTACAATGTGATGGCAGCCTTCCAGTCCGGCCGCCTGCTGGGCCTCGTCCCGAAGCGGTCGATTCCCAATTACTCGGAATTTTACGAGGCCAGACATTTCCATGCGGGAAATGAGGAGCCGGTGGAGGTGCGCTTCACCGACGTCTCCGGCGAAACCTATCCGGTGTGGATGGGCAGCCGCCTCCTTTTTGCATGCCGGGAAAATCCGAAGTTAATCATAGCGGCGGAAATCTGCGAGGATCTCTGGGGGGTGATGCCGCCCAGTATTTCCCATGCGATGGTCGGGGCCACCCTGATTGTCAACGGTTCGGCCAGCGACGAAGTCACCGGCAAGGCCGCTTACCGCAGGCAGCTGGTGGGCGGACAGTCGGCGCGGCTTGTCTGCGGCTATGTCTATGCCAGCGCCGGGGAAGGGGAATCCACGACGGACCTGGTTTTTGGCGGACATAACCTGATTGCGGAGAATGGGAGCCTGCTGGCGCAGTCGAAGCTCTTTGAGACGGGGCTTACCGTAGCGGACCTGGATCTGGGGCGGCTCTCCAGCGAGCGGAGGAGAATCACCACCTTTCGGACCGCTGGGGCGGAGGGCTACCGCTGCGTCTGGTTTTCCCAGAGTCAGGACGAGCTTGCCCTGAAGCGCTTCGTCGATCCGGCTCCCTTTGTTCCGGCGGGGCGGGAGGACAGGGAGAGGCGCTGCGAGGAAATCCTGTCGATTCAGGCCATGGGTCTGAAAAAAAGGCTGGAGCACACCGGCAGCAAATGCACCGTAGTCGGTATCTCCGGCGGCCTGGATTCCACCCTGGCCCTCCTTGTCACGGTGCGGGCCTTTGATATGCTGGGCCTTCCCCGCGAAAACATCGTCACGGTGACAATGCCCTGCTTCGGGACGACGGATCGCACCTATGAAAACGCCTGCACGCTGATACGCTGCCTGGGAACGAGCTTCCGCGAGGTGGATATCCGCGAGGCGGTCTTGCTCCATTTCCGGGATATTGGCCACGACCGGGAAAAGCTGGATGTGACCTATGAAAACAGCCAGGCCAGAGAGAGGACCCAGGTGCTGATGGATATCGCCAATGCGGCCGGCGGCCTGGTGATCGGCACCGGCGATTTGTCGGAGCTGGCCCTGGGCTGGGCCACCTACAACGGCGACCATATGTCGATGTACGCGGTCAACGCTTCGGTGCCCAAGACCCTGGTGCGCCATCTGGTCCGGTATTATGCGGATACCTGCGGGGATGAAAAGCTGAGCCAGGCTCTGTCGGACGTTCTGGATACGCCGGTGAGCCCTGAGCTACTTCCGCCCCAGGACGGGGAGATCGCGCAGAAAACGGAGGATCTGGTGGGGCCTTATGAGCTGCATGATTTCTTTCTGTACTATGTGCTGCGCTTCGGATACCGGCCGCGCAAGGTTTTCCGCCTGGCCCAGCTGGCTTTCGCCGGCGTCTATGACAGGGAGACGATCAAGAAATGGCTGTGCACCTTTTACCGCCGCTTCTTTGCCCAGCAGTTCAAGCGCTCCTGCCTGCCGGACGGCCCCAAGGTGGGCTCGGTGGCGGTTTCCCCCAGGGGAGATCTGCGCATGCCCAGCGACGCAAGCGTCAGGCTCTGGCTCGACGAGGCGGAGGGGCTGTAGAGGCCGCAGAGGGGGCAGAGGCTGCGGCGGGGGGATGCGTGGATGCACTTTTAAGTATGCGCGGCATACAAAGGATAAGATGCCGGAAAGAGGGAGAGTATGAGACAGGCTTTGCGCGGCGAAATTATTGAGACGGCCAGGAGGCTTTTTAACGAAAAAGGCTATAATGGGGTTACCATGCGGAATATATCCGACGCCCTGGATATCAGCGTCGGCAACCTGACCTATTATTTCCGCAAAAAACAGGATATTCTGCGGGCAATCATGGAGAAAAACTTCCAGGATACGGCGATGACGGAGGCAGTGGACTCCTTTGCCCGGTTTCATGAGCTTCTGCACAGAATGCTGGAATCGCTGGCGGCCAACGCCTTTTATTTCCGGGATCCTCTGCTTTATACCATGAATGAGGGCGGAAACCGGGATGTCTCCGCCCTGTATGGGATCCTGGTAAATGCCCTGTCCAGCCTGGAGGAGAAGGGACTTTTAAAGGGTCTGGAAAACGAGGGCAAAAGAGGGAGCATTGCGCGGATTTTGATGCTCAGCCATCTGGCCTGGATTCAGCAGAGTCCTTCCTTTCGCAGTGTAAACCAGTTAAGCGAGGAGGAGTTCCTCGCCGATCACTGGGTGATACTGGAGCCTTATTTTACCGAAAAGGGAAGAGAAGAATATGAAAAGCTGGGGGAATGCTATCATGCAGTCACTTAGCGCATGCATTTTCCGCGCCAAGAAGTATATCCGTGCCAAGAAGTATATTTTTGATATTTTTCTCTATCTGCGTATCATTAAGTCTCTGCCGGATGAGCGGCTGAATTACTTCCCGGCATTCTCTTGCATGCGGGAGTTCGGATGCAAGTTTATTTGCCTTTTCTTCTTTTCCTTCTCTTACATATAAAAAACATAATGCTGCCCGCATGGTTGCCAGGCCAAAAATCATTTCCGGTTTATTGGGATAGATCCGTAATGCATCCCTATATGTCTTTTCAGCCATATCATAATCTCCGCCCTGCTGATTGGTCACCGCTTTTTTATGGATATGGAACGTTGTTTCTTCTGCCCGAATCGTATCCATACAAATAAGCAAGTCAATGCTTGTCTCGAATATATTCGCCAGAGCCGGCAGGAACGTAATATCGGGATAGGATTCGTTTCGTTCCCATTTTGAAACGCTCTGTGCTGTAATTCCCAAATATGCGGCGACATCTTCCTGCGTCAAATTTTTAAGGACACGATATTTCTTTAAATTTTAAAACCGAAAGTAATGTGTCATTGTTAAAAATGGAAAGGGGGATAATAGCAGATAAACGGTTGACAAGATTGTCTAATAATGTTAGACTAAAATTGTCTAAAGAAATTAGACAAAGGAGGGAAATGGGATGGAGCGATTTAAGCTTGGCGAGATGGAACAAAGGTTTGCCGACCTGATCTGGGAGAAAGCGCCGGTGAGTACCAGCGAACTGGTGCGGCTTGGGGAGGAGAACTTTGGATGGAAGAGGACGACCACCTATACGATGCTGAAGCGGCTGTGCCTGCGGGGGCTGTTTGCCAATGAGGGCGGGACGGTGCGTGCCCTGATGGGCCGGGAAGAGTTTCAGGTGGGACAGGGAGAGCAGTTTTTGCAGGAGCATTTCGACGGTTCCCTGCCCCGTTTCCTGGCGGCCTTTACCCGTGGGCGGAGGCTGCGGGCCGAAGAGGTGGAGGAGCTTAAAAAACTGATCAACGAGTATGAGGAGGAGGGGGACAATGGCTGAAAATCTGTTTATCACGGTGCTCAATATGAGCCTGACAGGCAGCCTGATGATTCTGGCCTGTCTTCTGCTTCGTCTGTTTTTACGAAAAAAACCAAGGATATTTTCCTATGTCCTGTGGGCTGTGGTCCTTTTCCGCCTCCTCTGCCCGATTTCTTTTACGGCTCCGGTTTCCCTTCTGGGCGCTCTCCAGAATGAGACGGGGGGAAACGGACGGGTGGAATATATTCCGCAGGATATTGGAATGCAGGAAAATCCGCAGATCACCCTGCCTTTGCCGGTATCGGATGATCCGGCGAGGAACAGGGTCGATCTTCCCAGCGCCGCGCCGGAAAATTCGGTGAATCCTCTGCAGGTGGCCTTGTCTGTCGGCACGGTCATCTGGGTGCTTGGGATAGACGGAATGGCCGTCTACAGTATTGTGTCGATGCTCCGGCTGAAGAAAAGGCTGCGGGCAGCCGTGCATGAGAGGGAGAATATCTACCGGTGCGGAGGGATTTCCACGGCCTTTGTCTATGGAATCCTGCGGCCGCGGATCTATCTGCCGGAGGGTCTTACTACCGAGGAGGAGAATTTTGTCCTGCTCCATGAGCAGATCCATATACGCAGAAAGGATCCGGTATGGAGGCTCCTTGCCTGGACGGCTCTCTGTCTGCACTGGTTTAATCCCCTGGTGTGGCTGGCCTTTGCCCTGAGCGGCCGGGATATGGAGATGGCCTGCGACGAGGCGGTGATTGCCGGACTGGGAGAGCAGGCAAAGAAGGGCTATTCCTCCGCTCTGTTGTCTCTTGCCGAAGGACGGCGCGGCCTGCTGTCCGGAGCGCCTTTATCTTTTAGTGAAGGGGGTACGGGCGGACGCATCCGCAACGTGCTCCGCTATCGAAAACCGAGGCGCACAGCGGCAGTGATTTTGATGATCGTCTGTGCGGCAGCGGCTGTGTTTCTGCTGGCCAATCCAGGCAGAGAAAATACGGAAACGGTATATTATGGCGTTGTGGGATACGCGGAGATGGAAGGGGAAAGCCTTCCGGTGGTGGTATCCGTGCCGGGGCTGGGGGATATGACGATACCGGAAAGCGGAGAATTCGTACCCTATGAGGGGGAGGGGGCGGAGGAGCCTGTGCCGGGAGATCTGATTCGCCTTACTTTTTCGACAGAGGAAATCCTGATTCTGGAAACCTATCCCTCTGCTTTTTCCGAGCAGCCGGATCGGATCGAGGTCCTGGGCCATGGCTTTGCCCTGCGGCATACGGAGACCGCTCTCTATCAGCTGACCTTCCCGTCGGAATTCGCCGCTGAAACGGCGGCCGGGGATCGGCTGAATATCCGCAGGCAGTCGGATGGTGCGGCGCTTGCCGACAATGTTCCCGTGGTGGCTGTAGATGAAGAGGGCGGACAGATCCGGGCAGAATTTTCCACAGAACAGGTGCAGGCGGTTCTGGAGGCGTATTCTTCTGGTCTGGAGATCAGCCTGGCGGCAGGAGAACAAGTCACGGATCCGCCGGCAGAGGAGACCATTATGCCGTCGGCAGAGGAGACGGATGTGCCCTCGACGGAAGAGACCGCTGCCCAGCCGGCTCTGCCGGAAAACGGCGAGGTGACAGTGTGGATAAAGGCGCTTTCACCGAATACCAGGCGGCTGACGGAATACGATGGGCAGATGGGCGAGCACATAAGCTGGGATTGGAGAGACGGCGGACTGGAGCCGCTGACCTTTGCGCCGGAATGCGTATTTTATGTAAATCGTTCCATAACGTCCGTCGACTATGAAGAAATTGATTATGAAGAATACGTCTCATTGGCGGAGGAGGTTTTAAATTCTTCTTTCATGATCGGCCAGCTTTACGGGCCGATGCGTCTGGAAGAGGGGGAGATCGTGGAGGCCTATCTGCCGGGGGATCGTCTGCCCTATGGATTCCGTTACAGCCCGGTGCCCCGGACATTGGAAGAACAGTTGACAGATTTTGCGCTTTTCACCGAGATGTCCTGGGAGGAAATGCTCGAAACCTATTATGCGCCGGTACGCAGCGAGCAGGCGGATGTGGCGGAGGCGGAGGGGATCGAACAGATCACGGTGTACAGCGGCGATATCGGGGATGGGGACAGCGGCTTTGTGCTGGTAGAGGATGCGGAAGGGAATCTGCTTTTTTCCATAGGAGCGCACCGGGCTGCTGCTGGTTGGAACAATATTTATCTGGGAGAAAGGGATGGGGTTCCGTTCCTGATGATAGTTTCTATCGAAGACCGGTGGGATTTTGGAGATTACAACTACTATGTGTTTCGGCTGGATGCGGAAAACAGGCCGC
Organism: uncultured Lachnospiraceae bacterium; assembly: GCA_944383835.1. Classification (GTDB taxonomy): domain Bacteria; phylum Bacillota; class Clostridia; order Lachnospirales; family Lachnospiraceae; genus RGIG7193. The sequence continues at coordinate 3,382 of CALWRE010000244.1, read as the reverse complement.
TTCTGGCTGTCGGTTCCAGCTTTTTCTTTGATGAGGGCCTGTTGTATGACGATGATATGTTCCGCCAGTGGACCGATGAGATGACCGGCTGGCTGGAGGACAGCGTGCTTTTGCTCAGCACCCAGGAGGGGGAGATCCGCACGGAACCGGTCTCCGATGCAGACCGTTATAATTATGATACCCTCAGCGGCTCGCCGATGCGGGTGGCCGGGGTCGAATAGGACAGGAGGGGGCTTATAGGATGGAAACTTTGTTCGCTGCGGTTTGGAATATGAGCCTGACGGCCAGCCTGATGATCCTGGCCGTCGTCCTGATTCGGCTGGCGCTGCGGCGTGCGCCCCGTCTGTTTGCCTATGCGCTGTGAGGCGTTGTCCTTTTTCGCCTGCTGTGCCCCGTATCCTTTTCCTCTGCTTTCTCTTTGCTGGGAGCCTTGTCGGTAGGGGAGACGGACGTGCGCGGACAGATGAATTATATGGAGCAGTCCGTTATATACCCGGCTCCGGACGTCGGATATCAGGACGAGTCCCTGACGGCTTTTCGCCCGGACGCGGACAATGCCCAGGAAGGGGAGGCATCAGGCCTTCAGGGGGAGCTGCCGTCTGCCGGTTCGGGCGAAGACAGGGAGCAGCTGGTTCTGGCTGTGGATTTTCGGGCTTTGGGGGCGGTACTCTGGCTGCTGGGAATGGGCGGGATGTTAATCTGCAGCGTGGTTTCTCTGCTTCGCCTGCGCAAAAGCCTGCGGGCAGCCGTGCATGAGAGGGAGAATATCTATCGGTGCAGTGAATTTTCCACGGCCTTCGTCTACGGCATCCTGCGGCCGCGCATTTATCTGCCGGAGGGACTTACCGCTAGGGAAGAAGATTTTGTTCTGCTTCATGAGCAGATTCATATACGCAGAAGAGATCCGATATGGAGGCTCCTGGCCTGGACCGCGCTGTGCCTGCATTGGTTCAATCCTCTGGTGTGGCTGGCCTTTGCCCTGAGCGTGCGGGATATGGAGATGGCCTGCGACGAAGCAGTGCTTGCCAGGGAGGAAGAAACAAATGCGGCAGTCCAGTATGCTCCGGCCTCCCAGTATACTGAGGAAGCCCAGCATACGGAGGAATCTCCATATACGCCGACAGACGGACAGGCAAGCGTAGTGGTGTACGGCGCTTCCAGTGGCCGCCGGGGATTGTAGAATACGCTGCTTCCAGTGAATATTATCTGGGATGGGATTGGGAAAACAACCGGCCTCAGGCGTTGTATTTTGCAAAAGATTGTAAGTTTTATGGTAATCGTTCGATGTCAGGAATTGAATATGAAGAGATAACTTATGAAGAATATGCCGCATACACAGGGCACGTGAAAAGCAGATCGCAGGATATCTTTATGCCTATGACGATTACTATACAGGATGGGCACATCCGGGAGGTCTATCTGGAATCTTCTGTTTTCAGTTATGGTATACGCTATGATCTGCCGACGCCGGATAGCAATCTGGAATGGGACGAAGAGCATCTGAATGTGAGCGCAGAGGAAATACTGGATACATATTATACGCTGGTGCGCAGCGAGCAGGCTGATGTTGCGGAGGCTGAGGGGCTGGAGACTATTTCCGTATATGCAGGAGACAGCGGAGATGGGGAAGGCGGATATGTGCTGGTCCACGGAGCGAACGGGAAGCTGCTCGGCAGTATGTATGCAGGCTGGTCTCGTGTGGATTGGGATAATATCTATCTGGGAAAGAGGGATGGGACGTCCCTCTTGATGACGGTGCATATTGAGGATCGTTATGATATGGGAAACTACACATATCATGTGTTCCGGCTGGATGAGGAGGGAGGACTGATACCTGTTGCGGGGTTGTTCTTTGGATTTGGCGACAGTTTCCTGTATGACGATGATTTATTCCGCCGATGGGCCGACGAGATGACCGGCTGGCTGGAGGACAGCTCTGTTCTGTTAAGCACCCAGGATATGGAGCTGCGTACCGATCCGGTGTCCGATGCGGATCGATATAATTATGATACCCTCAGCGGTTCGCCAAGGGGTGCGGCGGAAAGGAGGGAAGGGCAGGAGGCGGTAAGATGAACGTGTTTCGTAAATATCTGGTCAGGAAGCCTCTGTACTTTGCTGCGGTGACTGTCCTTCTGGTTGCTGCAATCGCCTTTTCTTCCCTTGGCTTTTCCGCCTGGTATGCTGCGGGAAAGCAGTTGGATGAAGCAGATTCGGGTTATACTTCCATTGCAGTCTCTTATAATGAAGAGTTTCCGGGCTTTATGCCGTCGGTTTCCGAATATCCGATGCGGACTACGTTTGATCTGGATCGGCTGCTGGAGGATGCGCCGGTAGAGGCATCCATTGACCGCCGGGTTGTGCTGGGCGCGTATATTGAGGGGACTGCTTCTCTGTTAGCCGTGCGCTGTGAAGAGGTTACCACAGAAGCTTTTGAAAGCTACGGGGTATGATTCCGAGGGGAACCTGCTTTCCGCAGAAACGGAAACACGCTTTCTTCATAGGGCGGTGTTCACCGTGGAGGATGTGCTGTGCCGGCTGGGACGCCGCTACGAAAGCGGTTTCTTTGCATTGGATAACGGGGCGGCGGACGGCGGCTTAGTTGACGTAAGTTCTAATGGCCTTGTCTATTCTGTTCCGGAAGAGGGAGTTCTGCCTCTCTATGCGGAATATACCGGCGATCTGTGGGAGTATCTGGAGGGGGAGGGGCGGATTTGGCTGGATGAGGTTATCCCTGCCGTGGAGCTGAATTATTCCGCGGCGAAACTGATGCTGGCGGATAACGTGTACAGCATGTATTGGTTCAATACGGGGGAGGCGTCCATCCTGGAAGGCCGCCCCTTTTACGCGGGAGGAGTACAGCTCCGGGGCCGACGTCTGCCTCGTCAGCCTCCATTACGCGCAGCACAATGGTCTGCAAATAGGAGATCAGCTCCGGATGGAACTCTATCATCCTGCCGTCGACTCTTTCCAGTCGGCTGCCATAGACGAGGCCGGAAATTTTGTGGCTGGTGAAACAGGAGATAGAACCTTTCTGGAGATGAACCCCTGCTATCCGGACAATGCCCTGGGCCTTACGAAAACTTATACGATCGTAGGGATTTACACGGCTCCGACGGACGCCAGGGGGACTTTTGCCTTTGGGGAGGACGTTATCTTTGCCCCGAAGCAATCTGTCCCGAAGGCGGAGGTCTTTGAGATGGAGGGAGAAAATATTCCGCTGCTGACCTCCCTGATGATTGAAAACGGAACGTCGGCGGAATTTGAGGCATATTTGGAGGAGCAGGGCTGGGAGGGAAGTTGCCTGTACTTTGACCAAGGCTACAGCCAGGTCGGTTTATCCCTGCGCACGATATACGACAACGCCCTGCGGCTGCTGCTGGTT
>CALWRE010000243.1 GCA_944383835.1 uncultured Lachnospiraceae bacterium | reverse complement strand
TGTGTACCACAGGCCGCCAAGGAAAAAATCATTGTAAGTGTAAGGAAAAGAGAAAGCAGCTTCTTCATTCGGTTCCCTCCTTATTTTTCGCCAGTATCAACAGCACTTAAAAGTCTGTTAATTTCTTTCATATGGTCATCGGAGAGGACAATATCGGATGCCTCAGCATTTTCTTTCAGCCGTTCACTTTTTCTGGTTCCGGGAATCGGCACAATCCATGGTTTTCTTCCGAGAATCCATGCCAGAGAAAGCTGTCCAAGTGTAACATTCATTTCACGCCCAAGAGAGGCAAGATATGTAAGCAGCTCATTGTACCGTTCCATTGTTTCGTCACTAAACCACGCTGAACCGTTCCGCATATCACCTTTTTCAAATTGTTCTCCCCGGTGATAACAGCCCGTCACTGCGCCCTTTGCAATTGGGCAGCACGCCACAAGCCCAATATTTAATTCTTCCAATGTGTCAAACAGGCTCTCGTCATGGCTGAACAAAGAATAAACATTCTGTGAGGCTGTCAATGGGCAGACCGCATGGGCTCGCCGGATATATTCTTCACTGGCCATAGAAACGCCCCAATGCAAAATCTTGCCTTCTTTTATCAGTTCTTTCATGACCTCCGCAACCGTTTCCGGCTCTACCATCGGATCAGGGCGGTGCTGGTAGTACAAATCAATTCTGTCAGTTTGCAGACGATGGAGGGAGTTTTCAATCGACCGTTTTATGGTTTCTGGACGAGAATCCAACTTTAAGCCAGAGTGCAATTCACCACCGTTATACTCAAACGCCACGCCAAACTTGGTGGCAATCACTACCCGGTTGCGAATGCTTTTCAGCGCTTTGCCTACAAGTTTTTCATTATGGTGAGGATCCGCCGGGAATCCATATGTTTCCGCTGTATCAAACATGGTATACCCCATATCTGCAGCTTCTTGTAAAAGACGTATCGCTGTATTTTCTTCTGTTGCCGGGCCATTCCCATGAGAGAGTCCCATGCATCCAAGGCTGATTTCAGAGACTTCCAGACTGCCGCCGAGAGTTCTTTTTTTCATAGTAGCACCCCTTCCTGAGAGTTAGTCGGCAGGCGTAAACTGTCCTAAATTCGCCTCTTGTTCCGCAAGACTCATGTTGAAGAAACGGATGCCTTTATCCAATGCGCGGATGGAATCCATTTCATCTGCGGTAAGTTCAAAATCAAAAATATCAAAGTTATCACGGATGTGCTGGGGATTTGTAGATTTCGGGAAGATAATATTTCCCTCCTGAATGTGCCAGCGCAGGATAATCTGCACATTCGTCTTGCCATATTTTTTACCCAGTTCCGTAAACACCGGCTCGTTGATCAGATTTTTATCGCCATGACCGATGGGGTACCAGCTTTCAATGACAGTACCGTATGCGGCAATCCGTTTCTTAAGCTCATTCTGCTGATAATACGGATGACACTCCACCTGTAAAACGGCGGGCTTGATGGCAGCCGCCTCGCAGAGTTCCTCCAAACGCTCTGATTCAAAATTGGAAATGCCAATAGAACGGACTTTCCCTTCTTTAACCGCCTTCTCCATGTCTTTCCATGCGCCGAGATAATCGCCAAACTGCTGGTGCAGGAGGAGAAGATCGATATATTCCGTATCAAGCCGGGAGAGCATTTTGTTAATGGCATCCATCGTTTTTCCCTCGCCATACTCGCTGGGCCACAGTTTTGTTGTAATCCAGATTTCTTCACGGGGTACTTTGCTTTCTTTTACTGCCGCTCCAACGCTACGTTCATTCTGATAGGCGTGGGCTGTATCAATATGCCGGTAGCCTAATCTCAGTGCATCCAGAACCGCTTTTCTTGTGGGTTCCCCATCCGGCACCATGTAAACGCCCATACCAAACTGCGGGATTTTGTTGCCATCGTTCAATGTAATATAAGTCTGTTGCATAACTGATTTCTCCTTTTTATGTTTAATCAAGATTATTGTATTCATCGTCTGTTACTGGCTCCATCCATTCATTAGAGGAATCTTCGCCGGGAACATCAAGGGCAATATGCGAAAACCAACTATCTTTTTTCGCTCCATGCCAGTGCTTCACATTTGCAGGAATGACAATCACTGTACCGGGAATGAGACTTTGCGGTTTTTTGCCTTCTTCCTGATACCACCCTTCCCCGGCAGTGCAGATCAAGATCTGCCCTCCGCCGGTTTTCGCATGGTGAATATGCCAATTGTTGCGGCATCCGGGTTCGAAGGTCACATTAGCCAGAAAAATCGGACTTTTTCCGGGAACCGTCAACGGGTTCAGATAGGAATTCCCGATAAAATACTGAGAGAATGCATCATTAGGCTGACCTTTGCCAAATACATTCTCTTTCTCAAATTGTTTCTCATCAGATATTTTCATAGTGTCTTTTCCTCCTCTCAAAAATGCGTGATCGTTTCGTCAGCCTCTTTCAGCATAGCGGGTATATCCAAGCCGCCATTTGCAGTCATACACTTGCCGCAGCCATCGCAGTCCGCAGCTTTCCCTGCATTGCCAAGATACGGCTCGTAATAAATGCAGGTATTGGTGTAATTGTTCATTTTTTTATGATCGTTCAGCATCTGCGCGATCTTAGATAGTGTCTACATGAGATTAAGCCAAAACAGCCAGCCAAATAGCGATACACCTGATATGAACAGCAGAAAGGAACGATGACGTGTTTTTCGCATAGCGCGTAGCGATGCCTCTC
>CALWRE010000242.1 GCA_944383835.1 uncultured Lachnospiraceae bacterium | reverse complement strand
TGAAACAGTGTCAGGAAATCCTCCTTGGAGAAGTCTCCCGGCGCCATGAGCGCCTCCGGAACTCCACTTCCCAGCCACTGATATACCCGCTCCGCCGCTTTTTCCCTGCTTTTCGTCCGGATCACCGTGATCCGGTCCAGCTGGAAGCGGTAGCCGATTATCTCCATCAAAAATTCAATGGCCACCGAAAAGCTGCTCATTTTCTCAAAAATCTCAAAGGCCGTGGAAATAATGTCGTTGTGCAGATAGCGGATATCGATATGCTCCCTGGGCGGGCGCTCCTTCTTTTCCAGCTCGAACCGCTGGAGGCTGTCGCAGAACACGTAGCAGTTCCTGCCGCTGTTCTTGGCCCGGTACAGGGCCCAGTCCGCGTTTTCAAACAGCTGGTCGTAGGTATAGCCCGGCAGGTTTTCCGTCAGGAAGCATACGCCCACGCTGCAGGTGGCCGAGTAATCCACTCCCTCAAAAGGCATTTCGCGGACTGCCTTTACCAGCTGCATGGCCTTGCGGACCAATGCCGAATGGCTGATATCCTTCAGAAAGACGACGAATTCGTCTCCTCCCGCCCGCATAACCACGTCCTTCTCCTCAAACATCATCTGCAGAAGGTTGGCCAGGCGGACAAGGACCTGGTCGCCGAACAGATGGCCGTGGCTATCGTTGGCGTATTTGAAATAATCGATATCGACCACCATCATGCCGCAGGTCGAATAGGGATCCTTGTTTTTCAGATATTCGTCGATCAATTCCCTTCCGAAAAAGCGGTTGTAAATCATCGTCAGGGAATCCTTCTTGGCCCTGTCCTCCCAGATCGACTGCTGGGTTTTCTCCTGGGTCACATCCCGGACAATAAACGGGAACCAAAGCGGCTCCTCCTCCCCCGTCCGAACCGCCTGCAGATTTAAAATCCTGGCATAGGCCTCTCCGTCATAATAGCGGACCTCCACCTTTCCGCCGATTCTTCCCCATAAAAACTCCCGCATTTTCCACCGGTCGTCCGGATGGATCATGCTCTCCCCCTCCAGGTGTTCCAGATACGCGGGGATCTCTCTTTTGGCAGCCAGGGCATTGTCGTATATGAGCAGGCGGTCTTCCTGCGGCCTGTATTCGCATACCGCAATTTTCTCATCCCGCAGGATTGTCTGCAGCAGCTCCTTTGACTGTCCGAATTTTTCTTTCTCCACTATATCCATCACCTCCCTGTCCGATTTTGTTTGCGGCCGGCTCTCACCCCTTCTTGGCGTTTCCGGCTCCCAGACTGTCGATAATCGTAATCACCAGTCCCTTGATGCTGTTTTCCGTCGTCCGGTACGGAGCGATGCGGAGGGTATAAAACTGGCCGTTGGTGGCCACCACCTCCCGGTCGATGGGCGTCAATGTCTTCAATACGCTTTTGGCGTCCTCCACAATCTTCTCATAGGGAAAGCTGTGGGCAAAAATCTGGATGGAGCGGCCGATGTCCTGCTCCATCAGCTGGAACTCCCGGCCTACGTATTCGGTGAATTTGCGGATATTCAGATTCCCATCCACAAACAGGATGCCGATCATCGTCGACGAAAGGAAGTTGGACAAATCATTGGTCATCATCGTCAGTTCGTCCACCTTCTGCTGATATTCCGTGTTGACGGTGTACAGCTCCTCGTTGACCGACTGCAGCTCCTCGTTGGAGCTTTGCAGCTCCTCATTGGCTGTCAGCAGCTCTTCATTGGCCGCCTGCAGCTCCTCGTTCACGGTCTCCAGCTCGCCGATGGTTTTTTTCAGGTCATTCTGCGACTCCTGCAGCTCCTGCTCCAGATCGGTGATGCGCCTGGCCGCCGTCGTATCGATGTCGTATTTCTCGCGGACCCCCTCGTCCTCGCCGGAGGCCTGCCCCTTTTCCTGGAACATCATCGCCGCCAGCCCGCTGTTTTCCTCGCGGGGGACGGAAATCGGATGGACGCTTAGGTCGATCACGCGGCGCCCGGACGGGGTGTCCATGGAGATATCGGTGTAGGTCACCGACGTATGCTCCGCCCTGCACCGGCTGAGGGCCGTGGACGCGGCCAGGCTTAAGTCCTTGTGGATGATGTGGAACAGATTAAAGGAAGCCTTGCCTGGGGCAATGGAGACAAAGTCCATGTAATTCCCAAAGAAATGGATTACGTCGTTGGACTCGTCGATCACCAGGGTGGCCGGCATAAATTTCTCCAGGAAACGGGTATACACCTCTTCCATGTCGTATTCCGTCCTCGCGCTCCCCGGCAGGCTGACGGCCCGCGGCGTCACCGGCTGGAAGCTGGGAATATTAAAGGTGGGCGGCGACAGGTTCTCCATCTTCCCCGCGCTGTTATGGATGTAAATCTTCTCGGTGCTGCAGGCAGGCCTGAACACGTCGGAATACTCGTTGGCCGTCTCGCTCTTTCCCAGGAAGAGATAGCCTCCATTCTTCAGCGCCGTATGGAATATGGCGAAAAGCCCCCTCTGCAGGACCATCTGGAAATAAATCATCACGTTGCGGCAGCTGATCAGATCGAGCTTCCCAAACGGGGGATCCGAGAGCATGTTATGGGGGGCGAAGATAATCATCCGCCGTATTTCCTTGGAAATATAATACTGGTCGTTTCGCTTGATAAAGTACTTGGCCAGGCGCTCGCTGGAGACATCGTCGACGATGCTCTCCGAAAACACGCCCCTTCCGGCCTGCTCGATGGCCTGGATGTCGATATCCGTGGCGAAAATCTTGATATCCCGCTGCACCTGCAGCTCCTCCAGGATCTCACGGAACAGGATTGCAATCGAATAGGCCTCCTCGCCGGTGGAGCAGCCGGCGCTCCATACCCGGATCGGCTCGTCCTTGGAGGCATTCTGCACGATGGGATAAAGGGCTACCTCCTTCAGCTTTTCAAAATAGGCCGGGTCGCGGAAAAAGTTCGTCACCCCGATCAGAATCTCTTTGACCAAGACATTGACCTCCTCGGTGTCGTTGTCCAGAAGCTTCGCGTATTCCTCCAGGCTTAAGCAGTGGTTCACCACCATCCGCCGTTCAATGCGGCGAAATACCGTCGTCCGCTTGTAATGGGTGAAATCGATCCCCCGGACCTTTTTCAGGACGGCGTAAATATGGGTGAAGCTCTCCTCATCCGTCAGGAAAGCCTCCTCCTCGTTCGGCTCCATAATAAGCCGGTACTGGGAGTAGTGCAGAAGCTCTCCCGCGATATCCTTGGGCGAGAGCACATAGTCCACCAGCCCCGTGTTGATCGCGCTGCGGGGCATCCCGTCAAACTTGGCGCTGGCCGGCTCCTGGACAATCGTAAGCCCTCCCTTTTCCTTGACGGCCTTGATCCCATTGGTTCCATCCGAGCCGGTGCCCGACAGGATGATCGCGATGGACTGCTCCTTCTTGCCCTCGGCAAGGGAGGTCAGAAAAATATCGATGGGATGGTTTAAGGTTCCCTGGGCGTACTCCTCCAACAGCAGCCGCCCGTCACAGTAAATTATATTTTTCTTGGGCGGAATTAAGTATACGTGGTTCGGCTCCAGCAGCATTTCATTTTCCGCCTGCAAAACCTTCATATCCGTATATTTTCCCAGGATGTCCGCCATCAGGCTTTTGTAATCCGGCGCCAGATGCTGGACCACCACGAAGCATAGGCCGTTGCTGGGCGGCATGAAGCGGAAAAACTGCTGCAGCGCCTCCAGTCCGCCGGCCGAAGCGCCGATCCCAACGACAAGCATCTTACCCGCAGCCGGCCTGTCTCTGTCCGCCGCGTTTTTCTCTGACCGTACCATAAAGCTCCTCCTCCGTATATATCAGTTCTGAAAATACTTTTGTTCAAATTCTTCGACGGGCATGGGCCTCCCGTAATAGAAGCCCTGGGCGTAACGGCAGCCCGCCCGCAAAAGCGCCTCGGCCTGCGGCTTCGTCTCCACCCCTTCCGCAATGCAGAGCATCCCGCATTTGTCGCAAAGCTTTACGAGATCCTGCACCATCATCTGGGATACCGGATTGTCCGCAATGCTGCGGATCATGCTCCGGTCCAGCTTCACCGAATGGAAATGCAGGTTGGCAAGCATGGACATATTGGAATAGCTGGAGCCGAAATCATCCAGGGACAGCTGCAGCCCATACTCCCCGAACCGCCGGAGCATCTCGGCGAAGGTATTGTTCTCGAAATCCCCGGCCGTCTCCGTAATCTCGATCTCCAGCATTTCCTGAGAAATATCCGGATACCGGCTGAAAACCGCCAGCACCGAAGCCAGGGCCGACGGGCTCAGGATGGTATTGCGGGAGAAATTGCTGGACACAGGGATTAAAGGATAGCCCTTCTCCTTCCATCCGCTCATCACATGCAGGGTCCTGTCCAGCACAAAATAGTCCAGATCCTGTATCGTTCCCCTGTTTTCCATCTCCTCGATCACGCGGCTGTGGGAGAGAAGCCCTCCCTCCCCGTCCAGGATCCGCACCAGGGCCTCCACCCCCGTCAGGCTGCCGGAGCGAATGTCCACCTTGGGCTGCAGATAGATGGTAAACCGGTCGATATCCTTGGTCACCGCATGGAGGCTGCTGCTTTGAACCATCTCCTTTGCCCCGGCGGGCTCCGCCAGGTCAAACAGCTCCGAAGGGCCGGCGCAGCGCATCAGGGAACGGGCCTTCTGCACCAGATCCCGCGCGTCAAAAATCCCTCCCGACCAGGTGCAGCCGGTCCGGAACATCCCGGCGTACTTCCGGTCCACCAGCTGCCGGACACGGGCGCACTGGTTCAAAAAGGTTTCGTATGTCATATCCGTACACAGGACGATAAACTCCGCTTCTTTTGTATGGAACAGCAGGGACCTGCCAAATACATCCAGCAGCACCTCCGAAAGGCGGAGGAGGAAGCGGGTGCCGTACTCGTACCCCTTCTCTTCCTTCAGCAGGGCGAAATCCGGGATATCCACCGCCATTACGCCCAGCGAACTGTTCATATCGGAATCCAGCGAATAAATCACATTCATGTAGGTCTGGAGATTCGGTATGGAATAGAGCCTGTCCAGCGGGGAAGCCTCCCTCTTCTGCGAGGAAAAGCGGCTTCTCTCCCGGCTCAGATACGGGATCAGCTGATCCAGCAGGGCCGTCCTTTCCAACGAACGCCTCGGGTTTTCGATGCAGAGCATCTGCTCCGTTTCCTCCGCCTTCTCCATCGGCAGGATGGCGTACTGCCAGGGTGTCTTTACCCCCTCGCCGTCTCTCTCCTCCCATTTTTCCTTCATGGAGAGGAAAAGCGGGGACGGGTTGCGGACGAAGCGGGCAATCACCGGGAAACGGTCGACGTTTTTTCCGGAGAGAGAATACTGGATGCTGAATTTCCCCTTCCCCGTCCACTCGTTGATCATTGTAATAATCCGCCCCTGCTCTGTCAATGCCAAAATATACACCCGGTCCGCCTGATAATAGGCGCCGATCCTGGCAAGGACAGCATTTACGGAGCTGTCGGCGCTGCCTGCCCGCAGCATCAGCCCCTCGCATTTCAGGGCTATGTCCTTTTCCTCCTCCGTCATATCCTGAGCGGGCTCCGGGGAGGCAAACGACAGCTCGTCCTCCGTCCGCCCCTTCAAATCGATGATGCTTCTTTGGTAATCCCCCTGGCCCTCGCAAAAGACCACCGTATCGGCGGCCTCTCCGGTGTGCAGGCTGCACAGCCCGGAAGCGGCGGCGGCCATCTCGCCTAAGAAGGAGTTTTCCCTCTCCCCGCAGGCAACCGCGGCCACCAGGCGCAGATACTTCATCTCTTCCATTCCGTTTAAAGAAATCCGGACAAAGGAGAAGGCGTTTTCGATCTCCCTCTGCAGCAGAGGCTTGGAGGCCATATGCGGGAAAAATACCTGAAGACGGCCTCTTTCCTTTGTTTTTCCCACCACGCAGTCCGTATCCAGGAATACGTTCAGCGCCGTCAGGATATCCCGCCCTCTCGGGTCTTCCTCCGAAAAGAATTCGTCAAAGCCTACAATCCCGATCTCCGCCAGGGCGCAGCTTTCCTCTTTCTCCTGCCCGAACAGGTGCTGGACCAGCAGCCGGAACGCGCCGGTATCGTACACCCCTGTCTCCGGGTCCGCCGCCACCGCCTCATTCAGTTCGCTTTCCCATTTCCGGCGCTGGTTTTCTCGGCTCAAGTACGCAAAGAGGCAGACGTCCCCCGTTTCCGGGTCCGCGTCCAGGTTGACGCCGGCAACGATCCACTGGATTTCTCCCTGGGAATCTATGATCCGGCATTTTTCATAGAGCCATCTTCTGCCCTGGCGGAATTCCTCCAATAGCAGCAGGCGTTCCAGCCTGGCCTGCAGCCTTTTCCCATCGTCCGTGGAAAAGATCCGCAGCAGACCCTGGCCGATGATTTCCGTATAGGTTTTTTCTCCCATCAGGCTGTTCTGGTCCCTGCCCTCCAGCTGCAGCTTTTCCACCTGGTCACGGGTCAGGTTCGCCTGCAGGAAACCATATAAATGGGGATACAGATCCGCCGGCATAATCCGCCTCTGGATATAGCCGCACCGCTGCACGGGAAGGTAGGACAGGTCTTCCTTGATGCCGATCGCCTTCTCCGGGTGGCCTTCCTCGTCATAAAGCATATGGTACGACATGGAGGCCCAGCCATAGCAGCTGCTCTGCCGGTACTGTATCACAAAATTTTCGCTGTCGTCCGCCTTTCCGTTCAGCATATCCTCCGCAAAGCGGCGGAAGCGGACGGCCGAATCCTGATGCACCCGGCCGCTGTCCACCAGCGACTCCGGGAAATTCTCATAGACCGTCTGGCGGCCCTCCTGTATGTTGGGCGTATGCAGCAGGCGGAAGGTCCGCGATTTCAGATCCGCCTCCCAGAGCTGATAGTCCGTCTGTCCCACCACATAACGCAGCCATTCCCGGTTCTCATCGTTCTGGCTCTTTAACTGCTCCAGCCCCGTGATATTGTGGGAAATCTCCAGGACAATCGGCAGATCGCCCGACAGGGTAAGCCGCAGCAGACGGATGCGGCAGAAAATCCAGTTGGTTCCGTCCCGCGAAACGCGGTAGCGGCTCTCGGTCACCTCGGCCGACCGCGCCGCCCTCCGCACGTCCGCCTCATATATGTCCCGGTCCGACGGATGGATCCGGATCTGCTGAACCGAATCCGTCCCGCCTGCCACGGCAAGGCGGCGGTAATACCCAGGGCTGACATAAACCGCCCGCACCTCATTCCCCACCTCCAGGATCCGCACGCCCTCGTCGATATAATTCAGCAGCATCTGGGAGGAGGCAAAGGGAGGCTGCATCTGGTCCGGCTGGCTGTTGGAGGCCACATAGATATAAAAATGGTGGCTGGCGTTCTGCCTGGCCATTTCCAGGGCATACTCCGCCTTGCGGAACACAAAGGAAAAGGATTCGCCGTTTGCCCGGAACATATAGACGCCGACGCAGCCGCACACCTGCCCCGCAGACGGCAGATCCTCCGCCGCAAACCACAGGGCTTCGCTTAAAGTCCTCGCCTTCTCCCAAACCACGCTCTCCGTCAGCCTTCCGCTTAGGAAAGCAATAAAGCGGCCGTCGTCCAGGCAGCCCACGATATCCTCCGAAATGCGGAAAAACCGTGCGAGCAGCCCTTCCACCCAGGCCTCCCTCTCCGGTAAATCCTCCGTCTTTTTTCCCTCTTCTCCCTCTTCTCCCGTTTCCTCAACAGAAAGTAAAAAAAGAGCGCAGGTATCCGAAAAATCCAGATTTTTCATGCGCTCTTCTATTTGCTCCTTGATCGTCGCTTTATCCAGCATTTTTTCCCCTCCCCCCAAAACAGTAGGGTTCTCTTTACCGGATATTGTATCATATATCCGTAAAAGATACAACAAAAACACACATTCTGTAAAAAAGCGGGACAAAAAATGTTTCCCCCTTCGGTGGAAAACCGTCCGGGGGAAACATTTCTCGGCTCAGTCGTGCAGATACTGATAGTAATTCTCATCCACAATCAGCGGCGAGAGGCGCAGGCGGTTGCGGACAATGGTATTGATCTGGCTCACATACTCCTCCGACACCTCCTCGCCGGTGCGGGAGATGACCTCGCCGGTGGAGGCGATGTACATGGCCGTGTCGGTAATCCAGTTGCGGTTGCGGAAAAGCACCAGCCCCTCCGTATCCGAGAAGATATCCCGGCCCATCAGGATGCGGGAATCATAGTCCAGACCCAGCATATTGGCGATGGTAGGCAGGATATCCAGGGCGCAGCAGACCTTGTCCACCACCACGTTCTCCGTCATGCTCCCCGTCCAGATGATCAGGTTGTTCTCATACCACTCGAAATTCTCATCCAGGGTATGACCGGCAATCTCGTCGCAGATCTCCTTATTGTCATAGGGAATATGATCCGCCGACAGGACCACCAGGGTACGGTCCGCCAGCCCGCTCTCCTCCAGATGGTTGATCAGGCTCTCCAGGGCCTTGTCCAGCTCGATGTTGCAGGCGATGTAGGCCTTGGCATTGTCGGAATAAGGCAGGCCCTCCACCGCATCCCGGTTGCGCAGGGACATGCTGTTGCCGGTAAAGGTATACTGCACATGGCCGCTGACCGTCATATAATACACATGGAAGGGCTCGCTGTCCTTATACGTATCAAAGGTCGTATCAATCAGGTGCAGGTCGGACTGGGGCCAGATATCGTTGCCGGAAGAATTTTTCTCCGGCTCATAGCCGTTGCCGGTGCCGATCCAGTTGTAGCCCATATTGGGGAAGGACAGGTTGCGGTCGTAGTAGGTATAGTCGTTATTGTGGAAGCCCCACAGGTTATAGCCGGCCCGCTCCATCATCCGGCCCAGGGAGAAGTACATATCCGTCCCCCTCGCCCCGCTCTCCTGCAGGGACACATAGCCGCCGTCCTGCGGGATCTGGCTGGTCAGGTTCACGTACTCGCCGGCGGAGGTGCTGCCGTACCACAGGGGCGTATAGAAATTGTTGAACACATAGCCGGTGTTGATCAGCCGGTACAGAGTGGGCGTCAGCTCCTCGTCCACCGCATAGGGAGAGAATCCCTCCGCCGTGATGAAGATCAGGTTGTAGCCCTCGTAGATGCCGGTGTATTCGTTCTTATTGGTCGGCGTCTGGGAAGCAAAATACTCATGCATCTGGCGAACCGTATCGTTGGGCGCCTCCTCGATCAGGGTATCAAAATCGATGTCCACATAGTTATAGAGATCGTGAGGATCCGGTTCGGTCGCAGGCTCGGTGGCCTCCGTCCCGCTCTCCTGGGTCTGGCCTTCCGCCTGGGTCTCCGTGGAGCCGCCCCCACCGTTCCAGGAGGAGGTTCCCTCCGGCAGGATCAGCCCATCCAGGCTGGTGCTGCTGGAGCCGAAGATAACGTTCTTTAAATCCATCCGCATGGCCGTAGCCACCCCCAGGGTTTCCACCTCGTCCTCCAGAGAACTCTGGTTGTGATAGAGGTCGTAGGCCGTGTAGGGGTCATGGCTGCCAAAGTTGATAATCAGCAGGCAGATCAGATGGAAGATCAGCACGCCGGCCGCCACCACGCCCTGGGTGGGCAGGGTTCTCTGGCGATAGCTCAGCAGATAGCGGCCGATGGTCAGGATGAACACAAAGGGGATCAGCAGCAGGATGATGCCGAAAATATCGTCCCACATGGTCTTTAAGGCCAACTGGAAGAAGGGACCAAAGCCCAGGGCATTGGTCGCATTTCCCTGAAAGAGGGCGCTGAACACGCCGATGTAGGTCTGGAAGACATCGTGATAGACCATATTGGCCCCGAACACAACCGCGCAGAACAAAGTCAGCGCGATGGTGATGATATAATTGGCCCGCTTCGACGGCGTCAGATTGCACAGGAAGCCGAAGAAGCCTCCAATCGGGATGGCAAGCAGCAGCGGATAGAAGAAATCCAGGTTAAAGCTTCCTACCATAACAAAGTGGAACGCAAATTCCCACCACATAATCGCCAGAATAAAATAGATTACTGTACTGAATGTCAGGACCAGACTTCCCTTTCTGGTTTTCCCGGTCTTGCGGAAGTTCAGCCGGCTCCTTTTTTGACTCATTTGATTTCTCAGCCTTTCACTACAATGTTGATAATACGCCCAGGTACATAAATCTCTTTTACAATTTCACCTTTCAGCTTCGCGCCTAAAGCCTCCTTGGCCGCAGCCAGAGCGTCCTCCTTGGAAGCGTCCACGGCGATGGTCACCGTCGCCCGCATCTTGCCGTTCATCTGGACGGCCACTTCCACCGTATTCTCCACGGTCTTCGCCTCGTCATAGGTCGGCCAGGCAGCCCGGTACAGACGGCCTTCAAAGCCCTGCTGCTGCCACATTTCCTCGGTGATATGGGGAGCTAGCGGGTTGAGCAGGACTAACAGAGTCCGCAGCTCGCCCTTGGTGACGCTTCCCTTCTTATAAAACTGGTTGACCAGCCCCATCATGGCCGCGATGGCCGTATTGAATTTCAGGCTCTCATAATCGCCGTCCACCTTCTTGATGGTCTGATGCATCTTCGTTTCCATATCCGCAGAGTATCCGTCCCCATCGACGACGATATCCTGCAGTTTCCAGACGCGGTCCAGGAAACGGCGGCAGCCCTTCACGCCTTCCTGGGACCAGGAGGCGCTCAAATCAAAGGCGCCGATGAACATCTCATAGGTGCGCAGCGTATCCGCGCCGAACTCATTCACAATATCGTCCGGATTCACCACATTTCCTCTGGACTTGCTCATCTTCTCGCCGTTCTCGCCCAGGATCATGCCGTGGGAGGTGCGCTTCAAATAAGGCTCCGGGCAGGGCACTACGCCCTGGTCGTAGAGGAACTTATGCCAGAAGCGGGAGTACAGCAGATGGAGGGTCGTATGCTCCATGCCGCCATTGTACCAGTCCACCGGCATCCAGTATTTCAGGGCCTCGGGGCTTGCCAGGGCCTCGTCGTTGTGGGGATCGGTATAGCGCTGGAAGTACC
Organism: uncultured Lachnospiraceae bacterium; assembly: GCA_944383835.1. Classification (GTDB taxonomy): domain Bacteria; phylum Bacillota; class Clostridia; order Lachnospirales; family Lachnospiraceae; genus RGIG7193. The sequence goes on along the minus strand of CALWRE010000242.1, from coordinate 100 downwards.
AGGAGGAACCGGCCCACTGGGGCATCGTGTCGGTCTCTCTCGTGGCCGGGCCGCCGCGGCAGGGGCAGGTGGTGTTCACCCAGTCGGTCATCGCCGCCAG
>CALWRE010000241.1 GCA_944383835.1 uncultured Lachnospiraceae bacterium | reverse complement strand
AGGGTGTTGACCTGGTGCTCGTTTAAGAATTCCAGGATCTGCATCGGGAACTTGAACATGGTCTTCGGTACAATGTAGGCCGTCGCCCCGTATTTCAGCGTGGGATAGATATCCTTCAGGCTGGCGTCGAAGTAAAGGGGGGTCTGGTTGGCAAAGACCGTGTCTTCATTAAAGCCCAGAACCTCCGAGAGCTGCTCGATATAGTTGATCAGGGAGCGGTGGCAGGCCGCTACGCCCTTGGGGATGCCGGTGGAGCCGGAAGTAAAGAACACATAGACCGGGTCGGTGTCGATGGTGCGGCTGCGCACATCGTCCAGGGCCTGGCGGTCAATGGGCGTCTTTTGCAGCTCGCCGTAGAGCCACAGTTCCCCGCCAAAATCAAAGGTGCGGGCCGTATCCACCGTGGTTTCATCACAGATAATGGCTCTGGGATGGAGATTTTGCAGGATCAGGTCGATGCGGGCCCGGGGCATCTCCTCGTCGATGGGGACGTAGTAGCAGCCTCCCTGCAGGACGCCTAAGAAGGCGGCCACCGCATTGGGATGGCGATTCATAAAGACCACCACAGGCTCCCGGAACATCCCGCGGGCGGCGAGATAGGAGCCGATGGAACGGCTGATGGCGTCCAGCCGGCAAAAGGTGATGCCGTCTTCCGGGCTGACGCCGCCAAAGGCCAGTTTATCCGGCACGCGTTCTACGGTCTGGTCCAGATAATCCAAAATATGATTTTGCATGAGATTCCCTCACTTTAATGTTTACTTTATTCCACCTCGGGATAGAGGCTCTTATCGTACACATGGGTTCCGTTGTGGGTGGAGGAGTAAGCCTCCAGCTCTTCATCGGTCAGATAGAAGAAGGTGGAACCGTCCTTTCTGGGGGTGCAGTCAAAATGGTACCAGCCCTCGCCGATATTGACCAGGTTCCAGAAATGGGTCGGGATATCGGTGGAACCCTCCGGCACGACCTTGACCACGTCGATATTCTCGATGCCGGCGCGGGTCAGCAGGAATTTGGCTTCGGCGGCGTAGGTGAAGCAGTCGCCGCTGCGCTCGGTAAAGCCCTGGTAGGCGGCTAAGGTGTAGTCCTCCTCCTGGGAGTGGCTGGTGTAGCTGGTGTTCTTGCGCACCCAGTTGTAAATGGCCCGAAGCTTTTCCATCTCGCTCATGTCGTCGGTGATGATTTCCGCCAGGATTTCGTCGGCCATGGCATTGACCTCATCGATATCGGCAACCAGAGCGTCTGCCTCCAGCACATACACGGTGCCGGTGGCGGTAGCGGAGTTGCCGGAGGAATCGGTGACGGTGGCCGTGTAGGGATACTCGCCCACCGTATTCAGATCAACTCCGGCATTATCGGCGTCGATGGTCAGCTGATCCGCCTCGTCCAGGTTGTCATAGGCCCGGATGGCCTTTTTATAGGAGACGGTGCCGCCCACGGTCACATGAATATCGTCGGCAAACACCTGGGGGGCCTCCGTATCCTTTACCACCAGAGTAGAAGTCAGAGTCCGGTCCCCCGCCTGGATGCTCACCGGATATTCGCCGGGAACGGAGGTGTCCATGTCGGGTTCGGAGGTGAAGGAGACGGCGTCCGCCTCTATGCCCTCCCCCGCCAGAATGGACAGATATTCGTCCGATAAGAAGGCGGAGGCTGCGGGAACCGCTTCCCCTGTGCCGATTTCAACGGTGGGCTTGGCCCCGCTGACCGTCAGAGTGGCCGTCACAGTGGAGCTGTTGCCGGCGGCGTCCGTCAGGATGATTTCCACCTGCTGCTCGCCGTCGGTGTACAGGTCGGGCTCCGAGGCAAAGGCAGCCGTTACCTCCGTGGAATCCTGCAGCTGGTCGATAAAGTCCATCGGTTCCACGGCTACCCCGTAAGCGGTGGTCACCGCCTTGGTAGTAGCGATCGGCTTGGTGGTGTCCTGCACATGGATGGTGCAGTGGTAGGTGAAGGGGGACAGCCGGACCTCCACCTCGTAGTCTCCCGGAACAGAGGTATCAATATTCAAAGGCTGGGTGTTTTTCTCCTTATCTGCATTATAACGCATCAAATCGGCCGTGGTAAGGGAGGTTCCCGCCTCTACATTCAGATCGCCGATAACGCGGCGGCCAAAGTAAAGGCCGATCGCCAGGCCGGCCATAACCAGTATGGCGGCGGCCCCTGCGAGAAGAGGCAGGGCGGAGTTTTTCTTTTTCCGGCGGCGTGAGGCTCGCATATCGTTTCCTCCCTTTCTGGGATTGGTATTGTTTGCTGAGCCGGCGCTGCTTCTCTGGCGGGAGGTATTTCGGCCTGCCTTTGCGGGTTCAGCTTTTGCTTCTTTTAGTACGTCGGTCTCCGGCACGAAGCGCTTGGGAGTGCGGGGGGCCGTTTTCTCGGAAGAAGAGGCGCTTCTCCGGGAAGAAGAGGCGTCCCGGCCAGCGCTCTGGCGGGCGGAGACGGAAGGAGTCCGGCCCGTACGGGTCAGCGGGATCACATTCAGTCCATCGTCCGGCCGCGACGGCACGGTCAGCCGGGGAGCTGCGTCGTCCTTTTTCAGTTCCTCCAATACGGCGGGGGAAGGAGGAGCCTGCTCCGGCTTATCCAGATTAGTAAAGACGGAATCCGAGGAAACCGCCTCGCTTACTGCGGAGCCGGCCAGGGCCGCATCGACAAAAATGGAATCCGGGCCCATATCGCTGTCAAAGACGGAATCCGAGTAGACCTTTTTCTCCTGGGCGTGCAGGGAGGGAGCCGGGCGGTCCAGCCGGGGGCCGGTCAGATCCGGCGTGTTTAACAGGTGGCTGGGAATTCCCTTGCGCACCAGCCGGATTCCTGTTTTGCTGTCGGCGAAATAGATGTTCGGCAGATCGCGGCTCAGGAACAGATAGCCGCCTTCCGTCACCGAATAGCCGCCGATATTGCGGAATAGGAAGTAATCGCCGATGCGCAGGTCCTGCACCGGGAAGTTGCGGGCGACCACATCGTTGAAGGTGCACAGGGAGCCGCAGAGCATATATTTCTTCGCAGCCTCCTCCCGAACCGGATGCATCGGGATAAAATCGATCAGAGGGGTTTTCATGGCCATATTTTGGCCGTAATAGTTAATCTGATGGATGCCGCCGTCGATGATGCAGTAGCCGGCCTCCTTATTAAATTTCACATCCTCGGCTCGCGTGGCAAAATAGCCGCAGGAGGCTACCGGATAGCGCCCCATCTCCAGGATCATCTGGCTGGGATATTTTTTCTCTTCCAGATAATCGCGGATGGCGGTGAGGTCGCCGAATTCGTTGCCAAAGGAATCGGAGGTAAAATAGGGAACCCACAGGCCGGTGCCGTACTCGATCTGTTCCGGACGGAAGTCGTAGACCTCCTTCAGCCTATCGCAGAAGGCAAAGACATGGTCCAGCTCCTCTAGCGTATGGGAAACCTTCTTCTTCTGCGTGCCGGTAAAATACTGGATGCCTAGGATATGGACATAGGGGTTCAGCTGCTGGCGGGCAATGATTTGCTCAATGTCCTCCTCGTTCATCCCAAACTGGGAGCCGTTGGTCAGCCGGAGAATGACGGGAATGACCCGGCGCAGGTCCGTGCCGCAGTCCGAGATCATGTCAAACTGATGGACCGACTCGGCGGTCATAACGCCGACCCGGTAGCCGGCGGCCACGCGGATGGAATCTTCCGTCTTATTGATGCCGGAAAAGACGACCTTATCCATGGAAATGCCGCAGTTTTTGCAGATTTCCAGTTCTCCCGGCGAGCAGACCTCATATTTGGGAACCAGATCGTCCATTGCATTTAGTACAAAGGGGTTAGCCTTGACGGCATAGCACATCTTTGCGCGGTTCCCCAGAAGCTCGCAGATCATAGCAGTCTTGCGCCGCAGGATATCCAAGTCAAAAATATAGGCGGGCGTCTTGATCACACCGTTTTTTATATTTGCAACAATGTCCTGATATTCCATAAAAAGAGCCTCCTTCTTCAACTTAGTAAGTGTAGCATAAAGGGATAGGCTTGACAATATCGGTTAGAGCTTTTTTTGGGTATTGAAAGAAAAACTTAATTGATTTCGGAGGGGTCAAATACATAGCCTTTCCCAGGAATATTGCGCAGGATGACGGGAGAGGCTGGATTGGACTCCAACTTCCGGCGCAGGTTATAAATATGGACCAGGACGGTGCGGGTATCGCCCAGGGAGGGCTTTCCCCATATCTTTCGATAGAGCTCGGCCGACGTATAATATTCGCCCGGATGCTGTATGAAAAAGGAGAGGATTCGCATTTCCATATTGCCCAGCCGTTTTTCCTCACCCCGCAGGGTGACCGTCATCTTTTTTTCATCGAGGCGCAGGGAGCCGCAGGTCAGCGGGCCGCGCGGCTTCGTTTCCTGATCCATTCGTACCCGGCGCAGATTGGCCTTGATCCGGGCGTCCAGGATGGCATTGCTGAAGGGTTTTACAATATAGTCGTCCCCTCCGTGGGCAAGGGCGTCGGTGATGACGCTGTCGTCGTCGATGCAGCTGATAAAAAGCAGGGGACATTTCTGCTTTGTGCGCAGTTCCTCGCAGAGGCGGATGCCGCTGCCGTCCGGCAGCATGACGTCCATCAGAATGACGTCGCAGTCTGTCTCAGCCAGTTCCCGAGCGGATTCGGCATCGGGGACGGCGGTCACAGTATATTCCTCTGTCTCCTGCAGGTAACGGCAGATAATTTCGGATACGGCAGGATCGTCCTCCACCAGAAGTACACGGATCATTTTAATTTCCTTTCTCAATGCGTTAAACGCCCTCGGGCGCTTGGACAGCGGGAAACACAATAGTGATTTTCGTTCCGGCCCCAGGCTGGCTCTCCACATGGATGGAGCCTCTGTTCAGCTTAATGAGTTGGGACGCGATATTTAGCCCCAGGCCGGAGGAAACATCCTTTTTGGAACGCTTTCCGGTATAGTATCTCTCAAAAATATGGCTGCATTCTTCTTCGGTCATTCCGATACCGGTATCCGCGATAATAACCTTGGCCGTTTCTCCCTCCTGATATACGGACAGGGAGATGGTTCCTCCCTGGGGCGTGTAGAGGCGGGCATTTTCCGCCAGGTTTTGGAAGGCCTGGAACAGCCGGGTTTCATCGCCCCACACGACGGCAGGACGCAGATCGGTGACGACGGTTTTGTCCCTGGAGGCGGAGAGGCCATCGGCGATTTCCTGGATCAGTGCATCCAGTTCCACATTATCCTCGTAGAGGGCGACGGCCCCGGCATCTAGCTTTTCCAATAGGAAGAGATCGCCAATCAGCGTCTCCAGCAGATTCAGGCGGGTGCGCATGGTCTTTATATGTTGGCGCTGCTGCGGATTGGCAGGCTGAAGATTGTCGAGGCAGCCCTTCAGGATAAACACAGGATTTCGCAGGTCATGAAAGATGTTTAACATCATACTCTGCCTGGATTCCTGCATGGCTACCAGCTGAGCGGTTTTTTCCTCTACTCTTTTATCCAGTTCTTTATTGGTCTGGGACAGTCTGGCGGACAGCTTTTCCGTTTCATTATATTTACTGACCAGCTGCCGGCTGATAAAGATCATCGAGGCCAGCAGGCCGGGAACATAGCTGAAGTTGGTAAAATTCGTGCAGATGAACACCAGCCCAGGCTTTGTGATATCCCATATATTGATCAGGTAAAGGAAGGCCACAATGGCGTAGCCTGCCGTGTAGCCGGCACACAAAAGAGGCCAGCCTTTTTTCCCGCGGACAGCGGCCCGCAGGCAGCAGCCGGTAAAGGCCAGGAAGGCAAGAAACTGGAAGAAATGATACCAGTTATACCCGCTGATGGACTGAAAAAAGGTGACTAACAGGGTCAAGACCCCGGTGATCATCAGGTAATGGCCGCTGCGGCGGCGCGGTTCGGGACGAAGCAGCCAGATTCCCACGGACACATGAAAGATGACCGGGAGGACGACCAGGATATGGCGCAGGCTGTAATACTGCCCCATGGTAAAGGAAAGGTAAGAGGAATCCACGGCCGTATTAAAAAAACGGATCAGGCAGAGCAGACTCAAAAACAGGTAGCCGAACTCTCTGGTGCGTCCGGCAAACATGGTCAGGCTGCTGACGATAATGATGAGGTACATGCCGACCAGAATGCTCATCGCACGGTCCGCCTGCCGGGTCAGCCCCAGGGCGTTTTCATAGGAACAGAGGATCAGGGTGGGAGCAGCGTTGAGCCTGCCGGACAGGATTTCCTGGGATCGGCTCTGCCAGCCGGAGGCGGAAAGGGTCAGGTTTATTTCATCCGTCTCTTCTATGAGGTCGGCGGGAAGGTCGATGATATGGATGCGCTGAAAAGGACTGCTTTCCTCATAAGAATACACTTCCGTCCCATTCAGATAGGCCTCCAGGCTCAGAACGAAGCTGCCCATATCGTTGATTACAAAGGCGAGATGGTCGTTCTCCTTTACGCCGGTGAAATGGAGGGTGATTAGCTGGCTCTCCTCATCGGGGTGCACATCGGTGACGACATAGCTTGTACTTCCAATATCAGAGGGAACAGCGGATCCGTTTGTCAGATAAAGGGTTGTCCGGCACAGAAAGAAGCAAAAGGAAAAAACTGCCAGCGCCGTCAGGCAGGTCAGCAGTATATAAGAAAAAATCTGTTTTCGTCTCATGTGTCGTCTCCCATAACATCGGCTGGAAATATCCGCTCACTACAGACAGTTTAGCAGATTCTCGGGGGAAAAACAACCGGCCTGCGGTTTGTAAAATTCTGCCCTAAAATTCTGCAATGAAATTTAATGTCCTTTAACCTGTTCTTTTGACAGCATTGCCATTAAAATAACAAGGACGGCCTTTTGAAGGGCCGAAACCAAAAAGAGGAGGACAAACAAATGAGAAAAATAACTGCTGTTTTGCTTACTGTTGTCATGGCTTTTTCGCTGGCAGCCTGCGGCAGTCAGGATGAGACGGACGCGGCCGCATCCACAGCGGCACAGACGGAGGCTGCGGAAACGACGGCGGCAGAGGAAACGGACGCAGGCGAATCTGCAGAACAGACCGAGGCTTCTCAGTCGGCAGGAAACGAGACGGCCGATATCGTAATCATCGGCGGCGGGGCGGCCGGAATGTCCGCTGCAATCAAGGCGGCGGCAAGCGATGTACGTATTATTCTGCTGGAAAAGCAGGGATTTTTGGGCGGAGCCTCTGCCATGGCCAGTACCGGCATCAATGCCGGCGGCAGCGATCTGCAGATGGAGACAGAGGTGCCTTATACGGCCGATCAGTTTTACGAGTATGCCCTTTCCTGGGACTATGGTTATGATCGCATCGGCTACCGTGTTGTTCCGGTAAGGGAAGACTATGCTTATACCTTTGCCTACAATTCTGCCGATGCGGCTGAGTGGATTGAGTCCCTGGGCGTAGAACTGGCGGCTTCTTCCGAGAGCCATTCCCTGCAATTGGCCGATAAGAGCCAGGGCGGCTTCGGCTCGGTATATGTGTCGGCCCTGCTTGCAGAACTGGAGAAGTACGATAATATTGATGTCCGCACCAATTCCCCCGCTGTGGAAATTACGGCGGATGAAAACGGAGCGGTGTCCGGTGTGGTGGTATCCGGCAGCGACGGAGAGTATACGATTGATACCACTGCCGTATTGATTGCCAGCGGCGGCTATGCCAGCGCCGATTCGGAGTTCTACCAGACCTATGCCCCTGCGTGGGACGGTTACTATTCCTACGGAGCGGCAGGGGCGACCGGCGACGGCATCGTGATGGCAGACAGCCTGGGGGCGCAGCTTCTGGGAATGGATGCGATCACCTGCACCACGGCCACGGTTGGAGAGCCGAATCAGGCCGGGGCGCTGAGCGTGGCTGACGCACTGAAGGGCGGAGCTGTCCTGGTAAACAGCGAGGGCGAGCGTTTTGTCAATGAGTCTGCCGGGACGGCGGATATGATGGAGGCGATTAAAGCCCAGACCGATGCCTGCGCTTATCTGATCGCGGACGCAGCGACCTTGGAAGAGACAGAGGCCCTGCAGGCTGTGCAGGAAGCCGGCAAGCTGTCGGAGGGAGCTACGGCGGAGGAACTGGCCAAGGCTCTGGGGCTTGACGCGGAAACCCTGGCAGGGACGATTGCCTCTGTGTCGGAGGGAATTGCCGCAGGGGCAGACGAGTATGAAAACGAAACCTTTGTTTCCGATTATGCAGAAGGTCCTTACTACGGAGTCCTGGTAAAACCGGCCAGACGCATCGCCACCGGGGGCATTGTGACCAACGGAAATGCCGAAGTACTGGATGAAAACGATACGCCGATCACGGGTCTGTATGCGGCGGGCGAAGTCACCGCTTACGGTGCGCATCCTCTGTCCGCAGCTACCATCTTCGGACGCCAGGCGGCAGATTCCATAGTTGCTTTCCTGGGAAAATAATTTAGAAGCGGATTTAAACAGCAGGCGGTGCGGCTCATGTAAGCCGCACCGCCTGTTAGATATAGACAGGATAAGGTTCTGTTTTTGCCGCAGGATTTGACCTTATGGCAGTTTGTTATATTCCTCGTCTGAAACGGACTCCTTATAGTGTACGGCCCAGCTCATAGGCCTTTGCCATGGCGCCGGTTTCGGCCACATCCCCAGGGGCGTTGGTGCCCAGGCCAAACACATAGCCGCCCTCTTTATTGCCCCCGGCCCGGAAACAGCCGATATAGCTGCGAAAACTTTCCAGCATCAGCTTCATGTAATCCTCTGTGGGAGCGGCTCCGGCAGAGATCAGATAGAAATTGGTGTCCTTCACCTTCTGCTCAATGGCGAAGGTACGATCCAGCACGGCCTTTATCTGGGCGCTCCAGGTGTAGAAGTAAACGGGGGAGGCAAGCACCACGGCGTCGGCGGCCAGCCACTTTTCGCAGATATTTTCCATATCGTCCTTTTGTACGCAGGTCCCGCCGTTTCGCTGGCAGGCCCCGCAGCCCAGGCAGCCATTTATCTTCTGGTCCTTCAGATAGATCTTTTCCACGTGGTGGCCCGCCTCCTGGGCGCCTCGGATGAATTCGTCTGCCAGCCGGTCCGTGTTGCCGTGTTTGCGGGGACTGCCCGCCAGAACCAATATATTTTTGCTCATCTTGGTAAAACCTCCTTTTTATTCATTGCTAAACCCATTTCCATGTTAGTTCCCTCCGTTTGTATGGTTCAATTTTTGATGGAAATTCTTCTGATATTCTCCGATACCCGAAACCATGACCTGCGTGGTTGTTTCATCCAGCATCTCAAAAGCCTGCATCTCGCTGCGGCTCATATGCTCCATGATCGGTCTTGCATAGATGCGCCCATCCTCCGTTAAACCGATGCACTTTTGCCGCCGGTCAGCCTTCATTTCCTGAAGTGCAACGTATCCCTGCCTCACAAACCCTGCGATAATGGCATTGACCGTGGTTTTCGGCAGATGCGTTGTTTCGCATATCATTCGCTGGGTAACAGGGGAATCTGCGTTATAGATCTCGCATAGAACCTGTAAAGCGGAATAGCTGATGCCCAGTTTCCGCGCATACTGTTCATAGGCTGCGTTGATTTCAGACCAGTGCTTATGAAATCTGGCAAACAATTCGCCTCTGCTTTCGATGATAATCCCTCCCTTCGCATTTAGTGCGATTTCGTACTTTTTATTTTAGTACGATTTGGTACTTTTGTCAACGGGTAGAATTTGCGCGCAGACTGCGGTATAATGAAATATATATCAACAAATAGAACAGGAACAGGAACAGGTAATAGAACGGGGAAATCAAAGGACGGGGAGGTGCTTTTATGTCAGATTATTTTGTAAAAATAGTGCCTAAGGATCCATTCTGCAAGCTGTCGGAGCAGGGGCTCAAAAGGGCGGAAGAGTCTCTTAAATCAAAACTCTCCTGTGATTCTATTACGGCAGAATGCTATGATACGCCGCAATTTATTGACTGCGGCAGTGATTTGGAACGCATTACATGCCCTGAATGCGGCGCGGATCTGGATTTTGGCTGGTGGCAGGAAGCAATGGATCATGCCTATGAGAGTCATTTTATGTCGCTGGAAGCGGAAATGCCCTGCTGCCGGAAAATGGTATCGCTTAATAATTTGGAGTATTATTTTCCCTGTGCATTTGCCTGCTGCGAGATTATCGTATTGAATCTAAATTCCGGTGCAGACGATGCAGAAAATGATATAACAGATTCTGTTCAAAAAATTCTCGGCACAGATATACGCATAATACGGGCGCATATATAAACGGCACAGTTTCCTATCGGCTATGCGGCGTCAGTTCATCTGTCGATGGCGGCATAACCGGCCGCTGACCGGCACCGGGATGTTTCCGCTGCCTATTGCCTTTTTCACTTATGGGGTATATAATTTAATTAGCTTCAACTAACTAAAGTTATAGCTAACTGCTGATAAGGAGGTCGTTATGAAAAAATTTATGGAAGAACATCCTTCTTTGAACGATTCTTTAGACACGATTTTAGGCATTTTAGCAGGGAGTTTTGCATTGGCTGCTATTCTTATTGTATGGGTAAAAGAAGAGTATCAAAAAAGGAGATAAGCCTGCATTTCTGCAGTCCTGCCTCCTTTTTAAATGCCGCAAAATAAAACGGTTTGCCTTCCCGGTTTCTCCCGCTTTGCCGGAGCGGTACTATTGCATATTATTGCGGTATTATTTCGTGTTGGAAGACCGATGGGCGTCCTTCACCGCGATGTCAATGTAATCGCCTACGGCATGGATATAGGGGAAGACCAGGTGCAGAACCCCGTCCTGCCAGTAGGAGCAGCCCACGGCGGAAGGATTCTTCCCGTCAAAATCCATCTGATTAAGAAGCTCGGCCAGGGCGGCTTCGTCGGATTTGGAGGCCCGGTTGGCGATATGCTCTTCGTACATATCCAGGATTCCCTCCATGGTAATATGCCGCGTGACATCGGTGCCGTCCGGGGCAGATACGGTGTAAGCGGTCTGCTCGCCTCCGTCTGCAGCGGCTTTGTCAGCGGCAATCAGGTCAGCTGCGATGGAATTGGTATTGCAGAGCTGATAGAGGCGGACGCTGTCGCCGGTGGAGGGGTCAATATTGTAGGAAACCAGGCTGACGGTAGGATAGGCCGCGTCCTGGACGGTGAGCTCCGTGATTTTTACAAGGCTGGCCAGCCGTGTGCTCTGGGAGGCCAGACGCCAGCTGACGGTGACGGTATCGCCCTCGGCCAGATCTGCTGCCGTCTGGTCGGCTTCCTGGCGGAAATAGTCGTTCCAGCGGGTTGTTTCGTCCGCATCTCCCAGGCCGGTCAGCTGCGGATAAGTTATATTCGACCCTTCCGGAGCGGTAAGCCCTTCCAGGGAGACGGAAAATTCCGGCTCTGCGGCTGTGGTTTCGGGGGCAGCCGTGGTCGGCGGCTCTGTGGCAGGCTCCGTAGCGGGGGCTTCGGTCGCCGGAACCACGGAGGGCGCTTCTGTGACGACGGTAATATCTTCGGCGGCGCAGGAGCAGGCAGCCAGTGCAAGCAGGCAGAATAGAGTCAACGTAATGGCAATAATTCCCTTCCTCATATGCATCCTTTCTCCGGCGGCGGCCGGTCCAGCCGGACCGCCGCGGCAACGGTATTCTATGAGTCGATTATAAGCGGGAACAGCCGATAATGCAATGGAAGTAAGAAATTTGTAATGAATCTTGTAATGAATCCCTCCCGCAGTCTGTCAATAGCCTTCCTTGAGCATCGATTCGTAAACCGAGCGGGGGATTTCAAACGCAGGACTTCCCATGGAACCGGGGCCGACCTCATACTCGTCAAAGCGGATTACCAGATTGCCGTTTTCGAAAAAATAGAAGTTTTGGTCCGGCGTGATGGAATGAAAGTCCAATTCCGGATAGGCGCTGCCCACCCAATAGGTGATGCTCTCATCGGCAGCCATCTGGTCGTTCATCTGCCGAAGGATTTCGTCGCTGATTGCCGTCTGGTAATCGTTGCCCTCGGTAAAGAGATCGGAGAGCTGCATAATCTGCCCGGTCCTTTTGTCAATGTGATAATAATGGTAGGACTGGGAACCGCTCCCGGCCCCTTGGTAAACCAAAATCTCCAGGGTAAACCAGCTGTCCGTGTTGGTCAGCACCTGGTAGGTGAGGGAAAGCTCCGTATGGCCGGAATCCCCTATTTCCGCCGTGTCCGCCTCGAACTGGGCGATCAGCCGGTCCGTCATGGCCTGTACGTCGGCGTTGATGGATTGGACGGAATCGCCGAGGGAGCTGTTTTCCCCCTCGCCGCCCAGTTCCACCTGGGGAACGTCGATGCTGGAGCGGTGATATCCATCGTCATAGAAATAGTTTCGGATCGTGATGACGTCCACGATAGGGCCAATGAGCGGCAGGTCGCTCATGGCCTCCGCCGCAGAGGCGCTCAGGTTCGGAATCAAAAGAAAGAGGGCGAAGGCCGCCGCGATTGCCGCCAGGGGACGGGGAAAAGAATGCCTTTTGCTCCTCGCCATTTTCCGCGGCAGGGGAGAGCCGTCATCCGGCAGACCGCTCAGAGTGCGCTGAATGAAGGCCTGTATGGCGGCAGAGGGTTCCATCGCCTCTTCTTTCGCCATGTTTTTAAGCTGCTTGTCGATAGAGTTCATAAACGTTCTCCTTATAGATCGAGTACGCGCCGAAGCCGGCTGCGGGCGCGGGAAAGCCGGGTCTTTATCGTTCCGGCGGATTCCCCGGTGATGCGGCTGATCTCCTTTATGGACATGTCCTCATAATAAAAGAGAATAACGGCTTCGCGGTAGTCTTCCGGCAGGGCCAGGAGGGCCTCCTTAAGCCCGGTATCGCTGGGAAAGGCGGCCGTATTGGCCGGTTCCTGATCGGGCGGAATGTCGGAGAGGGAGACGGCCGGTTTCCTTGCGCGCAGGATATCATAGGAAGCATTATGCAGAATGCGCATGATCCAGGGCCGGAATTTGCCGGCGTCCTGCAGGGAGTCCAGCTTTTCGTAGCCGGTGCAGAGAGCCTCCTGCAGGGCGTCGCGGGCGTCTTCTTCATTGCGCAGTAGGCTGACAGCCAGCCTGTAAAGGCTCGCCTGGCAGGCAGTGATCTGTTCGGTGTACCACTTCTTTTTATCGGTTATATATGTCATCAGGCTTCAATCCTCAGTCATTGGGAGGGCTTCTCCTGGACGCAGGCGTCGTAGATCCATTGGCCCCATTGGGCGTAATATTTGCCGTAAGGGTGGGTATCGTCAGCACTGTACTGTGCATTCAAAGCCCCGTTTCCATCGTCAAACAGGGGATTGACGTCGAGGTAGAATATGCTCTCGTTGTCGGCCAGAGCGGCAATCTCCGCGTTCAGGCGGTCGATATTGCCGTTGTTATAAATATCGTCGGAATCGGAGCGGCTCTTGGTCAGGTGCAGGTTGGCGCACACATACAGCGTGGCCTGCGGCTGCGCCTGGCGGATGAAATCTACCACCCTGCCGTATTGCTTGACAACGGACGAAAATTCATATCCCAGCTCGTTGATCCCCAGCATCAAAAAAATTTTACCATAGCTTTTTTGCTCAAACAAGGTGGATAAAGTCATTTTTCCAACGCCGGGGACAGAAACTTCTTCGCTCAGAACCTGGAACGAGCTCATGCCGGAGGTGGCGAAGAAATTGGCGGTGTCGAGGCCGGCGTATTCCATCAGGCCCACCGTGCGGGAATCTCCGATAAAGAGGGCGTCGGAGAAAAATTCCTCGAGGGAAGGAATCTGGCCGGAATCCGCTGCGGGGGAGGATTCGTCCGAAGCCGCTGTTTCCGGAGCGGAGGCTTCCGGGGACGGCTGGGACGGGGGAGTGGATTCCTGCGGAATGGATTCCTGTGGAACAGATTCCTGCGGATCGGACTCCAGCAGATCGGACTCCGAAGGTTCAGACTCCGAAGGCTCAGACTCTATGGGTGCAGACTCCATAGGCTCGGATTCCGGCGAGGAAACGGGCGGACTGGCCGAGGCGCTCTGGACAAAGATATCATTTCGCAGCACAAAGGGGGCCAGAATTATGACGGAAAGTATGATCAGCAGAGAAAAAAGAATATCGGAGTGTTTTTTCATGCCTGGCTCCTTTCAGAATACGGAATACATAAAGGGGTCGTTAAGGCCCTGGTGCAGAAGATAGATGGAGAACCAGAATACGGCAGCCAGCCCCAGGGTGACGGGAATGGTTCGCCCGTATTTCTGGTACAGCCTTCTGGGCAGGGGCGTGCACATAAACAGGCAGACGATCAGCAGGACGCCGTAAGTTCTTCCATATTTAATATAGTCCTGGGCATAGACATACTGGCCGCTGCCGCCAAGAAAGGGGAAAAGCCGCTCTAAGTAGACGCCGATCTGGGAGAGATCGGAGATGGCAAAGACCAGCCAGGTAAGGGGAATCGCAAAAATCATATAGAGATGCCCCAGCAAGGGGATTCTCTCCAGGATTTTTTTGAGCCCCATCCGTTCTATGGACAGAAGGACGAAGAGAACCAGGCCCCAGAGGACGAAGTTCCAGCTGGCTCCATGCCAGAGGCCGGTGAAAAGCCAGACGGCGAGCATATTGCGGTAGGTGCGAAAGCGCCCTTCCCGGCTGCCGCCCAGAGGAATATAGATGTAATCCCGAAACCATTGCCCCAGGCTCATATGCCATCTTCGCCAAAAGTCGGTCATGGAGAGGGACATATAGGGAAAACGGAAGTTCTGCGGCAGGCGCAGCCCCATCATCAGTCCCAGGCCGCGGGCCATCAGGGAGTAGGAATGAAAATCCAGGTAGAGCTGCAGGCTGAAGGCAATAATCCCCATCCAGGCCAGGGGAGTGGAGATGCTCTCGTAGCCGATGGCGGTCACATCGTCCCACAGCTTGCCGATCTGATTGGCGAGGATCACCTTCAGCCCCAGGCCGATGCAGAATTCCCGCAGACCGCAGTCAAAGAGGCGGGCGGAATGCCTGCGCTTTTTCAGGGGTTCCTCCAGCTGATCGTAAGTGGTGATCGGACCGGAGATGAGCTGCGGAAACATGGTGAGATAGGTCGCCACCCGCCCTGCAGCCTTTGTGTCATACGAAGCGCCCCGGTAGACGTCGGCCAGATAGGAGACAGTCTGGAAGGTGAAAAAGCTGATTCCCGGCGGCAGGGCAGGCTGTATATCCGGAAGGCTGACAGACAGAAGGCGCTCCAGGCTGTCACAGAAAAATCCCAGATATTTAAAGAGAAAGAGCAGACCGAAATCATAAACAAGGCCCAGCATCAGCCATGTTTTTTTGTGCTCCGCGTCCGCCTGGATCCTTGCGGCCAGCAGGATATTGACGGCCACAGAGGCGATCAGCAGGAAAAAATACTGGGGATGATCCTTCGTTCCAATGGCATAGAAGACCAGGCTGCCGCCTAAAAGGATGGCGTTGCGGTATTTCTCAGGCGTCAGATAATATACAATAAAATAAACCGGCATAAAACCGAAAATAAACGGAAAACTGCTGAAATTCATGTCTGTCCCTCTTTCGTGTCAAAATGAGTCGCAAGCTGTCGCAGAATGTTTTTGCGATGGTATATATTAGACGGGTTTGCACCGGGAAAGGTTACCGGCTCTTTATTAAGAAAAGCTTACAATCCTCTTATCATGTGCTTACGGGAAAACATTGCTTTTTGCATATCTATATGATTAAAACGGCAAAAGGATAATAATAAAAGCCCCCTATCATCTTGAGGACCTTGAAAACTGAATATATTGCTGTAAAGAGTGCCTGTTCGTGTCAATCTGCCGATATACAACGGGGAGCCC
>CALWRE010000240.1 GCA_944383835.1 uncultured Lachnospiraceae bacterium | reverse complement strand
CAAAGTTCGGATTTAGATGGGCGCTCCGCCTGTCAAAGAATTCCGTATCTTCCGACTCCATAGAGCCGGCGAAGAAAAGGACGACATCGCTGTCCTGAATAAAGTCTGTCAGCTCTCCGCAGGTTGGCCAGAGCATCTGAGAAGAATAGGAACCTTTTTTATACTTTTCGAGATAGCGGATCTCCGTATGGGGAAGCCTTTTGCGCAGCTCTTCCAGCGGGTTGTCGGTATACGCTTCCGACTGCAGGACTTCCGCACTGCCCTGTCCCGAAGTCAACGGCTTGACAGCATATTCTCCGATAACGGCGATGGATGTATATTTATCCTCGGTAAGCGGCAGCGTCTGGCCTTCGTTTTTCAGCAAAACCGTCCCTGCAGCGGCGATTTCCTGCGCTGTTTTATGCTGATCAGCTCGGCTGTATGCCGCCTTCTGCGGCTTTGGCCTTATCAAAAATTTTAAGACATTGGCCACAGCATGGTCGATGTCCTCCATGGAGATTTCCTTTGTTTCCAAGCCGCGTTTCAGCTCTGCAACAATGTTTCCGTTATGCGGCATCTGAAAATCGAGACCGGCTCGGACGGCCTTACATATATCCTGTACAGCGCCCCAATCGGAAATGACAAACCCGTCGAATCTCCATTCCTCTTTCAATACCTGCTTGAGCAAAAATGGATTTTCCGAGCACCAAATGGAATTCACTTTATTGTAAGCGCACATAACACTTGTGGGCTTTGCCCTTTTCACGGCGATTTCAAAGCCCTTTAGATATATTTCACGTAAAGTGCGCTCGTCAACCTCTACACTGACATCCTGCCGAAACTGTTCCTGGTTATTGACAGCAAAATGCTTCAGACTGGTGGCGACGCCCATTTCCTCCACGCCGTTGATATACTCTGCCGCTAATTCACCCGCCAGAACCGGATCCTCCGAAAGGTATTCAAAATTTCTGCCGCACAGAATATTCTTTTTGATATTGATCCCCGGGCCCAGGATCATATCTACATCATGCTCCACGCAATCTTTGGCGATCCCGTTTCCCATTTCTCTGGCGAGACGCTTATCCCAGGTGGCACCAAGGCAGCAAAGGTTAGGAAAATGTGTGCAGTTTTCTTCTCGTGGATGTCGAACGCCATGAGGGCCATCCGCCAATTTCTTTTCCGGAACACCGTACTTTTCCAGTTTTGCCGTTTCCATATCACCGGTACCGGTAAGAAGCAACGCCTTCTCTTCCAATGTCATTTCGGAAATGATTTGATCAAAGTTCATACAATCATCCTATCCTTTCACCGCAGTGACCGTTGATGTGCAGGCTTTTATTGATGAGAAGCTTTCTCATGCAGACTCATATAGACTCTCACAACAGCGTTGCTTTGTTATAGTACATTTGCCGTAGCGGCCGTTTTCCAGTCGTTGAAGCATACGGAAACCGGCTGAAAATCTGCGCCGCGGCCGAACACCTCCAGAAGCGGTTCTTCCAGTTCTTCGAGGGTCTCGATTTGCCCATTCAGATACTGGGAAAGCCGCTCTCTGCAATGGGATCAAGCCACCTATGCTTCCTGACTGACCGGCTCTAAACTGAAGGTAAAGTGTATCGCCTTTTCTTTCAGTCGGTATTCCTCCGGCAATTCCGGACCGCAGGATTGCGAACCCAGGCCGGAGTCCTTGTAGTCCACCCGCAGATAGGTATGCGCGGACTCGCCCAATTCATCGGTATGTGCCGCCCTATATATCTGCCCGGCGCTGTAACGGGATACGGCGGCTTCAAAAGCCTGCGATGAGCGTACCGTAAAGGCATTCTTTATGGTCAGCTCCCGCACCCCGTAGTGGTTGCCGTGCTCCTGCGGCCTCACATATGGGACATATTCTTTTGCCGCAGTGCTTTCATACAGGCCGCAGGGCGCATGATGATAGCTGTCGCAATAGCTTTCTGCCGGGCCATGTCCATAATACTGAAACGATTGCAGAGCCTTGGGAAGGATGAATTCAAATCCCAAGCGCGGGAGCCAAGCCGCGTTGTCCGCCACCTGTCCACACAGGTCAAACGCAATCCGGCCGTCTTGGGAAACGGCTATTTTCAGGGTATAGCGAAAGAAGGGACGACGGGAGACTCCGGCAAGTGAGCCATTGACAAGGATTTCGCTGTTCTCCTGCGAGACGTCGTAGACCTTGCTGAAAAGGCGATCCAGATTTTCCCCCTGCCAGATATTCTCCAAAACTCATAGAGGCTTCATATGGGTTTCCTCGTTGTCCGTGGGCGCCCGAAAGGCGGTCAGGCCGATTGGCGCGTCCAGACATTCGCGGCCGTCTATCATCAGGCTGGTGAAATTCCCAACCGCCTTGGAAAACGTGTAGCAGAAGCGCGGACCTTTCGCCACAAGGACTTCTCCGGTATCCTGAAGGAAGCAGGGGGCTTGGTCGGTTTCATCGCTGGCTTGGATGCGGCAAGGCAGCGGGCACTGCAAAACGAAGGTGTTATCCTGCCAGTCCGTCAGCCAGACGGTAATAAACAGGCCCAGCCGGCACGTCTCAGGCAGCGGGGAGGCTAAGCGGAAGGATGCCTCCCGTCCCGGAGCCGCGCACAAGCTGACGGTTCCCTGCTCAACAGTCTGGCCATCCCGTTCCACCGCATAGCGAAAACGGCATTCCTGAAGGTCACTGAAGGAAAAGCCGTTGCGCACATACACCTCGCCGGAATGAAACCTCAACCGGAAAGGCGCATAGACGGCTCTGGCTGAAAGGGAGCCCGCCTTGAAACTCCGGTCGGCAAATACCAGTCCGTCGCAGCAGAAGTTGCCGTCATGCGTCATTTCTCCGGCAAAATCGCCTCCATATTTCTGGACGCCGCCGACCTCCACCACATGGTCGCACCATTCCCAAATACAACCGCCGGCCAGCTTGGGCTGCTTCCAGATTTCCTCCCAATAATCCCATAAACCGCCTGGTCCATTTCCCATAGCATGGGCATATTCACACATAAAAACCGGCTGCCGGATATGGGGATCCTGCGCCCAGTCCTTCAGCTCTGATAGGGATGGGTACATACGCGAATAGAGATCCGCCTTCTCCGGCTGCCCCAAATGGCTGGCATCCTCGCAGTGGATCAAGCGTGTGTCATCCTGCTGCTTCAGCCAGACGATCATGGCTTCCTGATTCTCTCCAAAGCCGCTTTCATTTCCCGTAGACCATAGGATGACGCTGGCGTGGTTTTTGTCGCGGTGATAGGCACGCTGCATTCGGTCGAGAAACTCCGCTTTCCATTCGGCGCGGCGGCAAGGCCAGTCGGAGGAGTCGACGTCATAGCAGTAATCGACGTTCGGGTTGCGCCGCAGCACCCCATGAGTTTCCAAATCGGTTTCCAGCAGGACGTACAGTCCATATTCATCGCAGAGATTAAGAAACTCCGGATGGGGAGGATAGTGGGAAGTACGGACACAGTTTATGCCCAAGCTTTTCATCAAGAGCACATCCTGCTTCCATTCTTCCTTGGTCATGCACCAGCCGGCTTTCGGGCTGGTATCGTGATGATTGACGCCCTTCAGCTTGACCGGCGCGTGGTTAATACACAGTTCAAACCGCTCCGATATACCGATCTCCCGAAACCCTACACGCTGCACGATGCTTTCTCCCGCACAGGACAGCTCCAACGTATACAGGTACGGCTTTTCGGCGTTCCAGAGAGTCGGATTCTGCACCGACATCTCTATATATCCATCCGTGCTGTGCTCCTGAAGGAGTTCCCCGCCGTCGAGCAGCCGGATCCGTGCGCTTTGATCCGTCCACACCCTCATCCGTCCGGCGGCGTCCGCCGTTATTTTTATGTCTCTCAAATGACCCTGGGGCCGCTCTAACAGATACACGTCGCGGAAAATGCCGTTATACCGAAAAAAGTCCTGATCTTCCAGATAACTGCCGCAGCACCATTTCCAGACAAGGATACGCAGGGTGTTGCTTCCTGGACGTACGGCTGGAGAAAGATCGAATTCCGCTTGTAGGTGGGAGCCCTGCGTATATCCGATGGAGCAGCCGTTTAGAATGACCTGCGCACAGGACGCTGCACCCTCCAGAATCAAATAGACGCAGGGCAGCTCGCCAGAATACTCAAAATCCCGTTCATAGATTCCCAATGGGTTGATATCCGGCACATAGGGAGGATCAAACGGATAGGGATAGTTGATGTTGGTATAATTAGGGGAATCATATCCGTACAGCTGCCAGCAGGAAGGAACCGGAAGCGTTGACCATTTTTCGGGTTCCCCCGCCCGATCCCCATCCTCAAAATAACAGAATGCCCAAAAATTCCGACAGGAGCTTGCACCGCCACTTCAGGCAGTCTGACTGTACACAGCGGCGTTTCATAGCGCCCATTCGTGGTTAAATACCCCAGAGCAACCACGGCACAACCGCGCCGTTGGGATGGCGGGAAGCAGCCAGCAGGGGGCGCTCTCCGTCATAGGCGATGTGTTTGAGAGGTAGACAGCGGATCACATACGAAAGACAAGTCTGCAGGATTTCTTTGTTAATGTAATCACCCATCCAGGTTTCCGCCGAACCGAAGCAATGCCGCGAAATCACCGCTTCTCCGCTTACATACGTCTTGGCGTCCAAAATGGGAAACGGCGGTGCCAGATACTGCCATCGCACAGCGCGCTGAATTTCCGTGGTTTTGTGCGACAATCTCTGCGGATCAAAATCATAAATGGGCAGCTCCTTATTTAGAGAAGGACGCATGACGCCGATGTTTCATCCCATCGCCGCGCCGATACTTCCATAAAGGCATCCCGCACGGAATACAGTTGTAGAGCAAGTGACATATTTTTTACTATATAATTTAATCATACTAAATTTCCCACACAAATTATCTGAATTTTACGGTTCGTATATTATTATAGTTTGCAACGGCTCAATTTCAAACTCTCCCGTAAGCTTTTCGCCTGTTTCAAATACGCGCCATTCTTTTTCGGTTTTTACGCTTTTAGGCGAATAAGAGAAGTTTTGCAAAAACACAAAGGTTTTTTCACCGTCTGTTCTGGTGTGAGCGGTAACTCCCTGCGGAAGCTCTCCGTCAAATCCCGAACAAATACCAGCTTCCCCAAGCAAAGCTTTTACCGTCATATCGGTATACTCGCCCGTATCCCTAAAGGCGATATAATAGGCTTTTCCGTCGCCGTATTTATTTACGGTTGCGGCAGGCATACCCTTATAGTAATCGCTGTCATAGGTCGCTAATACCTCCGCCTTATCGGCGTGAATAACCTCGCAGTAATCCACGGCTGTAACCGCGGTTCCGTCCTTTAAGAGAACCCTGTTTTTTTCTTCGGGGAAAAGCGAATCTATTTCCTCGTTCCAAATACCGAAAACCTCCTTAAGCCTTCCGCAGGGTAAACCTCCTAAATAACAAAGGTCGTTTTCGTCTACCATTCCCGTCATATAGGTCGCAAGCAATATACCGCCCTGCTTTACAAAGCCTTCAAGCTTTTCGGCAAGCCCCTCGCTTATGCTGTACATCATAGGAGCGATAATAAGCCGATATTTTTCAAAGCTGTCCTCAACGCCTATAATGTCTGTATCAATTCCATTTTCCCAAAGCGGGGAATAAAAGCTTTTGACGGTTTTCATAAGCTTTTTATCCCAAGGATGAAAAGCACGCGCGTCCTTAAGCGCCCAATCATTCACCCAATCGTAAAGTATTGCCGCCTTAGCCTCTGTAAGTGTGCCGACAATATCGTCAAGCTTTTTAAGCCTTTCACCTAAACGGCTGACCTCTCTGAACACGCGGGTATTTTCGTGACCCACATGGTCGACAACCGCACCGTGGAATTTTTCCGAACAGCCGCGGCTCTTGCGCCACTGAAAATACTGCACGGCATCGGCTCCGTGAGCTACCGCCTGCATTTCGCTTAATTCGTGAACTCCCGGACGTTTAGGCTTATTCACGCCCTTCCAGTTAACCATACTCGGCGTACTTTCCATAAGCATAAAGGGCTTACCTTTGAGCGTCCGCATCAAATCGTGACACATTGCCGCGTCTTTTGCAACCTCAATATCAACCCTTTCATCTCCTTGCCAGTCTGAATAAAGGTCGTTGGAGATGAAATCCAACGATTTTGACATTACGCGGTAATCAAGACCTTCATAGAAATTCATATAATTGGTTGTAACGGGAATGTCGGGTGTAAATTCCTTTAAAGCGGCTATTTCAACATTCATAAAATCGGTGCTCTGCTCGGTTACAAAACGCTTCCAGTCAAGCGTAAGTCCGTGGGTGCAGGTCTCTCCGAGCGGAGAGGGCGCTTCAATCTGCTCCCAATCGGTATAGGTGTGCGACCAGAAAGAGGTCCACCAGGTTTTGTTAAGCCTTTCAAGAGTTCCGTATTTCTTTTTAAGCCACTCCCTGAACGCCGCCTGACATTTAGGGCAGAAGCACTCCCCGCTTATCTCGTTTGAAATGTGCCAGGCAATCAGCGCGGGATGGTCTTTGTAACGCTCAGCGATTTTCCGGTCTATTTCGCGTACCTTTTCCCGATAAACTTCGGAAGTATAGCAATGATTGTGTCTTTCGCCGAAGTGTATACGCACGCCGTCATTCCGAACGCGCAAAACCTCGGGATACTTCTTTGCAAGCCAGGCGGGCCTTGCTGCGCTTGGGGTTGCAAGCACAACCCGACCGCCCGCCTTATATATATCGTCTATCGCCTTATCCATAAAGGAAAAATCATACTTTCCCTCTTCGGGCTCTAAGGCGGTCCAGGCAAAAATGCCGAGAGTCATCTCATTGCAGTTTGCAAGCTTCATAAGCCGCATATCTTCACTTAGAATTTCGGGGCAATCCTGCCATTGGTCGGGGTTATAATCTCCGCCGTGGGTAATATGCGGAAATTTCTCATTTATATATTTTTTCAAGATAATATACCGTCCACTGTGCATTCCCTAAAACAGTCTTTCGGATAATAGGTTGAACCGTCCAAAAAGAAAACGTTTTTATCCCCGCAGACTGCCGCATTAACATAGGTTTCGGCAATTATCGCGCGTCGTTCACTTACCTGATCCATATTCAAGCCGTCAGGCATTGATAAAATAAGTATCGGAACGGTCGGATTTTTTTGACGGATTATTTTGAAAAAATTTGCGTATATAATTCATTTCCTGTTTTTTCGGAATTACATTCTATAGTTCACTGTTCAGAAAACAGCAGTCGGATCCATAGCCCGCCCAATACGGTACGGTTCTGGAAGGCTATCTGCATCGAGGTGACCGTGGAATACCAGTCGGTCATGGGAACACGGGAAGGCGATTTATGATAGGCCAGCCACAGGGTATTGACATACTGCTCAAATACAGCAGGATCGCTACTCAAAGCCGCCGTCCATAGCAACCAGTCAGATTTAGTGTAATCCGCCCGGTTATCCAAAGGAAGACCGTACGGATTCATATGAGCCGCATAGCTGGCGACCTC
>CALWRE010000239.1 GCA_944383835.1 uncultured Lachnospiraceae bacterium | reverse complement strand
AATCCGCATATTGTACTGAAGCTGCCCGGCGAGGAGAAGCTGGTTGCCGTAGCATTTCAGCAGGAGGATTATCCCGCAATTGACATTTATCTCTGCGGGCAGGAGAAGGAACCGGAGCTTATCTGCTTTGCAGAATATAATCGGGAACGTACCCCCTGCCAGGAGGTCTGCGTCGGAACCTATCAATCTGATGAAGAGGACACAAAATACTATGCCCCTTATCGGGCGGAAAGGCATGAATATGGAACATAAAAATACTGTCATGACATTGAAATTGAGCTGGCAGGAGGCATCTTCTCTGCAAACCGGTATTATTGGAAAAATCCTGGAGCGCCCGATAAGCTGTGAGGCGTCACAGGACGATATAAATTACTGGGATACAGCCCCTATAGACGGATGGTTTACGCTGCAGGAAATCCATCTGCTGCTGGATAAGGCTGGTGCAACACCAGAGGAGCGGGAAGAAAGTATTCCGCCGGACGCAGCCAGAGCTAGATCTCTCGGGATGGGCCTGTCCAACCGGCTGCTGCGCATGGCGCTGCATGCGGACTGGGACAAGGAATATCACGACGAAACTGCGCTGTGGCTGATCGATTACCGGAAACAACCGGACAGACAGGAAGAAAGGCTGCGGCTGCTGGGAGCTGAAGTATCTCTATCAGAACTGAAATCCCGGTATGAGCTTTTAGGCTATCTGTTTGAAAACAGGCCTACCTATACCAGTCTGATGGAATTCTGCGAGCCTTACCAGGAGAAATATCGGAATGATCTCTGCTGGCAGTACCCGATTTCAGATGGGATTCATGCCGGTACATATCTGATCCCTGTCCGGGAAGGGATCGTCAGCCTTCCGTATGATGAAATGGAGCAGGAGGACGGCGAAATCTTCCGTCTGGAGGCTCTCAAAACCTTCGACGCAGACTCTATGGCGGTTCTCAAGGAGGATTGGGAAAGCTTTTCATCTGGGCTCATGGAAGCCATGGACGGAATGCTGGAATTTCTCCGTCAGAGGGAAAGGAAGGCTGCCAAATGAAAGAACCAGCCCTGAATATGGAATACGTTTCACCTTCCCAGCAGATTCCGTTTCACTGTACCGGCTGCGGGGCGTGCTGCCGTCATGTGCGGCAAAGCGTGCCGCTGGAAAGCATGGATGTGTTCCGGCTCAGCAAATATCTGCGCGGTCAAGGTGATGGTATTTCCAATACAGATGATTTCCTGTTGAAGTATGCCGAGTCGGCATTGCTGAATGAGTGCGGCTATTTTGTGTTTTTTCTAAAGGTTCAGGAGGATGACTCCTGTATCTTTCTCAAAGAGAATCGCTGTACTGTCCAGACTGTAAAGCCGAGGGCCTGTCGGATGTACCCATTTGCAGCGGAACCGTTGGAAAGTGGGAAATTTCGGTACCTGGTAAGCAGAGAACACAGCTTCCATTTCAAAGGTCCAAAAGTTTCTGTCAAACGCTGGATGAACCAATATTTCTACCCAGAGGAACGAGAGGCGCTTTATCTGGATTTTTGTAATGTACTGGAGACGGTGCACTTACTGCGCAGAATACCGGAAGATCAAAAAGCGCGGGCATTGACGCTGTTTGGGTGGTATCTGTACTCCGCTTATGATTTGGATGGTTCTTTTATGGAACAGTACCAGAATAATCTGGCCCGGATGAAGTCGGAACTGCGTGGGCTGGCCAGAGAAAAACAGTAAAACGCAGGCTATATAGTCAATATATGAGAGGCGCCTCTTTCAGCGCCTCTCACTATTTTTTGGAGGTAAATCGTATGGATCAGAGATTACAATATATCGCGGAGCATTTTGATGAATTGGTCATTGGACCGGACGAGCCGTTCCAGTTTCATTGTACGCAGTGCGGCAAGTGCTGTGTCAACCGGGAGGATATTTTGCTTAATCCAAAGGATCTTTTCCGGATTTCACAGTACCTTGGGCTGACGCCCCAGGAAACAGTGAGCAAATGCTGCGAGGTATATATCGGCAGTTCATCCAGGCTTCCGATTGTACGGCTGAAACCGCAGGGAAGCCGCAAGCGCTGCCCATTTCTGAAGGATCAGAAATGCTCTGTTCATCCGGTAAAACCGGTCGTCTGCGCTATGTTTCCCATAGGGCGCTGCGTCCGTTGTCAGAAAGGACAGGAGGTCAAAGAAGATATTCAAATTGAGTTTATTCTGAACGATCCGGGCTGCGGCGATCGCTCCGAAACGCATACAGTGAGGGAGTGGCTTGGCTCTTTTGGGATCCCAGTCGATGATCTCTCATTTCGAAGATGGCAGAAAGCAGTTATCACGATAGGCACAGAAATTCAGAAGATGGAATCTGCTTTCCCCCAGAACATGATAGATATCCTTTGGAATATTGTATATATTGAATTTTATCTGAGATACGATACAAATCAGGATTTTGACGAGCAGTTTATTCGGAATTCTGCGAAGGTGGATGAAATGATGCAGCGACTGCTGAAGGAAGCGGAGGATACCCGCCGTGTATGAGGAACGTAACGAACGTCAGATTATTCGCAAAGACGCCCGTGCTTGTTTTGTGGAAAGTCTGAATGACGCGTTTCCTTTTGGTAAGGCGCATTTCACGTTTGCTGCCTATGACATCAACCGCCCTGCGGGCCAGCGGCAGACCAGCCAGATCCAGATCTATATCGATATTGCGGAGCTGCTGGAACTGTGCCGAAAGCTGGAATGCGGCGAGCTGCGGTATCTTATGCAGTCTAAAAAGAAAAACAGAGAGAAAACGCCGCTGTATCAGTGCCTGGGCGGTACCTCGGCGGAAAAGCTTGCCAGGTTGGGCCGTCCGCGGCCTGATGGGAAGAGCCTGTCGCGCACAGCGCAGCTTCTGCCGGGGGAACGCTCGGATTTTCTGTTCATAGCGAACAGTGGACCGGGAGAAACTACAGAAAAGGGGCTGATTGTCCCTAAATTTGGAAATCATCCGGAAAATCATGTGGCGGTCAGCATGACCTTTGAGGGATTCAGCGAGCTGCTGCTGGCGACCAGAGCCCACTATCAGGCGTGGCTGACGGCAAGCTATGTGCAGAAATGGAACAAACCAACTGAGAAAACACAGCCCATCGAACAAAACGAACCAATAGAAATTCCCTTGTTCTGAGAGAAAACCCTATTTTTATAATGAAGAAGCGCTCACAGCCGAACACCTGACTGTGAGCGCTTTTATTTTTTATAAAGAAGCTGCGGTCTCTCTCCGCTGCTATGTCCGATACTACCGAACCATTCTAAAAAGACAATAAGGTTATTTGAAATAGTGTACTTTTTGGAACAGGCGGACAAATGAGAATTTTTCTGAAATTCGTCTTAACTTTCACGGGAAAACAGCCGATAAAAGTATTGAACAGCAAACGAGATACCACTGATAAGGTTGTTTGAAAAAGTACACTTTAAAGAACAGAGGCGTAGAGGTGTGAGGAGTATGGGGGCCAGTGCTGCAAAATCTTTTGACCAGACTCAAAAGGTTGTCCAGTACAATACTATAAAAGTCCCTCTGTACCCCACAGCGGAGCAGGAGGAACTGTTTCAAAAGACCTTTGGCTGTTGCCGGTATATTTGGAACCAAATGCTGGCCGACCATGAACGGTTTTATATTGAAACGGACGCCCATTTTATTCCTACCCCTGCAAAGTACAAGAAGGAAGCGCCGTTCCTTCAGGAAGTGGACAACCAGGCGCTGACTCAGGAATACAACAAGCTCTCCCAGGCATTCCGTAATTTTTTCCGTAACCCCACCGCTTTCGGGTATCCCCGGTTTAAGCGGAAAAAGTATGACAGGGACAGCTTTACCTCATGCAACCACGTGACAGGTGGCAGCGCCACTATTTATATCACGAAGAACGCTGTGCGCATGACCAAGGCAGGACTGATTCGGGCAAAGTTCCCCCGGCGGCCGCGGAGCGGCTGGAAGCTTACCCGCGTCACCGTGGAACGAACCAAGACAGGCAAGTATTACGGCTATCTGCTTTTTGCCTGCCCGGTTCGTCAGCCGGAGCCGGTGCAGCCCACGGAGGGCCGAACCATCGGCCTGAAGTACTCCATGGCCCATTTTTATGTGACAGACGGCGGCCTGGTCGCCGATCCCCCTCATTGGCTGAGGCAGTCTCAGGATAAGGCGGCAGCCATCCAGAGAAAGCTGAGCCGCTTGAGGCAAGGTTCCAGAAATTATCAGGAGTTGGTGCAGAGGTACCGGCTGCTCCACGAACATATTGCCAACCAGAGACGCGACTTCCTGCACAAGGAG
>CALWRE010000238.1 GCA_944383835.1 uncultured Lachnospiraceae bacterium | reverse complement strand
CATGGTTTTCGGCGACCAGAGAAACGACCTGGAAATGCTGCAGCAGGCATATTACAGCTATGCCGTGGAGAATGCCCTGCCGGAGGTAAAGGCGGCTGCCAGATTCAGCACGGATCGCTGCGACCGCGACGGAGTGCTCAAGGTATTGAAGGAACTCCTGTTAAAACAGCAGGGGCAATAGACAGACGGAAAGTGATGGACAAATGAAAAGAAAAGGTTTGATAATCGGGCTGGCTGTGATTGTCCTGGTAATGGCCGGATGTTTCGCGGCCTGCGGGAACGTCAGGATTCGCCTGACAGGAGGCTTAAGAGAGGGCGAGCTTTTCCGCATCGAGGATAAGGTCTGCACGGAGGCGGAAGGCCGGCTTTTTCTGATGAATCAGAAGAATCGCTGCGAGCAGGCCTATGGGGAGAAGATCTGGACGGTGGAGCTGGAGGACGGCTCCAGCTTTGCCGATTATATGAGCGATGCGCTGCGCGATTTCCTGGTGCAGCTCAAGACCATGGCGCTGATGGCAGAGGAGCGGGGAATATCGCTGAGCGACGAAGAGGAAAGCGGCATATCGCAGGCCGCCGCCGCTTATCTGGATTCCATTGGGGAGGAGGCGTCTTCCTATCTGTCAATCAGCCTGGAAGAAACAGAAGAATTATACCGCGATTACCGGCTTGCCGAAAGGCTGGCGGCGCAGATAAGCTCGCTGGTGCAGGACGAAATCAGCGATGATGAGGCGCGGGTGATCGAGGTGCAGCAGATTGTCTTTTCCAAAATTTCTGTGTCGGAGGATGGAACCCGGACGGCTTTGTCGGATTCGCAGCTTGCATCCCTGCGCACCCAGGCGCAGGCAGCGGCGGAGCGGGCAGCGGCAGGGGAGGCCTTTGCCACATTGCAGGAGGAATTTTCCAGCGAAGAGGGAGGAAGTATAGAGGTCAGACGCGGCGAAATGGACAGCCAATGGGAGGAAACGGTCTTTGCCCTGGACAGCGGGGAGACCAGCGGCGTAATCGAGACGGATGAGGCCTTCTATGTGGTGCGCTGCGTGAACAATCTCCTGACGAAGCAGACCCAGGCAAATAAGGAGACAATTCTGGAGGAGCGCAGGGCGGCGCGGTTCTATCAGGAATATAATACCTTTACAGCACAGCTGAATCCGGTTTATAATGATGCAGAGTGGGAGAATCTGTCCTTTGCGGCTGAGGCGCCGGAATGCGGGGCGGATTTCTATGAAATATATAATCAATATTTTGGGGCTTAAAGGAGAAAAATGAAATGAAAAAGACAGCGATTGTCACGGACAGCAACAGCGGAATCACGCAGGAGATGGGACGCCGCCTGGGAGTGGAGGTTCTTCCGATGCCATTTACCATCGGCGGCGAGACGTATTTTGAGGGGATTAATCTGTCACAGGCGGAGTTTTATCAAAAGCTGGAAAAGGACGTGGCGATTTCTACCTCCCAGCCCTCTCCGGAGGCGGTGATGTCCCTGTGGGATCAAGTGCTTCAGGAGGCGGATGAGGTGGTGCACATTCCCATGTCCAGCGGACTCAGCGGTTCCTGTCAGACGGCCGTGATGCTTTCCCAGGAATTTGACGGCAGGGTGCATGTGGTGGATAATCACCGCATTTCCGTAACGCTGTACCAATCGGTGCTGGATGCTATCGCCCTGCGGGACGCCGGGTATACCGGCGCCGAAATTAAGGAGAGGCTTGAAAAGGAAGGCCTTCAGTCCAGCATCTATATTATGGTGGATACGCTGAAATACTTAAAGCGGGGTGGCCGTATTACCCCTGCGGTGGCGGCCCTGGGAATCCTGCTTCGCTTAAAGCCGGTACTGCAGATTCAGGGCGGAAGGCTGGATACCTTTGCCAAGGCCCGGACCGTAGCCCAGGCGAAGACGATCATGATACAGGCCTTGAAAGAGGATGTGAAAAATCGTTTCGGCGGGGCGAAGGGCAAGGCCGTATGGCTGGAGATTGCCCATACCAAAAATGAGGAGCAGGCTGAAATTTTAAAGGAGGAGCTTTTGGCTGCATTCCCTGGCTATGCAAAGGTGGATATGGCCCCTCTTTCCCTAAGCGTTGCCTGCCATATTGGCCCCGGCGCCCTGGCCGTGGCCTGCACGAAAAAGATGGAGATTTAAGATCTTCCGGATAATATTTGCTTTATAATCCCAAAAAGATGAATTTATATTCTTTTTTTGGGATTTCTTTTTACCCGAAAACTACCAGAATGATTGTGGAAAAATCGATTGTGGTGATTTGCGCCTCCGTTCATTATGATGGAAATATAGGAAATCAGGTTCACGAGTGAAAGGGGGCTGAAATATGGACAAATTGCTTTGTCCATCTTCCGGTATAGGCGCGGACGGTTTTGTGCCGGGTACATTGTCCCTGTTTGGTAAGGGATCCTATGAAAATACAATGGGAGCTTTGCATAAGATATGATTACAAATTGGATGAGGAAATTGATTTCCCGAATGAAGGATGGAGAGTATCACACGGCCAAAGAACTGGCGGACTTTATGGAAGTCAGTGAAAAAACGACGAGGATACGGCTGAAGGATCTGGAGTATGAGCTGCGGCCCTGCGCCCAGATTGAGTCGAAGACAAGATACGGCTATCGGCTGGTGATTACTGATGTCAGGAAATTTTCGGAATTTATCCGGACTCAGGATAAGAGATTTCAGATCCCATCCAACACAGAGGAACGAGTCAGTTACCTTCTTCTTCGTCTGGTAAACAGCGACGACTATCTGAAAATTGATGATCTCGCGGATGAGCTCTATATCTCGCGCAATACCATATCCATTGATTTAAAGCGGGTGGAGCAGACGCTGATGGATTATAATCTGAGTCTGGAGCGAAGGCCGGCCTACGGGTGCCGCCTTGCCGGAAAAGAAACGGACCGAAGACGTCTCCTGGTCTATATCAAAGATTGTATTCAGGAAGAGATACCGGATACGGAGAATAGAATCCAGGAAATAATCGGAACGGAATTCAAAAAAATTGTAGATAAATATCAGTTGGATTTTGTTGAATCGAATTTTCAAAATATTGTGCTGCATTTGTATATCTCTTATCGGCGGCTCCAGGCGGGTTACGCTCTGGAAGATAAGATTTCCGATGAACTGGAGATAGACGAGCATACCTATGGAATCGTCAAAGAGCTGACTGACCGGCTGGGCGAGATCCTGCATGTCTGTTATACGGAGGCGGAGACCCGTTATATCGCCCTGCATTTTCTGGGAAAACAGTCTCTTCATCATAATGGGTTTTCCGGCAATTTGGTTGTCTCAGGGGAGATTATCGCGACAGTGGACGAGATGCTGAATGAGGTATATGAGATGTTTAAGCTAGATTTCCGCCAGAACTTGGAACTGCGTCTGCGGCTGTACGAGCATCTGGTGCCTCTGGAGATCCGCCTCCGCTATGGGCTTCGTCTGAAGAACCCGCTTCTCGCCTACGTTCAGGCGGATTATCCTTTTCCCTTTATGATTGCCGACTGCGCCTGCAAGGTGCTGAACCGCAAATACCGCAAGGAATTATCGGCGGATGAGATTGCCTATATTGCAATCTTATTTGCCCTGGAGATGGAGTATTTTGAGACCAAGAGCAAGAAAAAGAAGATCCTGCTGGTATGCAATTCGGGAAAGGTGACGGCGCAGCTGATCGCCGTGCGCTATCAGAAGGAATTCAGCTCTTATATTGAAGTCATAGATGTCTGTGATCTGACTACGCTGAAGGAGAAGAAGCTGGAAAATTGGGATGTGATCTTCACAACCGTGCCCATTCGCTTCAGCGTGCCTCTGCCAGTGATCAACGTGTCGCTTTCCTTAAACGACGCGGATATGGAAAATGTCCGAACGGCCCTTCGCAAGCAGAGCTATGATTATCTGGATTACTATTATCAGGAGGATCTTTTCTT
Organism: uncultured Lachnospiraceae bacterium; assembly: GCA_944383835.1. Lineage (GTDB taxonomy): Bacteria > Bacillota > Clostridia > Lachnospirales > Lachnospiraceae > RGIG7193. The sequence continues at coordinate 37,271 of CALWRE010000238.1, read as the reverse complement.
CACCGATATCGTTGGTATCACGAAAGAGCAGGTGATCTGGGATATCTGCGAGGCGACGGGAGAAATAGTGGCTCTTCCGGACGGCTTTTATGAATCGGTATTAAAACGCGAGGAATTTATGTCTACTGCCTATGGTCACAAATGTGCTCTTTTGCATCCGCTGCATCTGTCTACGGATTTCAGCTTTGTCAGCGTTGCCGTGTTGGACAAGCCGGTGGAATGGTGGGCCGATATGCAGGGAAATCCCCAGGAGGTGCAGGTCGTGTTTCTGGTATCCCTGGCGGAGGACGAACTTTATTATATAAAAGAGTTTTACGAGGATATAACGGAGCTGGTTTTTCGCGAGAACCAGGTGGAGAGGCTGATTCGGGAGCCGTCGTTGGAGACATTAAAGGAAATCTATCATGAAAAAAACTAAATTTTTACCATTATGTTTGTGGTAGTTTTCGGGTTGGAACTTTTTGTTCAAATTTACTAAAATCAGGATAGCGTTCGGAAAGGAAAAAGGCATTATGAACGACAAAGACTATGAAATGCATTTTCGGTTGATCAGTGAAGCGGGAAGTTCCCGCAGCAAATCCCTGATGGCGATCGAAGCGGCCAGGGAGGGACGGTTCGACGAGGCGGAGACCTTTTTGGAAGAAGCCGGGGAGATACATGTACAGGCGCATGATCTGCAGATGCAGATGCTGCAGCAGGAGGCGGAGGGAAATCCGGTTCCGGTCAATATTATCGCGGTACATGCTCAGGATCATCTGACGATGGCGACGCTGACGGAGAGCCTCGCCAGGGAACAGATTACACTATACAGGAGATTACAGGCCCTGGAGGAAAAGCTGGGTCTGAATCCAAATAAATGAGGAAGGACAGAAGGAGGTATTCAAAGTGAAGGTAAAGATTGTGCTGGCCTGCGCGGCAGGCATGTCCACGACGATGCTGGTGAAGAAGATCAAGGCGGCGGGAGAAGCCAAGGGCTATGAGGTAGACTGCGACGCCTACTCTGTAAACGTAGTGAAGGATGTGGCCAAAGACGCCGACTGTGTCTTGATCGGACCGCAGGCTGCCTTTGCGCAGAAAAAGGTGCAGTCGGAACTGCCGAACATACCGGTGGCGGTGATCAGCATGCAGGACTATGGCTTGATGAACGGCGAGGGAGCCTTCAATCTGGCCCTGTCCATTATGAAAAAGCAGCCGGAAGACAATTGATCAATCTGGAAGGGGGAGAAATTACAGATGAAGATGCAAAAGGTGCAGGAAAAGGTTATGGCTGCGGCAGGAGCGCTGCAGCAGAATAAGATCATGAACCTGATCAGCAAGTCCATGATGAAGCTGATGCCGGTATTGATGACCGGTGCGATATGTTCGCTGATCAACGGCCTCCCGTTGGGAGATGGGTATACGAATTTTCTGGCGAGCACGGGCCTTTCTGCCCTGCTGTCGGCGGCAACCACCATATCGCAGCTGATGGCTCTCTGGGTGGCACTCAGCATGGGAGCCGGAGTAGCGGAGATGTGGGATGAAGATAAAACGACCTGTTCAGCCGTAGGTGTTTTGACTTTCCTTCTCTGCACGCCTCTTAATATGACGGTGACAGCTGAGTCGGGCGAGATCGTTAATGTGGCGAATGTGCTCAGCACTACCGATCTGGGCGCAAAGGGTATGTTTGCTGCCATGATCGTCAGTGCGTTATCCAGCAGCCTCTATTGCTGGTTGATGAGCAAAAACCTGAAGATCAAACTGCCGGAGTCAGTACCGGAGTTTGTATCCAAATCCTTTGAGAGTATTATTCCTGCCATTATTGTCGGCGTAGTCTTTATTGCGGTCAGAGGCGTTTTTGAGCTGACGCCTTGGGGCAGCCTGAACACAGCGATCTATGAGATTATCCAGACCCCTCTGAGCAAATTGGGCGGAACGCTGCCGACTATGCTCCTGTTTGTATTCCTGACTTCTCTGCTGTGGTGGTTCGGTCTGCACGGCACATTGATCCTGCTGCCTATTGCCAAAGTGCTTTATATGCCCCAGATGACAACCAACCTGGAGGCCTTTATGGCGGGCACACCCCTGGATCCGACCAGTATTGTAGTGCTGAGTTATCTGTTTTGGTATCTGTTTATTCAGTTCTTCGGTGGTCCCGGTATGCTGCTTGGGTTGGATATCAACATGCTTTTGTTTGGTAAGAGCGAAAGATATAAGGCTCTCGGAAAATTAGCTGCCGTTCCTGGCTTATTCAACATTATTGAGCCGGTGGTTTACGGTTTCCCAGTTGTGATGAACCCGATTCTGCTCATTCCTTTCTGCGTAGGTCCTGTTATCTATGCCATCATCGGGTATTTCCTGATGACGGCGGGAATAGTAGGATATCCTGTTGTACAGATTACCGTGATGACAATGCCCAGTCCAATTGTAGGCTTTCTGCTGGGCGGCGGAATATCCCTGGGAATCTTTATGCTGGTTGGAATCCTGTTCTCCACGGTTATGTATTACCCGTTCTTTAAGGTGGCGGATAAGCTGGCGCTTAAGGAGGAACAGGGAAATGAATGACAAAATAACCAGACTGATTACGGCAACCGGCACGGAAATCGAGAAAATGTCTCCGATGGAATTGAAACGTTCCATTTTTAAATCGGAAGGGCGGGTGATCATGGGGCAGCATCTGCTGTTTGCCGGCAGGGGGCTGGTCTCCCGTGTGACCAATACAGAACTCCTCTGCGCTTTCGGAGCGGACATGGTGATGCTCAATACCTTTAATCTGGATGAGCCGGAAAAGAATGTGGGGATGCAGGGTTTTACGCTTAAACAGCTTAAGTCTATGTGCAGGCGGCCCATCGGCATTTATCTGGGCTGCCCGAAGGACGGTATCCAGACAGAAAGCAAGCTCTATTCCGCCTCCGGAATGATAGCGACAGACGAGCATGTTGAGAAGGCTCTTGAACTGGGAGCAGACTTTATTGTTCTGGGAGGAAATCCGGGGAGCGGCACCTCTATTATGGATGTTGTGGCGACGACAAAAAGAGTAAAAGAGAAATTCGGCGATCAGGTGCTTTTGTTCGCAGGCAAGTGGGAGGACGGCATCGATGAAAAGGTATTGGGCGATCCTCTGGCAAAGTACGATTCCAAGGATGTGATCCGACAGCTGATCGATGCCGGTGCAGATGTGATTGATCTGCCGGCTCCCGGTTCCCGCCATGGCATCGAGGTTCCTATGATCCGCGAGCTGGTGGAATATGTTCACAGCTATAAGCCCGGCACTCTGGCTATGTGTTTCTTAAACAGTTCGGTAGAAGGCGCCGACCCGGATACCATCCGCCTTGTGTCCCTGATGATGAAGCAGACCGGAGCGGATATCCATGCCATCGGCGACGGGGGATTCGGCGGCTGTGCCTGCCCGGAGAATATTATGCAGATGTCTATCACGATGAAGGGAAAGTCGTACACCTATTACCGTATGGCGGGCGTCAATCGCTGACTTTTCAGGAAAATATTTGAAACTTTATAGTAGGGCGGCGGCAGACAGTGCCGCCGCCTGCTTCGCAGTCAGTTGTTATAATCCGGCCATTATAGCCCAGCCATTATAGTCCAGCTATTCTGGTTTAGTCAGCTTGATAGGGAGGAGAGGATAGGAAATGCAGATGAAGGCAAGGATAATTAAAGACAAAGAATTTTATCGTTCGGTGCTGGCCATTATGCTGCCGGTGGCAGCCCAGCAGGCAGTGAACGTAGGCGTCAATATGATGGATACGGTGATGCTGGGGAGCTTTGGTGAAGTGCAGCTTTCGGCGTCCAGCCTGGCGAATCAGTATTACAGTTTTTTTACGATTCTCTGCATGGGCATCATTGGCGGCTCCAGTGTACTGGCGGCTCAGTACTGGGGAGCGGGGGATAAGAAGAAGGTACGGGAGACCTTTAGTATGGCTCTGCGGCTGACACTAGCCGTAGCTCTGTTTTTTATGTTTTTGACCCTGTTTTTTTCACGTCAAATTATGCGAATCTATACACCGGAGACTGCGGTTATTGAGCAGGGTGTGCGTTATTTGAAGATCACGACTTTTATCTTTGTTATGCACGGTCTCAGCTTGGTGGCCGCCCAGCTGATGCGGTCAGTAGGACAGGCCAAGCTTGGTATGGTATCTTCTCTGATTGCTTTTTTCGTCAATGTGGCTGCCAACTATACCTTTATCTTTGGCAAATTTGGGGCCCCGCAGATGGAAATCGCCGGGGCCGCCCTGGGTACGCTGATCGCTCGGGCGGTGGAATTCCTGGTGATTTTTGGGTATCTTCTTTTTGTGGATAAAAAATTAGGCCTTAGAATAAAACATCTGCTTCGTTCGCCGTCAAAACTGTTTTACCGCAATTATTTTCGTCTGGGAGCTCCGGTACTGGTCAGCGATTCCCTACTGGGGCTGGGCAGTACGCTGGTCAGCGTAATCTTGGGAAATATGGGGGCCGCAGTTGTGGCCAGCAACGCCATCTGCCAGGTGCTCGACCGGTTATTTACGGTGGTAATTCAGGGCGTGTCCAGCGCATCTGGTATTATTATTGGAAATACGATAGGGCGGGGAGAAAAGGAATATGCGATGGAGGAGGCAGAGACATTTTACCTGTTTGGCATCTTTTTTGGTGCGATCAGCGCAGTCCTGCTATTGATTGTCGGGCCAATTACCATCTCCTTCTATAATCTGCAGGCTGACACGGTGGTAATTGCCAGGCAGCTGATGAACGCCTATGTCGTAATTGTCTTTTTCCAGGCGATTCAGAGCGTAATGACCAAGGGCGTCCTGCGGGGAGGCGGAGATACCAGATTTTTGATGAAGGCCGATATTCTTTTTATGTGGCTGGTTTCCGTTCCGCTGGGAGCTCTGGGCGGTCTGGTTCTTCACTGGCCTGCATGGCTTACGATGATTTGCCTGCGGATTGATTTCATTATCAAATCAATATGGTGCATCTTTCGGCTGTTTAGCGGAAAATGGATTCATGAGGTGGAAAGGATGGAAACGGCGGATTAGCCTATTTGGATGGGATCAGAATCTGCGTTTATGGGGCTGCAAAAAGCAGCCCTCTCATACAGGGGACATTCATTTCATCTCGCGCCGGATATCGTTCAATTTCTCATCGGAGATGGGAATATATTTTTGAATCTCGCTGTTGGATTTACCATTCTGGAGCATTGCCCTGGCAACCTGCTCCCATCCTTCCTCTCGTCCTTCCTCTCGTGCGAGATGGCGGGTTAGCTGTTCTTTCATTTTTATGGTCATATACTCATTCCTCCATTTTCGGTTCATTCTTGCTTTGCGCACAGCCAGCTCCAGCTTCTTTACATAAGGGTCATCTGACAGGGTTCCGTCCACATACTTTAAAAATGCGTGAAGCCCAGGACCCACGTCGTCCATCGTTCCCCTGGCGTTCAGAAAAATCTTGACGGCCCCGTCGCCTAGCTCCAGGCCTTCCTCTTCCCGGCAGCGGTTGGCAAAGGTATAGATATGCCTTCCATGGCCAAAGATATCCATCCGGCAGATGAAGATGACATAGCTGCGGGCGAGCTCGTAGTAAGGCCTGCCGCTGTCCAGCATTTCCAGATCCATCATGCTCTGGTAATACCGGCTGCGCTGCGGCAGCTCTCCGGTATCGACCGCTTGGATTTCCAAATCATAGCAAACCCCGTCCGCATCCTTCACGTACACATCCAGCCGGACGCCATGGGCATAGGCGTCTTCGTAGATGGATTTCTGCGTCTGGGTATACTCGATGCGGTCGATTTTCATGTCCGGGAGTATGCGCTCAAGAAGCTGGCGGCAAAGCACCGGGTCGCGCATGACTTTGCCGAACATAAAATCGTTGGATATCCCAAGGGTCTTCCAGCTTTGCCGGATGTCCTGCCTGAGATTTTTCTTAAGTTCCCTGCGGGTGTATGTAGGTTTTTCTGCTTTCATTATAACGGACTCTCCTGTAAATGACAATGTGATTTGCCGAAGTTTTGAGATGCATTTTTTGAGATGCTTTGATGTCTAAAATATATGGATGATGGCAGTAAGCTTTTCTCTTACCGGAAGTCAATCCTTTTCTTGCCCCTGGAGTGAAATCTGGTTGATAGACAAATACTTCCATGATATATTGTAATTAAGCCAATCGTTTTATTTTATGATACCAGGGCCAAAATACCTTTTGACTCCAACATCATTTTATGGGGGAGGAGAAAAAGAATGATTCAGCCAAAACAAAGAATCCTTCGGGCAGTCAAAATCTTAATCCTCATAGTGTTTTTGTGCATAGGCGCATTTTTGCTTTATTTCTATATGGATGGAACCTATGTGGAAAAAGAGGGCTCTGCCGGAACCATGCCAGGCCTGGATGTCCGGGTCACCCCTACGGAGGAGATTGTCGAATATGAGGAAGGCTTTTCGGTTGTCCGGTACGATGGGGACTATGGTTTCGATGCATTCCTGGCCCAGGGCGGGGCCTTCTCCGACGGGGAGCTGATTGCGTTTCTGGCGAATAACGTTCTTTCGGATGTGCTTCTGGATGAGATAATGGACGGAATCTTCGGCTGCAGCACCATTGCGGTACAGAGTCCGGAGGGGGAATTCCTGTTTGGCCGTAATTTTGACTGGAATACCTGCGAGGCAATGGTGGTGGAATCGTATCCGGAGAACGGCTATGCCTCCATTTCCACGGTCAATATGGATTTTATCACCCAGAGCATAAACAGCCGGGCCGTTGATCTAGTGATGAATCTGGATGAGATCAGAACCCTTGCCGCCCTGTATGCGCCTTTGGATGGAATGAACGAGGCGGGACTGGCGATATCGGTCAATATGATCCAGGACACTGCCCGGATCGACCAGAATACGGACAAGCCGGATATCACTACGACCACGGCAATCCGCCTGCTGCTAAATCAGGCCGGGAGCGTGGATGAGGCTCTTGCGCTGCTGGGGCAGTATGACCTGCATGGCTCGATGGATATGATGATCCATTTTGCCATCGCCGATTCTACAGGACGCAGCGTAGCGGTCGAATACGTGAATAATGAGATGATTGTAACGGAGACGGCATTGCTTACCAATTTCTATCTGGCAGAGGGAGAAAAACAGGGGATCGGGAGCGAACAGTCCCATGAGAGGTATGATATTTTGATGAGCCGATTGGAGGAAACGCCCCGGATGGGAATGGATGACGTCCGGGATGCCCTGGACCGTGTCAGCAAGGACAATTTCGGCGAGGCCGACTCCACGGAGTGGAGCATTGTCATGAACCTGTCCACCGGCGAGCTGCGGTATTATCACCGGGAGAATTATGAGCGGTGCTATACTTTTTTCCTGCAGCCGGATCCACAAAAGTAAGACAATGTATATGTTTAGACAAAAATTATACGATAAAAAATAAAAATTTTAAAAATAAAACAATTTATTAAAAAAACAATTCATTATAAGGTAATATATCTTTTGCAAAATATATTATTTGCTAAATAGGATGTTTTTTGCGAATTTTACTTGACAAAATAACCATAAAATGGTATCTTATAAATGAAAACCATTTGTAAGGAGATGATTCTAATGTTTTGAATTACCGAATTAAAAAGTATGCAACTAAACGTATCATTTTATGGGGGAAAAATTATGAAGAGAGTTCTATAAGAAATTTATGGTCGCTTTTGTGACGTTATCTTTATGTTTTTCAAGTATTTCTCTGGCAAGAGAGACCGGGTATCTTACATTTGAAGTGGATGGGATGATGTTCACTTCATCGCAGTATCTTTCTCAGGATTATTACTGTGAAAAAAGCTACGAAAATGAAAATATCATCATAGAAATTTTTGCGCGTGATACAGACGCATTAATTGAACGTTTCGTTTTTTATCCACCGGAACAAAATGCTATGACGAGGGCTGAAAGTTATATTCAGAGAACATTTGATAATACGGTGTATGGGTCTGTATCCTTTATCCCTATCGTTGGAGTTACCAACAGGATTTTAGTTGAAATAAAGTTAGTTCGGCTATTTCACCGTCGGGAGCATTTCCTACAACAGAATTAGACTGCTATTACTCAGCCACTTGCCAAGGTTCTGTAGATGTATCTTCGACTCTCGGCGTCAGTGCGGAAGTTGGAGTTAAAAAGCTGGCTGATGCAGGCTTTTCGGTTGAGGGACAAGCAGGGACGACGATTTACTTTACTAAGACGGTCAGCAGTTCCTGGGCAATATCCGTATGGGGGTGAATTCAATCAAATTGAATCAGGCAATAAAAAGAATATTTTTTCTTATCGGAGCGGCAGTTTTGTTTTTTCTTACTGGCTGTACAGGGACGGAGGAGCGCCGGAACCCTGAAGAACCGTCAGAATCTTTTCTTGCCGAATCCGATTCTTCAGAACTGTATCTGTCTTGCGAACAGACAGAGGGATACCTGACAAAGGCGACGGTAAATACGGTCGAAAATACAAATGGGACCGGATTTTGCATCCGTGCGTTCTATGAGGAGGATGTGGACTTTCAGGAAGAAATCCCGGCGTTGATTTCCGCCTTCCAGGAAAAATACGAGGAGTTTTTCGCTTATGGTTCGAGAGGCAGCGCCCCGGAAGATTATAAAAACCGTTATTCCGGTCGCATAGTGTGGATGGGAGAGGATTCAGCCATTCTTCTCACTTTAGACCGTAATACCGATGCAAAGGCCGGATTGAAAATAGAATTCATATCAGAAGAGATCCCTTCTGTTACTGGTGCGATAGAAGAAAAGGCAGATCATCATTTTAGGATTTCCTTTGAAAATACGGATGGAGAGACAGAAGAGTGGTGGATTTTTATGGATTATGAGGACTATTTGCTTTACCCAGATCCTTTTGCCGGCCTGGAGACAGGAGATTCCGTTCAGATATGGTACCGGGATGAGATTACAAGTTTTGGTACGGCCTATGAGAATGAAGTTTCATGCCATGCAATAGCAGTGAAGAAAGTTCAATGAGTAAAAAATCGGCCCCTGCCGCGAGAGCTAAGCCTTGCGGCAGGGGCCGATGTATTTACGCTATATTTCCGATGCTTTTGTTGTTTCACCGTTTCCGGCTGTTTTTTATTTCGCCAGCTTCATCATCAGCTCGTTGCTTCTCTGGATGAAGGCGGTCATCCGCTCCGGCGACAGGGAGCCGTGGGAGAGGAGGGCCAGATCGTAGAGCTGCTCGCAGATGGAAGGAGTCAGTTCGCCGTCCTTATTCTCCAGCACGGTCTTTACCAGAGGGTGATTGACATTGAGGATCAGGGTCTGCCCTTCGTCTCCGAACATGGACATATCGCCGCCCATGCCGTACATCTTGAACATTTCCTGCATCCGGCGGCTGTCCTCGGACAGGGTAATCATCGAGGCTATGCTGTCGTCTTTTAGCTTCTCCGCCTTCACCTCCAGCTTGTCATTGCCCAGAGCCTTGCGGAAGGTCTCGGTCAGAGATTCCTCGTCGGCCTTCATGGCCTCCTTTTCTTCGTCGGTCAGATTCTCCTTGTAGGAATCACTCTCCGCATCGATGCGCTTGAAATGCAGATCCTTGTTGGCCTGCTCGATCTGCTGGATGAAAGGAGAGTCGATGTTGTGAGGCAGAATCACCGCGTCGGTGCCCTGTGCCTTGAACATGTTGATGTACTGGCTCTGTTCCTTTTCATCGGTTACATAGTAGATCGTGTTCTCGTGGGTCTCCTTGGCGTCCTCCAGGCATTCCGGCAGGGTCAGATACTTGCCGTTGATATCTTTGAAGATCATATAGTCCTGAATCTTCTCGCGGAATTTCTCATCCTTGATATAGCCGAACTTGATGAAGGGATTGATATCGTCCCAGTATTTCTCATAGGATTCCTTATCGGTCTTATACATACCGGTCAGCTTGTCCGCTACCTTCTTGGTGATGTAGTCGGAGATCTTCTTAACGAAGCCGTCGTTCTGCAGGGCGCTGCGGGATACGTTGAGCGGCAGGTCGGGGCAGTCGATGACGCCCTTTAAGAGCATCAGGAATTCCGGGATCACCTCTTTGATATTGTCGGCGATGAATACCTGGTTGTTGTACAGCTTAATCACGCCTTCAATGGACTCATACTCCAGGGCAATCTTCGGGAAATACAGGATGCCCTTCAGGTTGAAGGGGTAGTCCATGTTCAGATGGATCCAGAACAGAGGCTCCTTGTAATCGTGGAATACCTTGCGGTAGAATTCCTTATACTCCTCGCCGGTGCAATCGTTGGGGTGTTTGGCCCACAGCGGATGGGTATCGTTGACCGGGACGGGGCGGCGCAGAATCTTGGCCTTTTCCTTGGCGGGGCTGACCTCCACCGTCTCCTTGGTGCCGTCCTCGTTCTCCTTCTCCTCGGTCTTTGCCGCTTCCGTGAAGCGCTCCACTACCGTGTCGTCCTCACGGACATCCTCGGCGTCGATGGTATCATACTGCGGCTCGGCGTTTTCCTTGGACAGATAGATTTCCACCGGCATGAAGGAGCAGTATTTCTCCAGAACCTCGCGGACGCGGTATTCATTGGAGAATTCCACGCTGTCCTCATTGAGATAGAGGGTGATGCAGGTGCCGACTCCTTCCTTATTGCCGTCGCCCATGGTATATTCGTTGCCGCCTTCCGACTCCCAGTGAACCGGCGTGGCCCCTTCCTTATAAGAAAGGGTGTCGATGGTAACGCGGTCGGCCACCATGAAGGCGGAATAGAATCCCAGGCCGAAATGGCCGATGATCTGGTCGTCGTTCGTCTTATCCTTGTACTGCTCCAGGAAGGCCTGTGCGCCGGAGAAAGCGATCTGGTTGATATACTCGTCCACCTCTTCCTCCGTCATGCCCAAACCGTTATCGGTAAAGGAGATGGTCTTTTCCTCGGGGTTTACCTTCACATCGATTTTGAATTTCACATCGTCGGGCAGCTGATATTCGCCTACGGCGTCCAGCTTTTTCAGCTTGGTGATGGCGTCGCAGCCGTTGCTGACCAGCTCGCGCACAAAGATATCGTGGTCGGAATACAGCCATTTCTTAATAATAGGGAAAATATTCTCACTGTTGATGGAAAGATTTCCGGTTCTTGTTGCCATGCTATTGTCACTCCTTTTGGAAAAAATAAAGTTCTTTTGGATTCCAGTCTATTGTAATACCGTGCAGGGCAAAAGTCAAGAAAAAATTAGCACTCATTTTTGGTGAGTGCTAACAAAAAATATTTTGACCTAATATCCCGGCTTATTCTTTTTCAAAGGGGATTTTGCGCTGATGCAGGAAATTCTGCACCATCTGATCCCATTCCCGGTCCAGGTTCTTGGACAGGTCGAAGATGTTCAGGGAGGTGCCGGTGTAGCAGGACAGGCGCTTATCGGTATAGCGCAGATTCATAAAAAGGCCGCCGATGTCGGAGGCGGTATAAGGAAGGCCGGTCTGTTTCAGGAATTTCTCCACATTGTAGCCGGCCAGGCGAAAGACGATGCGGAACTGCCCCGGCAGCCGGTTTCCGCGGATCAGCTGATAGACGAAGGGGCGCAGCAGTTTCCAGGAGACAAATTCATGGTCGGAGAGGGCGGCGAACTCATCCGTACTGAAATAGTCGGCGGCAATGCGGCCGTCGATCTGGAAGGTGCACAGGGTGGTGAGGGAAAGTTCCGAGACGAGAAAGGAATCAAAATCCTCCTGGACAAATAATTTGGCTGTGGTCAGGCGGATATCAGGAAAATGAAGGGCAATCATAGGAACCTCCTTGTGCAAAAGCCTCTGCGGCCGAGTGGTTTGCTGTATTCTACTTATTATCTTATATAAGCCTGTCAAAAAAGGCAAGCAAAACTCTCAAAATAGTTACGGGAAAAGTACATCCGCCGATTACCGTCCTGGAGTCTGTAAAAAAATGGGGTGGAAATTTTTCGGGAGCCATAATATATTAATATGATGCAGATTGCGGGAGCACGCAGTGCGGAGCCCTAAAGGACTAGCTTCGCGTCGCAATCTGGTATCATAATGCCTGTTTGAGGGGGCGGATGCCCGGCGGATAAGGTCTGCCAGGCATAAACCTGTCCTGCAAAAAATGGAGGAGAACATATGTGGATCGTAGATAAATATATCGACTACGTGAAGGAGCAGACGGAAAAAACGCCGGAGCAGAGCTTTGATAAGATTCTGCTGGGCTTTAAGGCCAACAAGCTGCGGACGAAGGTCCTGCCGAACGGAAACCTGGCCAGGGGATACCAGAAGCTGGAATCGATGATGATGTCCCTGGTGGCGGATTCCCTGGGAAAGCCGGACAGCTATGTCTGGGGCAATATCTTTGCCCCCTGTGAGATTATGCAGTGCTTTGACCTTGCCACCCTTTCGGTGGAATGCCTGGCCTGTTATCTGAGCGGCTATCATCTCTGGAGGATTATTTCATTGACTATGCCCAGAGCACGGGAATCGCCCCGACCCTGTGCTCCTACCATAAGACCTTTGTGGGGGCCATTGACAGCGGGACGGTGCCCGTGCCCCGGTATGCGGTGACGACTTCCCTGTCCTGCGACGGCAACCTGAATACCTTCCGCTATCTGGAGAAGAAAAAGGGAGTTCCCTTCACCTTCCTGGACGTGCCCTATGGGGACGACGAGGATTCGGTTCAGTACCTGGCCGAACAGCTGAAAAGCTTTACCGGTGAGCTGGAGCAGGTATTCGGCCGGAAGTTTGAAATCGAAAAGCTGCGCCATGCCCTGGAGATTGAGAATGAGACCCGGCAGCTTTTGATGCAGTTTTTCCGCCTGCGGAGCGAAAGGCAATATCCCGGCGAGATGATCAGCCATCTGTACCTGATGATGGGAATGCATCTGATGATCGGGACGGAGGAATTCCTGGAGCTGGTGCGTTTCCTGGTGGAGGATATTCGGAAATACCCGGTTTTTGAGGGAAAGAAAATCCTCTGGGTTCATCTTCTTCCTTTTTACCAGGAGAGCCTGAAGCATTATTTCAATGAAAACGATAAATATCAGATCATAGCCAGCGATATTATCCTGGATTCGGTGGACATGCTGGATGTGAGGGATCCGTTCAAGGCCCTGGCGGGCAAAATCATCCGCAACATGTACAATGGCTCCTATGCCCATAAGGCGGAGATTGTCGGGAACCTGGTGGACACCCTTCATCCCGACGCGGTGATTCAGTTCTGCCACTGGGGCTGCAAGCAGTCCTCCGGCGGAAGCCTGCTGTTAAAAGAAGAGATGCAGAAGAAGGACATACCGATGCTGATCCTGGACGGGGACGGGATTGATAAGAGGAATAGCCATGACGGCCAGATCAAAACCAGGCTGGAGGCATTTCTGGAGATGCTTGATACCCTGGAGAAGGATAGGGAGAAGGAAGAGCGGAAGGAGCAGAAGATATGCTAGGTTATGTTTGCAAATATGTTCCGGTGGAGATTTTTGAATCCATGGGAGCCGAGATGAAAAGGATCGAGCCGCAGGTGACCAGCTTCAACCAGGCGGACATGCGGATGCATCCCAATATCTGCAGCTTTGCCAAGGGGGTGCTCGAGGAGGTCATGGAGACGGAGTATGAGGGGATCGTGCTGACCACCTGCTGCGACAGCATCCGCCGCCTCTACGACGTGCTGAAGGAGGAATTCCCGGACAAGTTCATCTATATGCTGGACACGCCCCGGATCACCAAGGATGCGGGAATCACTCTCTATGAGAAACGGATTCGGGAGATGATAAGGGCCTATGAGAAATTTTCCGGAAAGACCTTTGACGAGGAGAAATTCGCCGCCTGTCTGCAGGGGAAAAGGACGGAGGAGGAGAAAAAATCAGTTCCCGGCCGTCTGAATATCGGCATCCTGGGAGCCAGAGCCAATGAGAGGATTCGGGAAATTCTGGAGGAGCAGGGAACGAACGTGGCCTTTGACCTGACCTGTACCGGCCTGGGACGCAAGCTTCTCTATGAGCCGGAGAATGTGATGACCGGCTATGTCAGAGGGCTTCTCAGCCAGTTTCCTTGCATGCGGATGGAGAAGGCGGCCGGAAGGGACGAGCTGATCCGCCGGTATGCGGACAGCGTGGATGGGATCATTTACCACACCGTCCAGTTCTGCGACAATTATGCTTATGAATACGCCTGGCTGAAAAACTGGCTGAAAAAGCCGATGCTCCTTCTGAAAACGGATTACACCAGGCAGAGCGAGGGGCAGATCCTGACCCGTATCCAGGCCTTTTTGGAGTCATTGGGAACGCAGCCGGAGGGCGCAGGGGCAGAAAAAGCAGCAGGACAAAGGAAAGGAACAGAGAAAATGTATGTAATGGGTATTGACAGCGGGTCCACTTCGACCAACGCGGTGATCATAAATGAAAAGAGAGAGATTGTGGCCTTTTAGGTGGTGCGCACCGGAGCCAAGGCGGGGGAGAGCGCCGCAAAAGCCCTGAAAGAGGTGCTGGATAAGGCCGGCCTCCGGAAAGAAGATCTGACCCGGATCGTTTCCACCGGCTACGGCCGCGTGAGCATTTCCTTCGCCGATGAAAATGTGACGGAGATCAGCTGCCACGGCAGAGGGCCCACTATTTCAATCCGGCGATCCGCACGATTCTGGATATCGGCGGGCAGGACAGCAAGGCCATTCATCTGAATGAGGAGGGAGAGGTCAAGGATTTTGTGATGAATGACAAGTGCGCGGCGGGCACCGGACGTTTCCTGGAGATGATTGCCCGGAGGCTGGAGATCGATATTGCCGAGCTGGGTGAAATCGCCCTGACCTCCACCGAGAAGATCGAGATCACCAGCATGTGCTCCGTCTTTGCCGAATCGGAGGTAATCTCCCTGATCGCTAATAATAAGGAAAAAGCGGCTATCGCCGACGGCGTCTGTCATGCCATCGCCGGCAAGGCTTACTCCCTGCTTCGCCGGGTGGGACTGGAGCCGGAGTTTATGATGACCGGCGGCGTGGCGAAGAATCCGGGCGTCGTCCGCGCCGTGGAGGAAAAGATTGGGGCAAAGCTCTATATCTGCCCGGAATCGGAGATTGTGGGGGCTACCGGGGCTGCATTGTATGCGCTGGATCAGTGCAGGAGATAGAAAGTTTCAAAAAGGGCTTTTCAAGTTCATTGTACTATGCTATTATATGTAGTAATGAAAACCATATAACAAAGCGCTGAATAAGACATAAAAGAGAATGTGAGATGAAGTGCGCAGGTTTTTAATATCAGTTAGTGCGAGGAGATAGTACAATGAGCTACAGGATTATTGGTGACAGCTGCTGTGATTTAACCGAGAAGTATAAGAAAGACCCCCATTTTCGTCTGGTGCCGCTGACGCTGCAGGTGGATGACACTTACATCCGCGACGATGAGACCTTCGATCAGGCGCATTTTTTACAGCTGGTGCGGGAGAGCAAGGCGGTGCAGAAGTCGGCCTGCCCTTCTCCGGAGGACTTTATGGCGGTCTATGAGGGCGAGGAGGATATGGTCTTTGTCGTGACCCTGTCTCAGCACCTGAGCGGCACTTACAACAGCGCCGTCCTGGCGGTGAATCTGTACCATGAGGAGCATCCGGAGAGCCCGAAGAAGATCCATGTGTTCAGCTCGGATTCGGCCTGCTGCGGCGAGGCCCTGATCGCCTTCAAGATTCAGGAGCTGGCGGAGGCGGGGGCTTCTTTTGAGGAGATTGTGGAGAAGGTAAGTGATTTCCGCGACCACATGAATACCTACTTCGTGCTGGAAACCCTGGATTTCCTGCGCAAAAACGGACGGCTGACCGGCATTGCGGCCATCCTGGCTTCTGCACTCAATATTAAGCCGGTGATGGGAGCGGATCACGGCGTCATCATTAAGCTGGATCAGGCTAGGGGCATCACGAAGGCCCTCAATAAGCTCTGCGATACAGTGGTGCAGGATACCATCAGCAAGGGGATCAATACCAAGGAGAAAATCCTGGGTATCGTCCACTGCAACTGCCCGGAGCGGGCCAAGAGCGTCATGGAAAATATCTGCAGCCGTTTAAGCTTCAAGGACGTCTATGTGGCGCCCGCAGCCGGTGTCAGCAGCCTGTACGCAGGGGACGGAGGAATCGTCATCGCCTTGTAACAAGTGTTTTTACCCTGGATATGAATATGTGAAAAAAGAATCCTGCCTGCCGGGATTCTTTTTTGCTGTTCATTTGTCGCTGTTTGTGTTATATTACCAGATAGAAGGAATGAGGAGTGATGGCAATGGACGAACAAATAAAATTTAAAGAAGCATTGGACGCTTTGCTCGACTTGGCTGCAGCCTCGGATGGGATGCTGACGATGCCGCAGGTCCAGGAGGCCTGCAGTGAGTTCCATCTGTCGCAGGAACAGCTGGGCCTGGTCTGCGCTTACCTGGAGTCGAACCGGGTGAAAATTCAGGATGCTCCGGCGTCCGGCAGAAGCCGGGAGCTTTTCGGGGAGCCGGAGGCGGAGACCGCCAGGAAGGCCGGCGGGCAGGAGAAGGCAAAGGACGGAGACGGCAGGGAGTCGGCTTACTATAAGATGTATCTGGACGAGCTGAAAAAGCTGCGGCGTTACCGGCGAGAAGAGGAAGAAGAGCTGATCGAGGCCATGCTGGCCGGGGACGCCCAGGCCAAAGAGAGGCTGATCGAGGGGAACCTCCCCCAGGTTGTCCGAATCAGCGAGGAATATCTGGGCCAGGGAGTCCTGGCGGCCGATCTGGTGCAGGAAGGGAATATGGCTCTGCTTTTAGCCATGGAAACCTATGACCGGCAGAAAAGCTTCCGCCTTCATTTGCTGGAGGAGATCGAGAGGGCCATGGTGGAGGCGATCCGGGAGCAGACCGGGGCGGACGACGTGGGCCGCCATCTGGCCCAGGACGCCAATGCCCTGATGCGGGCCACGGAGGAGTTGGCCGAGGAGCTGGAACGGGAGGCGACGGCCCAGGAGCTGGCCGCTTATCTCCATATGGACCAGGCCAAGGTGGAGGCCTTGGTGAAGATGTCGCTGGATGCGATGAATATGTTTGAAGGATAACAAAAGACGGATGGAGGAAAAGGATGAGCGTTAAGAGAATCTATGTGGAAAAGCTGCCTCCCTATGCGGTGCGCGCAAAGGAACTGCTGGAGGAGATTCGGGATTATCTGGAGATCGGCACGGTGGAAAAGGTGCGGGTGCTGATCCGCTACGATATGGAAAACTTGTCGGAGGAAACCTACGCCAGGGCAAAGAATACGATTTTTTCGGAGCCGCCGGTGGATCGGGTTTACGAGGATTCTTTTCCGGCCGAGGACGGGGACCGGATCTTTTCGGTGGAATATCTGCCCGGTCAGTTTGACCAGCGGGCCGATTCCGCCGAGCAGTGCGTGCGCCTGCTGTCTCCGGGCGAGGAGCCGGTAATCCGCACGGCCACCACCTATGTGCTCTGCGGGAAACTGACAAAGGAGCAGTTTGACGCGGTCAAAAACCTGTGCATCAACCCGGTGGATTCCCGCGAGGCTTCTTCGGCGGTTCCGAAGACCCTGGTGTCGGATTTCCCGGAGCCGGAGGACGTCAAGGTCTTCGACGGCTTTATCACCATGGGCGAGGAGGAACTGCATTCTCTCTATGACAGCCTGAATCTGGCGATGACCTTCCGCGACTTCCTCTTTATCCGGGATCATTTTGCGCAGGAAGAAAAACGAAATCCCACGGTGACGGAGATTCGGGTGCTGGATACCTACTGGTCGGATCACTGCCGCCATACCACCTTCCAGACCGAGCTGAAAAACGTCGCCTTCACCGAGGGGGATTACCGGGCTCCCATCGAGGAGACCTACGAACAGTATAAAAAGACCAGGGAGGAGATCTTTGCCGGAAGGCCGGACAAGTATGTGAGCCTGATGGATCTGGCCCTGATCGCGATGCGCAAGCTGAAAAAGGACGGGAAGCTAACCGACCAGGAGGAGTCCGACGAGATCAACGCCTGCAGCATTGTGGCGCCGGTGGAAGTAGACGGAAAGACCGAGGAGTGGCTGGTCAATTTCAAGAACGAGACCCACAACCATCCGACGGAGATCGAGCCTTTCGGCGGGGCGGCCACCTGCCTGGGCGGAGCCATCCGCGATCCCCTGTCCGGCCGTACCTATGTGTACCAGGCCATGCGCATCACCGGGGCGGCGGATCCCACGGCGCCGGTGTCGGCGACGTTAAAGGGCAAGCTGCCGCAGAAAAAGCTGGTCACCGGGGCGGCGAAGGGCTACAGCTCCTACGGCAACCAGATCGGCCTGGCGACCGGCTACGTAAAGGAGATCTACCATCCGGGCTATGTGGCCAAGAGAATGGAGATCGGCGCGGTGATGGGGGCGGCTCCCAGACGGGCGGTCGTGCGGGGAAATTCCGATCCCGGCGATGTGATCGTACTGCTTGGCGGGCGGACCGGCCGCGACGGCCTGGGCGGGGCCACCGGCTCCTCCAAGGTCCATACGGAGTCTTCCATCGAGACCTGCGGGGCGGAGGTGCAGAAGGGAAACGCCCCCACGGAGAGAAAGCTGCAGAGGCTGTTCCGCCGCGAGGAGGTCAGCCATCTGATTAAGAAATGCAACGATTTCGGCGCGGGAGGAGTTTCGGTGGCCATCGGCGAGCTGGCGGCCGGCCTGCAGGTAGACCTCGATAAGGTGCCAAAGAAATACGCCGGTCTGGACGGGACGGAGATCGCGATCTCCGAGTCCCAGGAGAGAATGGCCGTGGTGGTCAGTCCCGCCGATGTGGAGGCTTTCCTGGCCTATGCGGCGGAGGAAAACCTGGAGGCCACGCCGGTGGCGGTGGTGACCGAGGAACCCAGGCTGGTCCTGAACTGGAGAGGCAAGCCGGTGGTGGATATCAGCCGGGCCTTCTTAGACACCAACGGGGCCCATCAGGAGACCGACGTGACGGTGGTCGTCCCCAATAAGGAGGGGAATCCCTTCCAGTCGGCGGGAGACAAGGAGAATCGGTCCGGCGAGGCCCTGAAAGAGGCCTGGCTGGCAAATTTAAGCGACTTAAACGTCTGCTCCCAGAAGGGGCTGGTGGAAATGTTCGACGGCTCCATCGGGGCCGGCAGCGTCCTGATGCCCTACGGCGGCCGCTACCAGCTGACCGAAACCCAGGCGATGGTGGCCAAGCTCCCGGTGGCAAAGGGAAAGTGCGATACGGTGACGATGATGAGCTACGGCTTCGAC
Organism: uncultured Lachnospiraceae bacterium; assembly: GCA_944383835.1. GTDB lineage: Bacteria > Bacillota > Clostridia > Lachnospirales > Lachnospiraceae > RGIG7193. Next base: position 18,156 of record CALWRE010000238.1, on the reverse strand, counting down.
CCGTATCTGTCCTCCTGGAGCCCTTACCACGGAGCCCTCTATGCAGTCCTTTCTTCGGTGGCGAAGATTGCGGCGGCAGGCGGGGATGTCCGGGGGATCCACTTTACCTTCCAGGAATATTTCGAGAGGATGACGGAGGATTCCCGCCGCTGGGGCATGCCGTTCCAGGCCCTTCTCGGCGCGTTCCGGGCCCAGATGGAACTGGGGCTGGCCAGCATCGGCGGCACGGACAGCATGTCCGGCAGCTTCAACGAGCTGAACGTTCCGCCTACCCTGGTATCCTTTGCGGTGGATGTGGCAAAGGAAAAGGATATTATCACGCCGGAGCTGAAAAAACCCGGCAGCCGTCTGGTCCTCCTTACCATTGAGAGAGACGCCTACGACGTTCCCGTCTTTTCCCAGGCGCTGGAAACCTACGAGGCCCTTCACCGGGAGATCGGGGCGGGCCATGTGTTGTCCGCTTACGTCTGCGAGGGCAGGGGAATTTCCGAGAGCATCAGCAAGATGGCCTTCGGCAACCATCTGGGCGCGGTTCTGGGCGAAGAAGCCCTGCCCTACCTCTTTGCTCCGGGCTGGGGCAATATTGTGGCCGAGGCGACGGAGGACATGGAGCTGGAAGTTCCGTATATCGAAATCGGCCGGGTGTCGGAAAAGCCTGTCGTGGCCTGCATCGGAATGGAGCTGTCGGTGGACGAGATGCTGTCCGCCTTGAAGGCCCCTCTGGAAAAGGTCTTCCCCACCGACTCCGGGGCGGAAAAGAAGGAACCCCGGATTTCCCTCTATCAGGCCAAGGACGTGTACGTCTGCTCCCATAAGACGGCGAAGCCCCAGGTGTTTATCCCGGTCTTCCCCGGCACCAACTGCGAATACGACAGCGCCAGGGCCTTTGAACGGGCCGGCGCTTCGGTGGTCACGAAGGTATTCCGCAACCTGACGGCCTCGGATATCGAGGAGTCGGTGCGGGAGTATGCGGCGGAAATAGGCAAGTCCCAGATTGTTATGTTCCCCGGCGGCTTCTCCGCAGGAGACGAACCGGAGGGGAGCGCGAAATTCTTTGCGACGGTATTCCGCAATGAGATCATTGCCGAGGCCATCGAGAGGCTTCTGCAGGAGCGGGACGGCCTGATGCTGGGCATCTGCAATGGGTTCCAGGCTCTGATTAAACTGGGGCTGGTGCCTTACGGAAAAATCTGTGAGCAGAAGGAAGATTCTCCTACGCTTACGATGAATACAATCGGCCGTCATGTGTCAAAAATGGTATATACAAAGGTGGTTTCCAATCGGTCGCCTTGGCTGGCCGGGGCGGAACTGGGCGGCACCTACTGTAACCCCGCTTCCCACGGCGAGGGCCGGTTTGTGGCGGACGATGCCTGGCTTTCCCGCCTGGCGGCCGCCGGACAGATCGCCACGCAGTACGTGGACGCGGACGGGAATCCGTCGATGGACGAGGAGTGGAATGTCAACGGCTCCTTCCAGGCAATCGAAGGGATCACCAGCCCCGACGGCCGGATCCTGGGCAAGATGGCCCACAGCGAGCGCCGGGGCGACGGAGTGGCAATCAATATTTACGGCGAACAGGACATGAAGATTTTCGAGTCCGGCGTCCGTTACTTTCAGTGACGTCTGTCGGTAACATTTGACAGCAGGGCTTAACGATAAAGGAGGTACCCCATGCCTGCTATTTATGCACACGATACGTTTGGGAGAATTGTTTACAAGGAACTGGAGGGCGATATTCACTGGATGGTTCACAAATACCAGGAGTATTTCCGCATCGGCCTGCAGGGCCCGGATTTCCTGTTTTTCTATCATCCGCTGAAGAAGAATCCCATCCGGGAATATGGAAACCGTCTGCATGAGGAACTGGCCGCCGGCTTTTTTGAGCGGGCCAGGGAGATCCTCGCGGATCGGGGCAAGGACACGCCGCACTGCGCTTATATCCTGGGCGTGATCTGCCATTTCATGCTGGACAGCGAATGCCACGGCTATGTGGAGGAGATGGTGGAGGAGACCGGCATCAGTCACAATGAGATTGAGACGGAATTTGACCGCAGCCTGATGCTCCGCGCCAAACAGGATCCGACCCAGTTTCGGGTGGGAAGGGTGATTCCCACCGATGAGGCGGTGGCCTGGGTCATGAGCGAGTTCTACGAGGGGATTTCCCCCCATCAGGTGCGCCAATGCCTGAAGTCCATGCGCCGGACCAAAAACCTTCTCCATATCGACGGCAAAAAGAAGGAGGCGGTGGTCACCGGCATCATGAAGGCGGCCCGGCAGTATGACAATTACGGAGGCGTGATTATGGGCCTTACGGCCAACGAGGCCTGCCGGCCCATCAGCCGGGAGCTTTTTGCCCGCTACAAGGCGGCTGTTCAGCCTACGGTTACGATGATTTATAAGTATTATCATGCCATCGACAGCGGGGAGGCCCTGTCGGCCCGGTTTAACCGCAATTACGAGTAAGCTGCATTGGGACAAAATGCATCCGGGGCGGGATTTTACATGGATTTAACAGAGAAGGCGGCCGGGGTTTACAAAAAAGAGGTAAGATTTCATGCGGGCTTTTGGACGGCCCGGATTACAGCGGCAGAATGCCGCGGCTTTTCGGAGGATTTATGGAAAAGAAAAATAAATTGACGCGCTTGGAAAAATATTGGATTTTATACGATGTGGGAAACTCGGCCTTCACGCTTCTGATCTCGACCCTGATTCCGATCTACTTTAATTCCCTGGCGGAGAGCGGAGGGGTTTCCTCCGCGGATTATCTGGCTTACTGGGGATATGCGGCCTCCATCTCGACGCTGATTGTGGCCTGCCTGGGCCCTGTTTTTGGAACGATGGCCGATACCGGCGGATATAAAAAGCCGATTTTCACCGCCTTTTTGATGATCGGCGTCATCGGCTGCGCGGCCCTGTCTTTGCCCTCCTACTGGCTGGCCTTCCTGGTTCTTTTCGTGATTGCCAAGGTGGGATACAACGCCAGCCTGGTGTTTTACGATTCCATGCTCACCGATATAACGACGCCGGAGCGGATGGACAATGTCTCCTCCCAGGGCTATGCCTGGGGCTATATCGGCAGCGTGATTCCGTTTATCATCAGCCTGGTCGTGGTGCTGAATGCGGATGGCTTCGGCATATCGATGGTGACGGCCATGGGAATCGCCTTCTTCCTGACGGCGGCCTGGTGGCTGGGGATGACCATCCCCCTGCTTCGGAACTATAAGCAGGTTCATTTCGTGGAAAAGAAGAAGAACGCAGTTCGGGAGTCCTTTGCCCGGCTGGGGCACAGCTTAAAGGAGATCAGCCATCAGAAGGGGCTGTTCATCTTCCTGATTGCCTTCTTCCTCTACATCGACGGCGTTTACACCGTGATCGAGATGGCGACGGCTTACGGCGAGGCCCTGGGACTGGACAGCACGATGCTTCTTCTGGCCCTGCTGCTGACCCAGTTCGTAGCCTTCCCCTTTGCCCTGATCTTCGGCAGGCTGGCGGGCAAGTATAAGAATTCCAAGCTGATCCGCATCTGCATCCTGGCTTATGCGGCCATCGCCCTCTTTGCCATCCAGCTGGACCAGGCGTGGGAGTTCTGGCTGCTTGCTGTGTGCGTGGGCGTTTTCCAGGGCGGTATACAGGCCCTGTCCCGCTCCTACTTTGCCAAAATCATCCCGGCGGAGAAGGCCGGCGAGTTTTTCGGCCTTCTGGATATCTGCGGCAAGGGCGCTTCCTTTATGGGAACCGGCCTCGTGTCCGTCGTGACCCAGGCCACCGGACACATGCAGCTGGGCGTCGCGATGATCTCCGTGCTGATCATTGCCGGCTACTTTGTCTTCTGCAAGGCGGCCAAGCTCAACGCGCATCTGGAAAATTAAAAAGAATAAAAAAGAATGAAAAAGAAGGGACCGCCTCTTTACGAAGCGGTCCCTTGCCGTATCTCGGCCCCGCTGCAGCGGCAGAGGGCTTTTTTCGTTTCCTTCGTTTTCTCCTTCGCTTTCTTCTTCTCATTCTTCTTTTCTTTCTTGTATGCTTTCCTTACTTCGCCGCAGACATTGCTCTCAAAGAGAAGGCCGGCGGCGAACCAGGCCGGGGCATAGTCCAGGCGGATGAGGCCGTCGATGTTTAACGGAGCCTCGCTGTAATCCCAGGGGCATACGCCCAGGCGGCGCAGCAGCCAGCCGGTGGTGTACTCGGCGGCGAAGATCAGGCACATATAGACGCTGCCCCGGACGAAGAGATTCCTCTTGCACAGAACCTTCCCCACAGGGGCCATGGCGGCCGCCATCCCGTAGATCGGGAACATCCACAGGGAGGTGTTTCCCATCATCCGCCTGTCCCCGTTTCGATGATAATTGCTGAGGCTGGTGGCGAAGAGCTCCATGGTCCAGCCGATCAGCCCGCATTTGATAAATTTGTTTTCCATAAGGCCAGTATGGCCGGAGCCTGTCTTTTTTATGCAATTGGCACTTGAAATAAGAGGAGGAATTGATTACAATGGGAAATGACTTATCAGGAGGGAAAGACAGTGGACTTACAGCAGCTGAGAGAACAGATCGACGAAGTAGACCGCGAACTGGTGGAATTGTTTCAGAAAAGACAGCAGATTTGCCGGTCCGTGGCAGAGTATAAGATTGAGAATGGGAAAAAGGTCCTGGATGCGGAGCGGGAGAAAGAGAAGCTTGCGCGGGTGGAATCCATGGGCGCAGATGATTTTGAACGGCAGGGAATCCATGATATGTTCCGGCAGCTGATGGCGGCCAGCCGCAAGCTGCAGTACCGGATCCTGGCGGAAAAAGGCCAGGGGATAAAGCTCCCCTTTACGCGGATCGATCATCTGAAAAATGACGCCCGCGTCGTATATCAGGGCGTGCCGGGGGCCTACAGCCAGCAGGCGGCCCAGCAGTTTTTCCCCGATGCGGGAAGCCTCGCGCCGGTACATACCTGGGAGGATGCGATGAAGGCCATCAGCATCTGCGATGCGGACTATGCGGTTTTGCCCATCGAGAATTCCACCGCCGGGACGGTGAGCGGCGTTTACGATCTCCTGGCTTTCTACGACAATTATATTGTCGGGGAGATCTGCCTTCGCGTGGAGCATGCCCTTCTGGGCCTGCCGGGGGCCAGCCTCTCCGATATTCAGGTCGTCTATTCCCATCCCCAGGGCCTTCTGCAGTGCGCGCAGTTTTTGAACCGCCATTCCGACTGGAGGCGGGTCAGTTTAAACAACACGGCCCTCAGCGCCAAAAAGGTGAAGGAGGACGGGCTTGTCAGCCAGGCGGCGATTGCCAGCCCTGCGGCCGCTCCCCTGTACGGCCTGGAGATTCTGCAGGAAGGAGTGAATTACAGCGAGGCCAATACCACCCGGTTTCTCGTGGTGGCCGGCCAGAAAGTATTCACGAAGGACGCCGGCAAGATCAGCATCTGCTTTGAGCTCCCCCACGAGAGCGGCAGCCTGTATTCTATTTTATCCCATTTTATTTACAATGACCTGAATATGACGAAGATCGAGTCTTGCCCGATTGCCGGGAAGAATTGGGAGTACCGCTTCTTTGTGGACTTTGAGGGAAATCTGTCGGATACCACGGTCATGGGGGCTCTGCGGGGGATCCTGGAAGAGGCGAGTTATTTTAAGATATTGGGAAACTATTGATAGAAGCGGATGAGTCCGTGCGGCATGGACATGGAAGAGAAAGAGGCGAGAGGAGGCGGCCGGGTGGCGAAACAGATTTGGAAGGCCGGCAATATGCTCTATCCCCTCCCGGTGGTGATGGTGACCGTGGCGGGAAAGGATGGAAAACCGAATATTATCACCGTGGCCTGGGCCGGGACCATCTGTACCAATCCGCCGATGCTGTCCATTTCGGTGCGGCCGGAGCGGTATTCCCACGGCCTGCTGCTGGAGACGGGGGAGTTTGTGGTGAACCTGACCACGGAGAAGCTGGCCTTTGCCACCGATTTCTGCGGCGTTCGCTCCGGAAGGGATGCGGACAAGTTCGCCGCCCTGGGACTTACGCCGGAAAAGGCCTCCCAGGTGAGCGCCCCCTTGATCGGGGAAAGCCCGGTGAATATCGAATGCCGGGTGGAGGAGAGACGGGCCTGCGGTTCCCATGACCTGTTTTTGGCCAGGGTTCTCTGCGTCCATGCCGACGAGGCCTATATGGATGCGGGAGGGCGCTTCGACCTGGCAAAGGCGAAGCCCATCGTCTATGACCACGGCAGCTATTACGGCCTGGGCAGGTCCCTGGGAACCTTCGGGTTCAGCGTGCGAAAGAAACCGTCCGAGGGAGGCGGGGGAAGAGGCCGAAGCAAGAAAAAATCCTGATTTCAGCCGCTTTTTGCGGAGGAAAATATAGAACCAGAGATACCATTAGAAAAGAGGAGTTGTAAAAAGATGAAAAAACTGGATTTGTTGTATGAGGGAAAAGCCAAGAAGGTTTACCGCACCGATGACGAGGACGTCCTGATCGTGGATTACAAGGACGACGCCACCGCCTTCAACGGCCAGAAGAAGGGCACCATTGTGGGCAAAGGCGCGATCAACAACCGGATGACCAACCGCATTTTCCAGATGCTGGAGAAGGAGGGAATTCCCACCCACTATATCGAGGAGCTTTCCGACCGGGAGACGGCGGTAAAGAAGGTGGAAATCGTTCCGTTAGAGGTGATTGTCCGCAATGTGGCGGCCGGCAGCTTTTCCAAAAAACTGGGTATCGAAGAGGGCAGACAGCTTCTGTGCCCCACCCTGGAATTCAGCTACAAGAACGACGAACTGGGCGATCCCTTTATCAACTCCTACTATGCTCTGGCTTTGGGGCTTGCCACCCAGGAGGAAATCGACGCGATCACCAAGATGACCTTCAAGATCAACGAGGTGCTGAAGGCTTACTTTGCCGGGGCCGGCATCGAGCTGATCGATTTCAAGATCGAGTTTGGGCGCTACCACGGACAGGTGATCCTGGCCGATGAGATTTCCCCCGACACCTGCCGCCTGTGGGATATCAACACCCATGAGAAACTGGACAAGGACCGTTTCCGCAGGGATATGGGCAATGTGGAGGATGCTTACAACGAAGTCTTCAGCCGTCTGGGGCTGTAAGATTTCAGGCAAGTGAAAAAGAGAAGGACAGATGAAGGATTTTTGTTTTGACACAGAGCTGGAAAACGACGGGCTCCACGAGGAGTGCGGCGTTTTCGGCGTTTATGATTTTGACGGGGGCGACGTCGCCGCGACGATTTATTACGGCCTCTTTGCCCTGCAGCACAGGGGGCAGGAGAGCTGCGGCATTGCCGTCAGCGATACCGCCGGCCCCAAGGGAAAGGTCCGGACCGTAAAGGGAATGGGTCTGGTCAACGAGGTGTTTACGAAGGAGACCTTTGCTTCGCTGGGCGGGGGGAATATCGGCGTCGGCCATGTGCGCTATTCCACCGCCGGCGACAGCAGCCGGGAGAACGCCCAGCCCCTGGTCCTCAATTATATTAAGGGAACCCTGGCCCTGGCTCACAACGGAAACCTGGTCAATACGCCGGAGCTTCGCCGGGAGCTGGAAAAGGATGGGGCCATCTTCCAGACCACCATCGACTCAGAGGTCATCGCCTACCATATCGCCAGGGCGCGGGTGAAGACGAGGGCCGTAGAAGAGGCGGTGGCCCTGGCCATGAAAAAGTTAAAGGGGGCCTATTCCCTGGTGATTATGAGCCCCCGCAAGCTGATCGGGGCCAGAGACCCTTACGGTTTCCGCCCCTTATGCATCGGCCGCAGGGACAATGCCTTTATTCTCTCTTCGGAGTCGGCGGCCCTGGAGACGGTGGGGGCGGAGTTTGTCCGCGACGTCCTGCCGGGAGAGATCGTCACCATCCGGGACGGGCAGATTTACTCCGATACCTCGATGTGCGGACAGAGCGGCCGGGTATCCCACTGCATCTTTGAATATATTTATTTTGCCAGGCCGGATTCCACCCTGGACGGGGTGAATGTATACCGCTCGCGGATCGCCGCGGGGCGGTTCTTGGCCAAGGACTACCCGGCGGAGGCGGATCTGGTCACCGGCGTGCCGGAGTCGGGCACGGTGGCGGCCCTGGGCTATGCGATGGAGTCGGGGATTCCCTACGGCACGGCCTTTGTAAAGAACAGCTATGTGGGGCGGACGTTCATTAAGCCGGGGCAGAAGAGCCGGGAGAGCAGCGTCCGCGTGAAGCTGAGCGTATTGAAAGAGGCGGTCCGGGGCAAGCGGGTGGTCATGATCGACGACTCCATTGTCCGCGGCACCACCAGCGCCCGCATTGTGACGATGCTCCGGGAGGCCGGGGCGAAGGAGGTGCATGTGCGGATTTCCGCTCCGCCCTTCCTCCATCCCTGCTACTTCGGCACGGATATCCCCAGCGAGGACCAGCTTCTGGCCAATAATAAGACCCTGGAGGAGATTCGCCGTTATATAGGGGCGGACAGCCTGGGATACCTGGGCGTGGAACGCCTGGGCGAGATGGCGGAGGGCCTTCCCCTGTGCACCGCCTGCTTTACCGGCGATTATCCGCTGGAGCCGCCCACAGAGGATATCCGGGGGAATTTTGCGGATAAAGATTATTTTTCCAAGGAGGAACCGTTCCGATGCATGAGAAATATATGAGTCCCTTGTCCGAGCGCTATGCCAGCAAAGAAATGCAGTATATTTTTTCACCTGACAAAAAATTTACCACCTGGAGGAAGCTGTGGATTGCCCTGGCGGAGGCGGAACGGGAGCTGGGCCTGCCGATCACCGAGGAGCAGATCGAGGAGATGAAGGCCCATCAGGACGATATCAATTATGAGGAGGCGAAGGCCCGAGAGAAGGAGGTCCGCCACGACGTGATGTCCCACGTCTACGCCTACGGCCTGCAGTGCCCGAAGGCAAAAGGCATCATCCATCTGGGAGCCACCTCCTGCTATGTGGGCGACAATACCGATCTGATCATCATGCGAGAGGGGCTGCGCCTGGTGCGCATAAAGCTTCTCAATGTGATCGCGCAGCTGTCAAAGTTCGCCGATGATTGGAAGGATCAGCCGACTCTGGCCTTCACCCATTTCCAGCCGGCCCAGCCTACCACCGTGGGCAAGCGTGCCACCCTGTGGCTGCTGGATCTGAAACTGGACTACGAGGATCTGTGCTATGTGCTGGATTCCCTGCGGCTGCTGGGATCCAAGGGAACCACCGGCACCCAGGCCAGCTTCCTGGAGCTGTTTGAGGGGGACCATGCCAAGTGCCGCGCTCTGGACCAGAAGATTGCGGAGAAGATGGGCTTTTGCTCCTGCTATCCGGTATCCGGCCAGACGTATTCGAGAAAGGTGGATACCAGGGTCTTGAGCGTCCTGGCGGGAATCGCCTCCAGCGCCCATAAGTTTTCCAACGATATTCGCCTCCTGCAGCACTTAAAGGAGATCGAGGAGCCTTTTGAGAAGAGCCAGATCGGTTCCTCGGCCATGGCCTATAAGCGCAATCCCATGCGCAGCGAACGGATCGCCTCTCTGGCAAACTATGTGATCAGCGATCTGATGAATCCGATGATTACGGCCTCCACCCAGTGGTTTGAGAGGACTCTCGATGATTCGGCCAATAAGAGGATCAGCGTCCCCGAGGCCTTCCTGGCGGTGGACGGGATTCTGGATCTGTACCTGAATGTGGTGGACGGGCTGGTGGTCTATCCGAAGGTAATCGAAAAGCATCTGATGGCCGAGCTGCCCTTTATGGCTACGGAAAACATTATGATGGACGCGGTGAAAGCCGGCGGAGACCGGCAGGAGCTCCATGAGAAGATCCGTACCCTGTCCATGGAGGCAGGCCGCCAGGTGAAGGAAGAGGGGAAGGACAATAACCTTCTGGAGCTGATCGCCGCAGATCCGGCCTTTAACCTCTCGCTGGAAGAACTGCAAAAGACCATGGATCCTTCCCGCTATGTGGGCCGGGCCCCGCGCCAGGTGGAAGAGTTCCTGGAAGAGGTGGTGCGCCCCCTGCTTGGGGCCAACGAGGCGGTTCTGGGAAGAAAAGCAGAGATTAACGTATAAAGGAACGTACAGACGGGGGAACAGCCCAGGCAAATGCCTGGGCTGTCTTTCTGCCATAGCCTTCAGAGATGATTCAGCTTATTTCCGGCGAGCTAGGGGGTAGGTCGTCCGGGAAGACTGTCCTCGTGTTCTATGGTATCGCTTAAAATCTGTTCTCCCAGCTCATGCTGCAGAGTACGGAAAACAGCCTGCCGCCTGTCATCGGCCAAGCGATCGAGCTGTGACAGGAGAAATCTTTCCCCGGAAGAAAGAACGGGCAGATGAGAAAGGTCGGAGAGTCCTAATAAATAGTCTAAAGACACGTTGTAGACTTGGGCAAGGACAACCAATGTCTTTAAACTGGGTTCGCGGTGGCCCGTTTCGTACTGTGTGTAAGCCATGCGAGAGATTGAGAGTGTCTTGGAAAGAGCCTCCTGAGAATATCCAAACCGAAGACGAAGAAGCTTGAGACGATCTGGCAGCAGCATATTCTTTGTACCTTTCTATTATGTAAGACGCAGAAGCAGGTGAGATGTAACAGGATTTTGAAAAAAATATGGATGGTCTTGCAATGCGGGTGATAAAGATGGTAAGGTAGAGATAATAAGGCAGATATAATAAAGCAGAGATAATAAGGCAGGGAGGTGTAAGCAGTGGACATAAATCTGGAGCAGTACCGCGTATTTTATCAGGTGGGGCGCTGCGGCAGCATCACGGCGGCGGCCAGGAAACTCTGCGTCTCGCAGCCTGCTGTGAGCCAGGCCGTAAGGCAGCTGGAGCAGGAACTGGGGAGCGAGCTGTTTATCCGCATGCCAAAGGGAGTGAGGCTGACTCAGACGGGGGAGCTTTTGTACCGCTATGTGTCGGAAGGACTGGAGAGCATCTTAAACGGGGAGCAGGCGGTGCGGCGTCTCTGCCGTCTGGAGGACGGGGAGGTCCGGATCGGGGCCAGCGATATGACGCTGCGCTTTTTCCTCCTGCCTTATCTGGAACAATTTCACGAGGCCTATCCGGGGATAAAGGTGAAGGTGACCAACGGGCCGACGCCGGAGACGCTGGAGATTCTTGCGGCGGGGGGCATCGATTTCGGCGTGGTGACCTCGCCGTCCACCGATATTCCGCAAAACGGCTGGAAACCGGTGCGGCCGGTGCAGGACTGCTTTATCGCCGGCAGCCGGTTCGCCCATCTGAAGGGACAGGTTTTGCAATATGAAGAACTGGAGCGCCTGCCTCTCATCTGCCTGGAGAAGAACACCAGCAGCAGGCGTTTCCTGGATGAATACCTGGCCGCGCAGGGAGTGGAGCTCAGGCCGGAATTCGAGCTTGCCACCAGCGATATGATCGTGCAGTTTGCGGCGCGGAATCTGGGAATCGGCTGCGTGGCGAAGGATTTTGCCGCGGAGGAGCTGGGCAAAGGCCGTATTTTCCCCCTCGCCTTCACCCAAGGGCTTCCGCCCCGGCAGATGTGCGTGGTGACGGACAGCCGCCTCTCCCTTTCCCCGGCGGCGGGCCGCCTCCTGGAGATGATGGCGGATAAGGAACGGGATATATAATATGAACTTATAGCAAATATAAATATCATTGATTTTACTTATGAGCAAGAATGCGGTATTCTGGAAGTGTATTGAGCAACCGACGGACAAAGTCCGGAACAAAAAGGAGGACCACGAAAATGGTTAGAGCAATCGTAGGCGCCTGCTGGGGCGACGAGGGAAAAGGAAAAATTACCGATATGCTGGCCAAGGAATCGGATATCGTAATCCGTTTCCAGGGAGGAAGCAATGCCGGGCATACCATTATCAACAATTATGGCAAGTTTGCCCTTCATCTGCTGCCGTCCGGCGTATTTTATGACCATATTACCAATATTATCGGCAACGGCGTTGCACTGAACATTCCTTATCTGCTGGAAGAATTGAAATCGCTGGAGGACCGGGGCGTTCCGGCTCCCCATATCCTGGTGTCAGACCGGGCGCAGATCATGATGCCCTACCATATTCTGCAGGATACCTACGAGGAGGCCCGCCTGGCCGGCAAATCCTTCGGCTCTACCAAGTCGGGCATAGCGCCTTTTTATTCGGATAAATATGCGAAAATCGGGTTCCAGGTCAGCGAGCTCTACGACGAGGAGGCGCTGAAGGAAAAGGTGGGAATGGTCTGCGAGATCAAAAACGTGCTTTTCGAGCATCTGTATCACAAGCCGCTGATCGATCCGAACGAGCTCTATGAGACCCTCTTATCCTATGCGGAGATGGTGAAGCCTTATGTCTGCGATGTGTCGGCCTATCTGCATCAGGCCCTGAAGGAAGGGAAGAATATCCTCCTGGAAGGACAGCTGGGCTCCCTGAAGGATCCGGATCACGGAATTTACCCGATGGTGACTTCCTCCTCGACGCTGGCGGCCTACGGGGCCATCGGAGCGGGAATCCCGCCCTATGAGATTCGCCGGATTACTGCCGTAGTAAAGGCGTATTCCAGCGCTGTGGGCGCCGGAGCCTTTGTCAGCGAAATCTTCGGAGACGAGGCCGATGAGCTGCGCCGCCGCGGCGGAGACGGAGGGGAGTACGGGGCTACCACCGGACGGCCCAGAAGAATGGGCTGGTTCGACGCCTTGGCCTCCCGGGACGGCTGCGGTATCCAGGGCGCTACGGAGGCGGCTCTGACCGTCCTCGATGTGCTGGGGTATCTGGATGAAATTCCGGTCTGCGTAGGCTATGAGATCGACGGCAAGGTGAGCCGGGACTTCCCCACTACCGCCAAACTGAACCGGGCCGTGCCGGTGTATGAGAAGCTTCCTGGCTGGAAGTGCGATATCCGCGGAATCCGCCGCTATGAGGAACTGCCGGAGAACTGCCGCCGCTATGTGGAGTTTATTGAGAAGGAATTGGAAGTGCCGGTAACCATGGTTTCCAATGGACCGGGCCGTGAGGATATCATTCTGCGCTAAGATATAGGGAATGGGACCGATTGGAGAGGAACGGGCTCTGCCGGAGGGTGGGGCCTGTTTTTTTAGGAATCGTTTCTTTTCTGCAGAAGCTTTGCGATAAAAAGAAACACATATAAAAGCACAGGAACCACAACGGTGGCATACAGGGAGGCCGCCATCAGGGAATCCTTCATCGGATGGTCGATCAGGGCAAAGATCAGGCTGCACAGATAAAGGGCGGCCAGAATAACGGCGGCCGCAGCCGCCAGGATGCGCTTGGCTTTTTTCATCGGTAAGATCCTTTCAAAATCCTTTCGCTGTTTTTCCTATTATAGACGAGGAAGATGGGAAAAGTCAATATCTGGTCGGCGAATAGGAAAACCCTCTTTTCTATATAATAATAGCGTAAGCGAGGAGAAAAGAGAGGGAAAGATGAAAGGATCTGCAGGAAATGATGGGAAAAAGAGGGTTTCTGTCCGCCGTATTGCAAAAGGAGCAGGGATTCTCTGCCTTTTTGCCTTTATGTATCTGCTGGGAACGGGGGTGGGGATGTTTGCTGCTTCGCGGGAAACTGCCGGAGAGGTCTCCGCTTCGGTGGATAACTGGGGCCTGAGCTTCGGGGAAGAGGGGACAAAGCCCCAGGGGAATGTGAGTGCCGAGGAGCTTTCCCAGTATGACGCCTGGTATGTGGGGAGCACCCAGGAGAAGATTATCTATCTGACTTTCGACGCCGGATATGAGAACGGCTGTACGCCGGCTATTTTGGATGCGCTGAAAAAACACAATGTGCCGGCCACCTTTTTTGTGGTGGGAAACTACATTGAGACCAGTCCGGAGCTGGTGCGGCGGATGGCGGAGGAAGGGCATATTGTGGCAAATCACACCTATCATCATCCCGACATGGGAAGCATATCGGACGCGGAAACATTTCGGCAGGAGCTGGAGGAACTGGAGGAATTATATAAAGAAGTCACCGGTCAGGAGATGGTGAAATACTATCGTCCGCCCCAGGGAAAATACAGCGAGGCCAATCTGCAGATGGCAGAGGAACTGGGGTATCGGACCTTTTTCTGGAGCCTGGCCTATGTGGACTGGCTGCAGGACGACCAGCCCACGAAGGAAGAGGCCTTTGAAAAGCTTCTGGGCCGCATCCATCCGGGGGCTATTGTTCTTCTGCACAGCACCTCCTCCACCAATGCTGCGATTTTGGATGAACTTCTGACGAAGTGGGAGGAGATGGGGTACAGCTTTGCAGCTTTAACGGAGATGGAATAACAACGGAGATTGACAGAAGGGGCTTTTCGCTGTATAGTATGAATTGTAACGCCGCTTTGGACAGCGGCGTGTACCAGATGCCCGAAAACCACGGGCAATAATAAGGAAACACCCTTCGGGTGTACCAGATGTCCAAAAAACACGGACAATTATAATGAAAGGAGAATGATTTATGAAGTATGTATGCACAGTTTGCGGTTATGTATACGATGAAGAAGCCGGCGATCCTGAGAACGGAGTAGCGCCCGGCACGAAGTGGGAGGATGTTCCGGACGACTATGTCTGCCCTCTGTGCCAGGTAGGCAAGGATATGTTCGAGCCGGAGGCTTAATCGAAAAGACGAAAGACAGGCGCCGGCTGCGGCGCCTGATTTATGAGGTGGATTATGTATTGTAAAGTATGCGGCAAAAAACTGCCCGATGATGCGGTGCGGTGTGATGAATGCGGGACGCCTGTGGACGGAGCCCAAGGCGGGGACTCTTATTCGGACTCGTCTTATTCGCAGCAGGGGAACGGCGGTTTTTACCAGGACAACAGGGATCGCTATTCGGATTATTCCTCTTATGACAAGGAGCCGGTCTATGAGCGCCAGTCCGGCGCACGCAAGGGCTTTGCCATTACCTCTCTGGTGCTGGGAATCGTGGGGCTTCTGGGAACCTGCTGCTCCTTTATGACCTGGGGCGTGCTCAGCATTATTCTGGGAGTGGCGGGCCTAATCTTTGGTATTCTGGGTCTCAAATCCCAGGGGAAGGGGATGGCGATTGCCGGCATTATTATGGCTGTGCTGAATGTGATCATCGGCATTTTGCTGATGGTTCTGCTCCTGGTGGTCGCGGGACGAGTTTCCACCATGTCTCCCCAGGAGATGGAGGATTTGCTGGATCAGCTGGAGTTTTATTACGAGATCGATATGATCCGGGGCTTTCTGCGCTAAGCTTAAGGTCAGTTCATAAATGTTTTTACAAGACGGCTGAGCGGCAGTCAAGGCTTGAGATAAACGGGCATGGGCCCGGCCTTGACTGCCGCTTTTTTGCGTGCGGAATGGGATGTTTTAATCCTCCAAAAGAAAATCCAATGCCCGGATGATTTTGATCCCGTCTTGTTTCGGGAGCATTCATTGTCTTCGTAACTTGGATATATTTTTTCTCATCTGTTTTTGTGGCGATAAAGTCCACTTCCTGCTTATAAACTTTTGCTTTCGGGAAGTTTGTAACATTTCGGTGATGTTAGTCGGAACGTGTCACTTTCACGGCGGATTTTACCGGATCCCCAACAGTTCTTTCAGAATTATATGGCGTAAGCAGGCTAAGGCTTCATTTTACTTCCGTCAGTAGAGATTGATTTCTTCCTCCGTCGGATAAAACTGCAGGGCGTCCTGTACCGTCAGGAAGGCTCCGTTCTGGTTGAAGGCTCCTGCCATCCGCCGGTCTATCGCAGTCTGAACCGGGTACTGGAACCAGGTCTGCTGGTGGGTGTAGTTGCACCAGGAGTCGATGATATAGCCGTCGGCCGCCTCTTCGGTCAGATAGGAGATATACCCTCTCTGTCTCTCTCCGTCATTCGGCAGGGAGAAAGACGCAAAGATATCGGTGGAGGTCTGCGGCCCCCAGAAGATACTCTGGGAGGTATAGGTCTGGCTTCCCAGATAGTGGTAGGAGGAGGTAAAGGTGACTCCGTCCTTATCATAGAGAAGCTGGCCGGAAAGCTGGCCGCCGTTCGCCCAGCCTTCGTCGAGATGGTACGCCGGCCAGAGCTGAATGGATTCCGTACCGCAGAATCCCGGATTGACGGTCCAGAGAAAATGATGGAAGATTTTCCATTGCTCCCGTTCCCCCGGCAGTTCCACGGCAATGCCGGTGATGGTGAGCTCCCGCACATCGTAGACGGTTGTCTGGTAATAGCCGGCCTCCAGCTGCAGTTCGGGGTCTCCTTCCCGGTATTCCTGGACAATACGGCCCTCGTTGAAGGGATATTCGTGGACATCGGTCACCACCCGCAGAGCCCCCTCGCAGGCGGCAAGGTCCTCGGCGGTGAGATCGGCTAAGATTTCCTCGGGGAAACCAAGGCTTATCAGATGCTCTTCGATCTTCTGCAGATCCGGGCTTTCTGCCTCAGCCGCAGGCGACCATTCCATCGGATAGCTGTCAAAGAAGAGATAGCCGCAGGCTCCGCCGGCGAGCAGGAAAAGGGAGAGAAGCAGGCTCAAAGACCAATCGGAGAGGCGGGACGGTGCGCTTTGGATCCCGTATCCCGCTTCGTCCAGTTCCTTCGACAGCCGGAAGAGACTGCGCAGGATGAAGATATAGGCGGCAATCAGCAGCAGCCCGATGATCAGCCCGTTGTAGGAGACCAGAGCCAGAAGGAAGACAAACAGGTACCAGAGGATCAGGGAGCCGGCTCCCCTCGCCCTGGGCGGCAGCCCGGCTTTTTCCTTGACGGCGATGAGTCCCTTCCACAGGCAGAAAAACAGGATAAAATTGAGGATAAAGGCCCCCAGGGAAAGGGCGGTTCCAGCGGTGGAGGCATAGAAGGCCTGCTGGTAGATCGTGGTATTGAGAATCAGGCGGAACAGAAGACTGACCGTCTGCAGGAGAGAAAGGGCATAGCAGCTTCTAAACCAGCGGTTTTCCCGGCGCAGGGCGCGGAAACCCAGCAGGCATAAAAGGGCGCCGATGGCGGGAAGAAGATATTGGAGATAAAGGAAATGCAGGGTGACGCAGTTTAAGGCGATGCCGGTGAGGGCCCGGTTCATGGCCTTTTTCCACGGCGTTATGCCAGCGATAATATCCTCCGGCGGGGCGGGAATGCTCTGCGCAAGCAGACGGTCAAATGCTGCCTCGCTCTCGCTGGAAACGCTGCTTTTGTTTTCTCTGTCCCAATCTGCATTACGCATGCCATTCACCTCCCAATAGCTTTTGCAGCTTTTTCTTAAGCCGGTACAGCCTTCCTTCCACAGCCCGCTCCGTCATGCCCAGTTCAGCGGCAATCTGAACGGTGGACTGCAGATAATAATATTTTCGGTAGAACAGAGTCCATTCCCGCGGCGAAAGCTTTTGCAGGGCCCGGTTCAGGGCCTCTTCCTGCTCCGCCTGGAGCATCTTTTCCTCCGGTGTGGGCGCGGCGGAGGCCATATCCTCAGGAATTTCCTGCGGATGCCGGTTTTTTAGAAGCGCCTGTTCCTTTCGCCTGTAATTCAGGGCGGCGTTTCGCGTCAGGGCGGTAAGCCAGGCGTTCCAGCTGCCGCGGCTGGCGTCGAAAAGGCCGATTTTATACCAGATGCGGGTCACAATCTCGGACAGGCATTCCTCCTGGTCTGCGGGATTGGAAAGAATAGGCGCAATGATATAGCGCATCAGCGGGCCGTAATGGGTGAGCAGCATTTCGATCCCCCGTTCATCCCGGCTGACAATTCGCCTTATGATTTCCTGAATCTGTTCCTTCCGATTGTCCACGCCGCTTTCTCCTTTGGTAAAGTAGTTTCTATTTTATTATACACGCTCCGCCGGGAAAACCCACGCAAAAATTGCTGCAGGTGTTTGCGGATGCATTTCACAAAATTTTCATTATTTTTTTCAAAAATCCCCTTTTCTTTTTGACAAAAACGTGGTATACCATAATCAGTTGAGATTAGCACTCAACGAGCTCGGTGGCTAACAAAAGATGCGCCGGGCGGAATAGGAGACAAAAAGGTAAGACCAGAGAAGAGAAGGGAGGTCTTCTTGTGAATATCAGTAAATTTACACAAAATTCTGTGCAGGCTGTGCAGAACTGTGAGAAGTTGGCCTATCAATATGGAAACCAGGAGATTGACGAGGAGCATCTGCTCGCCAGCCTGTACGGCTTGGAGGACAGTCTGATTCGGAAGCTGCTCACCAAGATGGGAGTGGAAGAGAATGCATTCCAGGCAAGCCTGGAGCAGGCGCTGGATCGCAAGACCAAGGTATCC
>CALWRE010000237.1 GCA_944383835.1 uncultured Lachnospiraceae bacterium | reverse complement strand
GCCGCAGTCTTCCGGGGAAGCCTCCTGCGGCAGGGCCTCCATGGCAAAATCCAGATAGCAGAGATTGTTGACATGGCGGTTGATATCCAGATCTCTCTTTAAAACCGTATACTCCCAGGTCTTTCTCTCGTCTGCCGCAGGGCGCAGGCGGCCCAGGGGTTCCTCGAAGACAGCCTTGTCCACCGTCCCGTATTCATCCAGCATCCCCTCCGGGATCCGGACCATTCTCTGCGTCGAGGCGCTGACCAAAAGCCAGCTGGTTGTTGCCAGGGCAACCAAGGCCCCTGCCTCGTCCCATACCTCGAAATCCCGCAGGCAGAACAGGCCCTCGGCCCCTCTGGACCAGGTGCGGATCTTCAGCTTCGTATTCCAGTGCGGGCGCAGCAGAAGGCGGCAGCGCTGTTCATAGAGCACCCAGCTGTAATCCGTCTTTTCGATATTGTTCAGGCCGTAGCCCACCAGGTCCGAATGGCAGTTGGCCGCCTCCTGCATCAGCCGGTAGGCTCCCTTTATGGTCAGGCGGTTGCGCATATCCACATCGCCAAACTGCACGGTAAATTCCTTTTCAAAAACTCCCATTGGTTCACTCCTGCTCTATTTCCGTCTTATTCTTATCTTCCTGCCGTCCATACCGTCCGGCCGCTTGCTCGCTGTGCTTTAGGAGAAACCTTTCCAGCCTTTCCTCGCACTCCGGGCGCATGACCAGATAGGAAAGGCCGTGCCCGGCCCCTTCCGCGTACATTACCTCTTTTTCGGCGCGGCAGGCCCTGTAATTTTCCTCCGTCATATAGCTGGGGACAAAATCATCCGCAAGGCCGTGGACAAAAAGCACCGGATAGGGATTTGTCTCCATCGCCTCCAGCGTCGAATACTCCCGCAGCCCAAAGCCGGCCAGCAGGCGGAAGAGAACCTCCGCCATCTGCAGGATGGGAAAGACCGGCAGATGCAGGCGATGCTTCAGCACATGACGCATGATGGCGTAAGGGCTGGTATAGCCGCAGTCTGCGATGATGCCCCGCACGTTTTCCGGCAGGGGCAGGGAAGAAGCCATCAGGACGATGGCCGCCCCCATGGATATCCCGTCCAAAAACAGCGGCATATCCGTCCCAAACCGCCCGGCCAAATAGCGGCACCAGCACAGGCAGTCCCATCTTTCCTTAATTCCATAGGTGATGTATTTTCCGCCGCTCTCCCCGTGGGCCCTCTCGTCGGGGATCAAAAGCAGATATCCCCTGTCGTGGTAAAAGGGAAGAATCGGGCCGAAATCGTGGTAGGGGTTTCCGTGGAATCCGTGCATCAGCAGGATGCAGCCCACGGGTTCCCCTTCCGGCCGGATCAGATGCCCGACCAGAGGAATTCCATCTGTGCTCTCGATTTCCACCCTCTCCCGCTCCGCCCCCAGATACCAGCGTTTGCCCTGCTGAAAGACTGCGCGGTAAGGCTCCCAGCTTTTGGCCATTTTCACCGGGGCCTCCGCGTCCTCCCCCGCCGGATCGGCGGGATAGCGGCAGACCGTCCCCCGAAACAGGACGAGGGTAAGGGCCAGACAGAAAAGCAGCGCGAACAAAACAACCGCCGCAAGGATGATCAGCCAGATCATTTCTTTTCCGTCTGCGTCTCGGTAGGACGGATCCGTCTCTCCCGAATCTCCTCGGTCACGGCCGCGATAAACTCGTCCAGGGACTTCTGTCCCTCGTCTCCGGCGAAGCGGCTGCGCACGGACACGCAGCCCTGCTCCTCTTCCTTCTGCCCCACCACCAGCATATAGGGGATCTTCTGGGTCTGGGCCTCGCGGATCTTGTAGCCGATCTTCTCCGAACGATGGTCCAGCTCCGCCCGGATGCCGGCGTCCGTCAGAATCTGGGTCACCTTCTCGCCGTACTCCATGAACTTATCGGAAATCGGCAGCACCTTTACCTGCACGGGAGCCAACCAGGTGGGGAAGGCTCCGGCAAAATGCTCGATCAAGATGCCGATGAAGCGCTCAATGGAGCCAAAGGCCACGCGGTGGATCATGATCGGGCGATGCTTCTCTCCATCCGCCCCATTGTACTCCAGTTCAAAGCGCTGCGGCAGCTGGAAATCCAGCTGAATCGTTCCGCACTGCCAGGTGCGGCCAATGGCGTCCACCAGATGGAAGTCGATCTTAGGGCCGTAGAAGGCTCCGTCGCCCTCGTTGATCACATAAGGGAGGCCCAGCTCGTCGAGGGCCCCTTTCAGCCCTTCGGTCGCCAGCTCCCAATCCTCGTCGCTGCCCATGCTGTCCTCCGGCCTGGTGGACAGCTCCACATGATACTCAAAGCCGAACAGGGAATACACCTGGTCGATCAGGCGGGCCACTCCCTTGATCTCGTCCTTGATCTGCTCCGGCGTCATGAAGATATGGGCGTCGTCCTGGGTAAAGCAGCGCACCCGCATCAGACCGTGAAGCTGGCCCGATTTCTCATGGCGGTGCACCAGGCCCAGCTCGCCCATGCTGAGGGGCAGATCCCGGTAGGAACGGGGCTCGGAGGCATAGACCAAAACGCCGCCGGGGCAGTTCATCGGCTTGATGGCGTAATCCTCCCCGTCGATCACCGTGGTATACATGTTATTCTTATAGTGATCCCAGTGGCCGGAGGTCTCCCAGAGGCTGCGGTTTAAGATAATGGGAGTGGAAATCTCCACATAGCCAGCCTTCTTATGGATTTCTCTCCAGTAGTCCAGCAGCACGTTTTTCAATACCATTCCCTTAGGCAGGAAGAAGGGGAATCCAGGGCCGGCCTCATGCATCATAAACAGGCCCAGCTCCCGGCCCAGCTTTCTGTGATCTCTCTTTTTCGCCTCCTCCAGCCGGGTCAGGTACTGCTCCAGCTCCTCCTTCTTCGGGAAAGCCGTCGCATAGATGCGGGTCAGCATCTTATTGTGCTCGTCCCCTCTCCAGTAGGCTCCGGCAATGCTGGTCAGCTTATAAGCCTTGCCGATGTCCTTGGTGTTCATCAGGTGCGGGCCGGCGCAAAGATCGGTGAACTCGCCCTGACGGTAAAAGCTGATTTCCTCCCCCTCGGGCAGATCCTCGATCAGTTCCACCTTATAGGGCTCCTCCTTCTCCTGCATCAGCGCCAGGGCCTCCTCGCGGGGCAAGGCGAAGCGCTCGATGGGCAGGGCCTCCTTGACGATCTTCTTCATCTCCGCCTCGATCTTTTCCAGATCATCCGGCCCGATGGGGGAGGCAAAATCGATATCGTAGTAAAAGCCGTCGGCAATGGACGGGCCGATTGCCAGCTTGGCCTCCGGATGCAGCCGCTTGATGGCCTGGGCCATCACATGGCTGGCCGTGTGGCGCAGGGCCGCCAGTCCCTTTTCGTCTTTCGCCGTCAGGATATTCAGGCTGCAGTCGTGGTCGAGAACCGTCCGCAGATCGCAGGTCTCTCCGTCCACCTCGCCCACGCAGGCCATGCGGGCCAGGCCCTCGCTCAAATCCTTCGCCACCTCCAGGATGGTTACCGGATGGTCATACTCCTTGATGCTTCCGTCTTTCAGCGTAATGTTCATCTTTTTCTCCTTTTCGTTTCCTTACTCTATGTGCTGCACGCTGCGTCCACCCGCCCATGGGAACTTTCCTATAAAATATAAAATCCCCGGCTGCACTGACACAGCCAGGGACGATACATACCGCGGTTCCACCCTGTTTGCCCCGGCGGGAGCCGGGCCTCTTCATTCTGACCGATAACGGTGTCTGCCGGGCCTGTTCGCAGGCCGCTCCGAGCTGGTTTTCCCGCCGCCGCCGGTAAGGGATTTCCACCTGCCTCCCTCTCTCTGAACCGCCTGACGCGCCGGTACTCGTTCTCTTCAACGCTTTCTATTGGTTAGTATAGCATGGATTTTCGGTTTGTCAACGGGGAAAGCGGACTCAAAAAACGAAGCCTCAAAAAAACGAAGAAATAGGAGGATAGCCCCCAAGATTATCCGTAAACGTTTGAGCATACGGTTTTCTTCTGAAATACAAAGACACCTACCCTGGCAGCAAGAGGCTGTGTAAAATAGGTGTTTTACCGTATCTGTTTCTTCACAGCCTCTTTGATGTTCCAGCCTCAGCGGACGGCCCCCACCAGCTCCCCGATATCCTCCACGCCGTATTTCTCCATATAGGCCTCGATTCCCTCGATCACCCGCACCGCCGCGTCCGGGTACATAAAATTGGCGGTCCCGATGGATACGGCCGAGGCCCCGGCCAGGATAAACTCGATGGCGTCCTCCGCCGTCACGATGCCTCCCATGCCGATGATCGGGATCCGCACCGCCTGGGCCGCCTGGTATACCATCCGCAGGGCGATGGGCTTGATCGCGGGGCCGGACATGCCGCCGGTCTTATTGGCCAGGACAAAGGCCCGCCGGTGGATATCGATCTTCATGCCGGTCAGCGTATTGATCAAAGAAAGGATATCGGCCCCTCCAGCCTCGGCCGCCCGGGCCATCTCCCCGATATCGGTGACGTTGGGCGAAAGCTTCATGATCACCGGCTGCCTGGCCTTCTTCTTCACCAGGGCCGTGATATGCTCCACCGCCCTCGGATCCTGGCCAAAGGCGATCCCTCCCTCCTTCACATTGGGGCAGGAAATATTGATCTCCAGCAGATCCACCGGCTCGTCGGCCAGCCGCTCCACCACCTCCAGGTAATCGCTCTCGGTTTTTCCGCAGACATTGACGATGATCTTCGTATCAAACTGCCGCAGGAAGGGAATGTCCCTCCGGCAGAAAACGTCTATGCCGGGGTTCTGCAGACCGATGGCGTTTAACATCCCGCCGGTCACCTCAGCCACCCGGGGCGTCGGGTTCCCCTCCCAGGGAACGTTGGCCACCCCCTTGGTCACCACGGCGCCCAGACGGTTCAGATCCACGTATTCTCCGTACTCCGCCCCGGAGCCAAAGGTGCCGGAGGCCGTCATCACCGGATTTTTCAACTCTACGCCAGCCAGATTTACCCGCGTATGCATTACAGCTCCACCTCCCTCGCCTCGAAAACAGGGCCGTCCTTGCAGACCCTCTTGTTATGGACGCCGGTGTGCTCGTCCGTCTCCTTCGACCGGCAGACGCAGGCCAGGCAGGCCCCGATGCCGCAGGCCATCCTCTCCTCCAGGGAAAGATAGCACAAAAGCCCCTTCTCCAGGGCATATTCCTTCACCGCCCGGAGCATCGGCGTCGGGCCGCAGGCGTAGATGACCTCGCCCTCGACTCCCTGCTCCCGGATTGCATCCAGCACGTTTCCCCGCACCCCTGCGCTCCCGTCCTCGGTGGCCGTCGCCACCGGGCCGTAAGCGGCAAACTCGTCCCGCAGGAAAAGCTCCCGGTCGCGGTAACCCAGCACCGCCGTCTTTTCTCCGGGCAACTCCTTCATTAACTCCAGCATAGGAGGAATCCCGATCCCGCCGCCGATTAGGATCGCCCGCTTGTTTAAAAGGGGGAATCCGTTTCCCAGAGGCCCCATCATCCGGAGTTTCTTTCCGGCTCCGTAAGAGGCAAACTCCCTTGTCCCCGCTCCCGCGATCCGGTAGACCAGCCGGAACCTCGTCCCCTCCCTCTCGCAGATGCTGATGGGACGGGGCAATATCCGCGCTCCGTCCTCGCAGTACAGGGTCACAAACTGGCCGGGGCGGGCGTCCTTCGCCGCCTCCCCGCCCTCGATCCGCATATCGTAAATTTCCGGGGCCAGCCTTCTCTGGCTGAGGATCTCCGCTTCTATCTGACGCTTCATGGCTCCTCCTTACTGCAGGGCAGGGACTGCGCCGCGGATATCCGTGATCATGTCCAGGGCCGCCTGCCGGGCCGCCTCGGCGTAGTTCTCCTCCCCGAAGGAGGCGTATTTCTCCTGGCGGTAAGCGGCGATGATGCCGCGGGAGGAATTGACGATCGCCCCGGAGCCGTCGGCGTCGAAATACGGAGCCAGATCCTCCGCCTTTCCTCCCTGGGCCCCGTAACCGGGAACCAAAATCATCGTGTGGGGCATCAGGCGGCGCAGCACCTCGCCCATCTCGGGATAGGTGGCTCCGACCACGGCCCCCACCGGGCTGTATTTCCCGTCGCGGACTTCCTCTCCCCAGGCGGCCACCTTCTCGCCGACCCACTCGTAGAGAGGACGGCCGTCGATCAGCCGATCCTGGAATTCCCCGCTGGACGGGTTGGAGGTTTTCACCAGCACAAAGATCCCCTTGCCGAAGCTGCGGCAGACGTCGATGAAGGGCTTCACCCCATCGGTTCCCAGATAGGGATTCACCGTGGAGATGTCCTCCCCAAAGGGGGCGAAGGTATTCTCCCCCACCTTTACCTCGCCCAGATGGGCCTGGGCGTAGGCGCCCGACGTGGAGCCGATATCCCCTCTCTTGATATCGCCGACGACGATCAGGCCTTTCTCGTGACAGTAATCGATTGTCTTCTTATATACGGAAAGCCCCGGGATGCCGAACTGTTCATACATGGCAATCTGAGGCTTCACCGCGGGAACCAAATCGTAAATCTGATCCACCAATCCCTTATTGTACTGCCAGACGGCCTCGGCCGCCCCCTCCAGCGTCTCTCCGTATGCAGCGAAGGCTTTCCGCTTAATCCCCTCCGGAATATAGGAAAGCATGGGGTCAAGCCCCACCACCACGGGAGCCTTCAATTCCTTCATCCTTGCGGCTAACCGATTCATCATAAGACAAATGTCCTCCTGTCATTTTTTCTTTCGTCCTATTTTAGCATAGAGGCCCCCAGCTGGCAAGAATAATTCCTTCCCCTTTCCGAAACAAAGGCAGAGCAGGCCGACGGCGTCGGCCAGGGCCCAGCCGATGGGAACGGACCACCAGATCCCGGTCACCCCCAGGGAAGGAAGGGCGGAGAGGGTGTAAGCCAAAACGACGCGGGCGCCCAGGGAGAGGACGGTCAGCACCACCGACATGAACGGACGGCCAATGGCCCGGTACAGACCGTAGAGAAGGAAAAGACAGCCGATGCCGCAGTAAAACGCCCCTTCAATATGCAGATACCGCACGCCCTCGGCAATGATTTCCGTCTCCTGCGGCTCCACAAACAAAAGCATCAGCGGCCGGGCAAAAATCCAGACGACGGCGGAGACGGCCAGGCTGAAAAGAAGGCTGACCGTCACCGCCCCTTTCAATCCTGCCTGCAGCCTCTCCCGCAGCCCCGCCCCATAGTTCTGAGCGATGAAGGGGGAAAAAGCATTGCCGAAATCCTGCACCGGCATATAGGCAAAGGAATCGATCTTGACCGCGGCCGCAAAGGCCGCCATCACCGCAGGGCCGAAGCTGTTCACCCTCCCCTGCACCATCAGGATGCCGAAATTCATCACCGACTGCTGGAGGCAGGTGAGCACGGAAAAACTGCCGATCTCCCGCACCCGCTCCGGACGGATCCGCCGCTGCTCTTTCTGCGGCCGCAGAAAAGGAAAACGGAACCAGGCATAGAGGGCAAGGCCTATGCCGGAGACATACTGTGAGAGCACCGTAGCCCAGGCCGCTCCCGCCACGCCCCAGCGAAAGCCGACGACAAACCACAGGTCGAGCCCAATGTTCAGGACAGCCGAGACAGCCAGGAAAAGCAGAGGCACCAGGGAATTGCCCACGGCTCGCAGCAGAGAGGCAAAATAATTATAAAGGAAGGTGGCCGCAATGCCGGCAAAGATAGCCGTCAGATATTCCCGCATCAAATCCTCCACCTCTCCGGCAGGAACCTGCAAAAGCCGGATGATCGGATCCAGCGCCAGATAGGCTCCCAGATTGAGAACGACGGTTAAACCTGCGATCAGCCAGAAGGAGGTCCAGATCCCCTCCTTCAGCCCATCCTCATCCTTACGCCCGAAGCGGATGGAAAAGACCGCTCCGCTGCCCATGCAAAGCCCCAGCAGAATGGAGGTTAAAAACGTCATCAGCGTATAGGAGGAACCTACGGCCGCCAGCGCATTGGGCCCCAGGAACTGACCGACGATCAGGGTGTCCGCCACATTATAGCACTGCTTCAGCAGATTTCCCAAAATCATCGGCACCGCAAATGCCAGCATCGTCCGCATCTCCTGCCCTTTTGTCAGATCACCTTTTTCCGCCGTCTTTCCCATGACTTTCCTCTCCTTTTCTTCCCTCTATTTGTTCTCTATTTCTTTTCTCTTTGTTTCTCTTTCTTTTTGTCTTTCTTTTAGTAATTATATTCTTACGTTTCGTAATCATTATAGCGGGGAGCTTTCCCTTTGTCAATTCTTTGATTGCATTTACACC
>CALWRE010000236.1 GCA_944383835.1 uncultured Lachnospiraceae bacterium | reverse complement strand
AATACGCAGCGCAGCTATCGCAGGGCGCTGCGTGAATTGCAGAGCTTTGTGCGTGAGAATGGCAATCCCACTACGCAGCTGTTGGTGCGCTGGCAGCAGGAGCTACGCCAGAAGGGATATCACGATCGAAGCATCAATTTACATATCACAGCAGCCAACGGGTATTTTCGCTGGTGCGGCCGGCCGGATCTGGTTATGCGGCATACAAAGGTGAATACGCTGCCCCATAGCCCTGAATTAACGCGGGCCGAATATCGGCGCCTTCTATGCATGGCGCGGACGATGCGCAGGCATCGACTTTATCTGATCATCAAGCTGTTTGCCACCACAGGCCTGCCCCTGCAGTGCCTGGAACAAATCACGGTGGAATTTGTGCAGAGGGGAGGCGGCTGGCTGAACAGCCGCGAAAACGTATTGGAAATCCATCTGCCGGAGCATTTTCGGCAGGAGCTTCTCGATTATGTATCGGAGGCGCAAATCGGCCAGGGCCCTATTTTCGTAACACGCAGCGGCAAGCCGTTGGACCGCTCCAATTTATTTAAGGAAATGCGGGATCTCTGCCGCCTGGCCGGTGTACCGGAGGAAAAGGGAAATCCGCGGGCCCTCCATAATCTGTATCAATCCACCCAGAGCGAAATTTCCGGACAGATGGAGCAGCTGCTTATCAAGGCATACGACCAGCTGCTGCAGGCGGAACAGATTACGGTGGGCTGGAAAGAAGTACAGGAAATCAATGCGGGCTGAAAACTGCAGACAGAAGAGTATGGGAAACGCGCCGGGCAGGAAAGGGCGCGTTTCTCGTGCGTTTGCACGGTTTTTCATGCAAAACCCCTTGCAATCGACGGCAAACGTGGTAGAATAATACAGTTGCTATGCTTTCCGGCCGAATGGAAAGCTTTCCCTTGAAAAACCAGGCTGCAGGCAGCCGCAGAAGGAAGGAAAAAGATATATGCGAACGAAGAGAGAAGATGTGAGGAACATTGCCATCATCGCTCACGTGGATCATGGCAAGACGACCTTGGTGGACGGGCTGCTGAAGCAAAGCGGCGTATTCCGCGCCGGACAGGAGGTCGTGGAGAGGGTTATGGACTCCAACGATATCGAGAGGGAGAGAGGAATCACGATCCTGTCCAAGAACACGGCGGTTGAATATAAAGGGACGAAGATCAACATTGTGGATACGCCCGGCCATGCCGATTTCGGCGGAGAGGTGGAGCGCGTCCTGAAGATGGTCAACGGCGTGGTGCTTCTGGTGGACGCCTTCGAGGGGCCGATGCCGCAGACGAAGTTCGTGCTGGGAAAGGCTCTCGAGCTGGATCTGCCGGTGATCGTCTGCATCAATAAGATTGACCGTCCGGAGGCCCGGCCGAAAGAGGTGGTCGACGAGGTGCTGGAGCTCCTTTTGGAGCTGGACGCCAGCGATGAGCAGCTGGACTGCCCCTTTGTCTATGCCTCGGCCAAGGCAGGCATTGCCAAGTATAAGCTGGAGGATGAGTCCAAGGATATGACCCCTCTGTTTGAGACCATACTGCGTTATATCCCGGCTCCCGAAGGGGATCCGGATGCGCCGACCCAGATGCTGATCAGCACCATCGATTACAATGAATATGTGGGCCGCATCGGCGTCGGCAAGATTGACAATGGCTCCCTGCGGGTCAATCAGGAGGTGGTGATTGTCAATCATCACGATCCGGATAAGATGAAAAAAGTGAAGGTCAGCAAGCTGTATGAGTTTGACGGCCTGAACAAAGTGGAGGTGGAGAAGGCGGATATCGGCTCCATCGTAGCGGTATCCGGCATTGCGGATATCCATATCGGCGATACCCTCTGCTCGCCGGAAAACCCGGTGCCGATTCCCTTCCAGAAGATTTCGGAGCCGACGATAGCCATGCAGTTTTTAGTCAATGACAGCCCCTTTGCCGGCCAGGAGGGCAAGTATGTGACCTCCCGCCATCTGCGGGATCGACTGTTTCGGGAGCTGAACACCGATGTGAGCCTGCGGGTGGAGGAGACGGACAGCCCGGACTGCTTCAAAGTATCCGGACGCGGCGAGCTGCACCTGTCGGTCCTGATTGAGAACATGCGCCGCGAGGGCTATGAGTTTGCCGTCAGCAAGGCGGAGGTCCTCTATAAGGAGGATGATAAGGGACGCCGCCTGGAGCCGATGGAGCTGGTGTATGTGGATGTGCCGGAAGAATTCTCCGGCAGTGTAATCCAGAAGCTGAGCCTGCGCAAGGGCGAGCTGCAGGGCATGGGTACGGCCAACGGCGGCTACACCCGTCTGGAATTCCTGATTCCGTCCCGCGGCCTGATCGGTTATCGGGGTGAGTTTTTGACCGATACTAAGGGAAACGGCATTATGAACCAGATCTTCGATGGCTATGGCCCCTATAAGGGGGATATATCCTACCGCAAGAACGGTTCCCTGATTGCCTTTGAAACCGGCGAGAGCGTGACCTACGGCCTGTTTAACGCACAGGAGAGGGGGACCCTCTTCATCGGACCCGGCGAAAAGGTGTATGCCGGCATGGTAGTGGGCGAGAACTGCAAGGCGGACGATGTGGAGGTCAATGTCTGCAAGACGAAGCATCTGTCCAATACGCGGGCGTCCGGCTCGGACGATGCGCTGAAGCTGACGCCTCCCAGGGAGATGAGCCTGGAACAGTGCCTGGAATTTATCGATACCGACGAGCTTTTGGAAGTGACGCCGAAGAGCCTGCGGATCCGTAAGAGGATCCTGGATTCCAAGCTGCGCAAGAGGAGCAGCTTTGCCAAGCAGTAAGCGGATTAATAAGAGGATTAGGATTAGCAAGAGGATTAACAAGAGGATTAGCAAGAGGCTTTTTCCTGGCGGTATGGAGCAGGATAAGAATGGCGGCCGGCCTGGCCGCGGGGATACGAGGGAGAACAGGGATGGAATTTGAAAAGCTGTATACGGCAGAGGATGTGGTGCAGATCACAGGGCTGACGCTTCGGACGATCCGCAGCTATATCAAGAGCGGAAAGCTGAAAGGCCGCCGTATTGGCGTCCAGTGGCGCTTTACGGCGGCAGATATCGAGGCCCTCTTTGAGACCCCTGGATCGACGGGGACGGCCGAAGCCGAAAAGAAGGCGGAGGAGCTTTCGGAGACGGAGAAGCAGGCAAAACGGTTTCTGGAGAGGGCCAAGGCGCCTCGCTCCAGCGCCTGCGTCATTGTGGACATGCCTGGGGTCACCGAGCAGGAGGCCCGGTTCCTGTTTGGCCGCCTGCAGAGCCTGGCAGCCGTCTACCAGGACGGGCCGAAGCGGCTGGACCTGTCTTATGAATACGACGCAGACAAAGAACAGGCCCGCTATGTTTTCGACGGGGCCATTGATTCGGCCTGCGCGATGATGAACCTCTGCGAGGTGCAGTAAGGGGCGGACTCAGTTTGGCCGCTCCCTGACCGTTGCCCCGTCGCTCTGGCTTCGCCGTTTCGTTATCGTCGTTTCGGCTCACATCCGCCGGACGGCGTCCATGGCCAGGGGCGAACGCTCGCATTCGTCGGCGGTGAGGGTCAGCTGCCAGCACAGGGGGCTGCCCTTCATCTTTTCAGAGGCATAGCAGAGTCCGTTGGTCCGTTCATCCAGCAGAGGATGGTCGATCTGCGCGGGGTCTCCCAGCAGGATGATTTTAGTGCCCATGCCGGCTCGGGTGATGATGCCCTTGGCCTGCTTGGGCGTCAGGTTCTGGGCCTCATCGATAATCAGATAGGTCTGTGCGACGGAACGGCCGCGGATAAAGTTCAGGGCCTGGGCGCTTATATATCCCCGGTCGAAAAGTTCTTCGATCTTGCCTGCCAGGCTGCGTTCGTCGCTGTAGCGCTCTTTTTCGTTCTGGTCGACCAAAAGCTCCAGATTGTCGATGACGGGGCGCAGAAGAGGGGCTATTTTTTCGGCCTCGTCGCCGGGCAGGTAGCCGATATCGTCGTCAAACTGGGCGTTGGGCCGGCTGACCAGGATGCGGCGGTACTGCGGGGTCTCGTGCTCCAGCATGGCGCTGAGGCCTACGGCCAGGGAATAAAAGGTTTTGGCTGTTCCGGCCATGCCCTTGACGATAACCAAAGGGGCTTCATCGGGAGGGGTCATCAGGGCCTCCTGGAGGAATCGCTGTCCTACGTTGCGTGGCGTCACGCCGTAGGGCTTTTTCTTTTTGTAGGTAAGGGGAACAATCTTCTTCCCGTTGAACCGCCCCAGCTGTGTCTTATGGTCTGCTTCGTCGGAGCGCAGGATCAGAAATTCATTTGGCTCGAGCGTCACGGAGAGCCTTTCCCCGCCGGGGCCAATCTGGTAAACATCCTCGGGTGAGAGATTTTTCTTCTTATAGTCGCCAAAGCAGGCCTCCGGGACGAAGACCTCGCAGCGGCCGGTATACTGCTCCTCCCGGACGGGAGCCTGCTCCGTTGTGAAATCCTGGGCGTCGATCCCCAGCATCTGCGCTTTGATGCGGACGACAATGTCCTTGGTGACCAGGATAACAGTCTGCCCCTGGCTTTTTAATCCCAGGCATACCTTCAGGATCCGGTTGTCATTTTTATATTCGGGCAGTCCCGGCGGCAGCTCCACATTCACGCAGTTTACCTCCAGCCGCAGGGTGCCGCCTGCGGGAAGGGCGACCCCATCGATCAGGCTTCCCTGCTGCCGCAGCCCCTCCAGGGAGCGGATTGCCTGTCTGGCATTGGCCCCTCTTTCTCCCTCGCTGTTTTTCAGCCCGTCCAATTCCTCCAGCACGGCCAGGGGAAGGACGATATGATTGTCCTCAAAGGATGAGAGGGCATAGGGGGCTTGAATCAATACATTGGTATCCAATACATAGGTTTTTTGCATGGCTGCCTCCTTCCAGTTTATATACACAGTATAGCGAAGGATTCAGCCTTCTTTTGTCAGCGCTGTGTTAAGTTTTGAAAAAAACAGGTGACTTTTTTGCAATAGATGTGTATAATAGGGGTAACATCAGATGCGGAAGGAAAGTTTTATCCTTTCAGATATCTTATATCGCATCTTTCCTATTTTCTGGGTTTCATTTCTTATTTTCTATGATACTTCGCGCCTGCCGTGGCCGCAGGCCGCATTTGCCGCATTCATTTCCGATTGAAAAAAATATCCCCATCGAATATACTGAAAGGAGAAGGCCTATGGGACAAAAAGACCTGGCGGAAAAGCAGTTGGAAGAAGGCAGGCATCCGCATCGCTTTCTTTGGAATCGAGAATCAGACCAAGACAGATCCAAACATGGTAATTCGGACGCTTTGCTACGACGCTGCCAGCTATCGTGCCCAGGTACGGGAGAAGATTCCTAATGGACGGAAGTTTCCGGTGGTTTCCCTGGTTCTTTATTTTGGAACCACTCGGTGGACAGCTCCAGTAAAGCTAAGTCAGATGCTGGAACCAAACGATGCGCTGCGTTCTCATTGGAATGATTACCGCATCAATCTTGTGGAAGTAGCCTTTCTTTCCGACGAACAGATTGAGAAATTTCAAAGTGATTTTCGGGTTGTTGCCGAATATTTCCGCAGTCTGCGGGAGGATAGAGAGTTTTCCCCTAAAAAAATAGAGCATGTGGAGGAAGTGCTGGATCTTTTGGCGGCAGTGACAAAGGATGACAGATACTTGGATATTTTGGGTGAAGAATGGCTGAAGCAGGAAGGAGGAGTCACAATGTGTGAATTGCTGGATCGCTATATCAAACGCGGGGAAGAGAGGGGAATTGAAAAGGGAATTGAGCAGGGAATCGAACAAGGAATCGAAAGAGGCATTGAGCAGGGAATCGAACAAGGCATTAAAAAAGGCGAGATACTGGGGGCAATCACCATACTGAAAAAACTGGACTATTCCGACAGCGAGATTGTGGAGAAACTGCTGTCCACTTTTGACCTGTCCCGGGCGGATGCCGAGTCCTATGTGAAAGCAGGCTGAGGTTTTGGTTTGATTCCATGCAAAAAAGGGGCCGAAGCACCCGGAAGATTCCCGGAAGGTGCGGGGCCCCTTTGCTATTAGATTAGTCTTCGACCGTCAGGCCGTGCTCAGCCAGCATCATGGCGCGAACCTTGAGAGGCAGGCCGAACAGGGTGATGAAGCCGCTGGCGTCGTGATGGTCGTAGAGATCGCCGGTGGTAAAGCTGGCCAGGGATTCGCTGTAGAGGCTGTAGGGGGAGGTGGTTCCCGCCTTGATGATATTGCCCTTGTACAGCTTGCATTTCACTTCGCCGGTCACGTATTTCTGCGTGGAGGTGACGAAGGCCTCGATGGCCTCCCGCAGGGGGGTGAACCATTTGCCCTCATAGACCAGCTGGGCGAATTTATTGCCCATGTCCTTTTTCACGTCCATGGTGTCGCGGTCCAGAACCAGCTCCTCCAGCTGCTTATGGGCCTCCATCAGAATGGTGCCGCCGGGGGTCTCGTAGACGCCGCGGGATTTCATGCCGACCACGCGGTTTTCCACGATATCGACGATGCCGATGCCGTGCTTGCCGCCCAGGACGTTAAGCTTTTCGATGATCTCGGAAACCTTAAGGGCCTCGCCGTTTAAGGTCTTAGGCACCCCGGCCTCAAAGGTCAGGGTCACATATTCGGGCTCATCGGGAGCCTTTTCCGGCGTTACGCCCAAGACCAGCAGATGGTCGTAATTCGGCTCGTTGGCCGGATCCTCCAGCTCCAGCCCCTCGTGGCTGATGTGCCAGAGATTGCGGTCGCGGCTGTAGCTGTTGTCTGCGGAGAAGGGCAGGTCGATGCCGTGAGCCTTGCAGTAGGCAATTTCATCCTCGCGGGACTGCATGGTCCAGACGTCGGTCATGCGCCAGGGGGCAATGATCTTCAAGTCGGGAGCCAGGGCCTTGATGCCTAACTCAAAGCGGATCTGGTCGTTGCCCTTGCCGGTTGCTCCGTGGCAGATGGCCGAAGCGCCTTCTTTTCGGGCGATCTCCACCAGCTTTTTGGCAATGGCCGGACGGGCCATCGAGGTACCCAGCAGATATTTATTTTCATAAACGGCTCCCGCCTGGACGCAGGGTATGATATAATGGTCGCAGAAGTCGTCGACGATATTTTCAATATAGAGCTTGGAGGCGCCGGAGAGCTTGGCCCTTTCCTCCAGACCGTCGAGTTCATTGCCCTGCCCGCAGTCCACGCAGCAGCAGACGACTTCATAGTCGAAGTTTTCCTTCAGCCAGGGAATGATGGCGGTGGTGTCCAAGCCGCCGGAATAGGCTAAAATTACTTTTTCTTTCATTGTGATTATCCTCCCAGATCGAAAATTTCGTTTGGATTGTTCGTTTGGATTGCTTTTATATTTCGGGGAACGGGCCATCGCCCGCCTCTCTGTGTGCTGTTCATAAATATACATCCTATCCCCGAAAAAATCAAGGGGAAAATGCATAAAATTTATATTTTAATCGATTTTTAGGGAATATGATGAATAAATATTTAAAAATCCCCTTCGGATTGTGCGAAGGGACAGGAGAAGAAAATGAAGCAAAAATATGCAGACTTTGTTCGCCGGCTTTTTTCGCGGCCGGTTCGGATGAATCAGATTGCCCCGGAGGCGTATTCGCGGGACGGCTATCTGATCAACCAAGGGCTTTTGACGGGGGTGAGTTTCGGCAGGCGGCTGGCCAGCGAGACGGGATGCGGCTTTATTGCCTGCTACAATTTCCTGCATTTCATGGGCGAAAAAACGCCGGCTTTGAAGGTGGCCCGCCAGATGGAGCGGCTTCTTTTGTGGGGCGGGATGATCGGCAGCCATCCTCTGGCCGTATGGTGGTATCTGCACCGCCGGGGCTATCGGTTCCGTGCGGCTTTTACGAGGAGGGGGACGAAGAGGCTGCTTCGGAGAAGTCCGGGGCGGACGGCCGGGATCATCGCTTACCGGCATCGGAAAGGGGCCCATTTCGCTGCCTTCATTCGGGAGGACGGCGGGGAGAGGCTGCGCTTTTTGAATGCCGTCTACGGGGCAGAGGATGACCGGCAGACGATGCAGGAATTTTTTGATAAGAGAGTATCCTTCCCCTTGTGCATGACGATCCTCTGGAGGGATTAGCGGGGAGGATAAGAGGAAATCCTTGAAATACACGGGAGATCGTTGGCGCGGGGAAGTTGGACGGAATAAACCGGATAAAGGAGAGCAGATAAAATGGCAGCGCAGAAAACCAATGTGATGCGGATATTGGAACAAAATGGAATCGCCTATACGGCCCATGAATACCCCCATGGCAAGGAGGCGGTGGACGGAGTGACGGTGGCCGGCCTCCTGGGGGAGAATGTAAACCAGGTGTTTAAGACGCTGGTGACCCGGGGCAGCCATGGCTTTTATGTGTTTGTCCTGCCGGTGGCAGCGGAATTAAATCTGAAAAAGGCGGCGAAGGCCGTGGGGGAGAAGGCGGTGGAAATGATCCATGTGAAGGAGCTTCTGCCTCTGACCGGCTACGTCCGGGGTGGGTGCTCGCCTGTGGGGATGAAAAAGGCCTTCCCGACGGTTTTCCATGAATCGGTGCGGGACATTCCGACGGTCCTGGTCAGCGCCGGAAAGATCGGCTGGCAGATTGAGACGGCCCCGGCGGATCTGCTGCGGCTCACAGGGGCGCAGACGGCGGATATCATCCATTGAATGGCTTTACAAACCGCCT
Organism: uncultured Lachnospiraceae bacterium; assembly: GCA_944383835.1. GTDB lineage: Bacteria > Bacillota > Clostridia > Lachnospirales > Lachnospiraceae > RGIG7193. The sequence continues at coordinate 12,606 of CALWRE010000236.1, read as the reverse complement.
TCCGCATGCTATGATGAGGTACAGATTAGCGGATCGGTCCGTTTGTTTCCTGTTTCATCCTGTGATGTTGGGAAAGGAGAGACAATTATGGCAAAATACAGCAAAGAAGACATTCTGCGCATCGTTGAAGAGGAAGATGTGGAATTTATTCGCCTGCAGTTTACCGATATTTTTGGTATGATTAAGAATGTGGCCATTACCTCCAGCCAGCTGGAGAAAGCCCTGGAGAACCGCTGCACCTTTGACGGGGCGGCGATCGATGGTTTTGGGGGCGACGCCAAGTACGATATGTGCCTGCATCCGGATCTGGATACCTTTGAGATTTTTCCCTGGAGGCCGCAGCAGGGCAAGGTGGCCCGGCTGATCTGCGATGTGTACGATGAGGACGGGCGGCCGGCCTACGGAGATTCCAGGAGCGTTCTGCGCCGCGTCTGTGCCAGGGCCCAGGAACTGGGCTATCAGTTCGGGCTGAAGCCGGAGTGTGAATTTTTCCTGTTTCAGATTGACGACGAGGGCCTTCCCACCACGATTACCCACGAGAAGGCCAGCTATTTTGACGTGGCGCCGACGGATTTCGCCGAGAATGTGCGCCGGGATATCGTTCTGAACCTGGAGGAGCTGGGCTTTGAGATCGAGGCCTCCCATCATGAGATAGCGGCGGCCCAGCATGAGGTGGATTTTGCCCATTCCGACGCGCTGACAGCGGCGGACCGCCTGATGACGTTCAAGATGACGACCAAGTCCATTGCCAAGCGCCACGGGCTGCACGCCACCTTTATGCCCAAGCCCAAGGGCAATGATTACGGTTCCGGCATGCATCTGTTCATGTCGCTGACCGGTCCGGAAGGTGCGGACGCCTTTGCGGATCCGGCGGATCCCATCGGGCTCAGCCAGGTGGCCTATTCCTTTATCGCCGGCATCTTAAAGCATATGCCGGGGATGACGGCCATCCTGAATCCCCTGGTCAATTCCTACAAGCGGTTTGTGCCCGGCTATGAAGCGCCGGTGACCCTGACCTGGTCGGCCAATTTCCGCGATTCTCTGATTGGAATTCCGAAGCGGCGCGATGGCCGGACCCTCATTGAGCTGCGCTCGCCGGATGGGACGATGAACCCGTATCTGGCCTTCGCCGTATTGCTGGCGGCCGGCCTGGAAGGGGTGGAACAGGGGCTGAAGCCCCCGGCTCCCGTGGGGCAGAGCCTGGCGAAAAAGGACCGGGTGGAGCTGTCGGAGCTCAATTTGTCTCTGCTTCCGATGAGCTTAGGCGATGCGGTTGAGGCCATGAATCAGGATGAATTTGTAAAGAGTGTGCTGGGAGAGCATATTGCGAAGGCTTATATCAAGGCCAAGCGCGGAGAATGGAACGTCTATAATGCGCAGGTAACGCAGTGGGAACTCGACCAGTATCTGAACAAATACTGATGCGCATGAGCCTTCGCCCCGCGCGGGCGGGACGAATCAGGACAGCTTGGAGGTGACCGTATGGCCAATATCATTGTTGCTTTCTCCAAGATAAACGATGCAAAAAACATAAAAAATGTATTGGTGCGCAGCGGTTTCCCTGTGGCGGCCATCTGCTCTACCGGCTCGCAGGCCATCAATTATGCGGAGAGCCTGGATCACGGCGTGGTGGTCTGCGGCGGCCGTTTTCCGGATATGATGGCGGCGGAACTGAAGGACCGGCTGCCGGGAGGCTTTGATATGCTGACGGTCGCCTCAGCCGCTTATCAGGATAACGGGCGGGACGATATCGTCTATGTAAATATGCCGCTGAAGGTGCATGATCTGGTCAATACTCTCAGTATGATGTGCCAGGCCCAGGAGAGGCGGCGTAAAAAATTAAAAGAGATTGCACGGGTGCGCAGCGAAAAAGAGCGCAACCTGATCACCAACGCAAAGAGGATCTTGATGGAGCGCAATAATATGACGGAGGCGGAGGCCCACCGTTATATACAAAAATGCAGTATGGACAGCGGAACCAATATGGTGGAGACCGCCCAGATGATTATCAGCATCCTGTTTTGAACTGCAAAAACAGAAATAAGGACGGAGAAAGGAAGGGTTTCCATGAAGTTTACAAAGATGCACGGAATTGGAAATGATTATATATACATCAACTGCGTGGAAGGGACGGATCGGGCAGAGACGGTGGAGGAAGGCTTTGCCCCCCGGCTGGCGGAGCTTTTAAGCGACCGCCATTTCGGCATCGGATCGGACGGTCTGATCCTGATCCGGCCCTCTGCGGTCGCTGATTTCTGCATGGATATGTACAATGCGGACGGCTCACGGGGAGCCATGTGCGGCAATGGGATCCGCTGCGTGGCAAAGTATGTCTATGAGCACGGACTGACCAATATGACGACGTTGACCATCGAGACGCTGTCCGGCATTAAGACCGTAGACCTGACGGTGAAAAACGGCAAGGTCACGATGGCGAAGGTGGATATGGGCGTGCCGCTCCTTACCAGCAACGGGCGGGAGATTCCGCTGAATCATGAACTGGCCGATCCCAGCTGCGTCTGGGAGGAGATCGAAGCCGGAGGGGGGAAATACCGGATGATCTGCATTTCCATGGGCAATCCCCATGCCGTGCTGTTTTTTGACGATATGGGGGAGGCTCCGGTGGAGACATTGGGGCCCCTTATTGAGAATCATCCGAGATTTCCGGATCGCACCAATGTGGAGTTTGTCGTAGTCCATGGGCGCGACCAGCTGGAAATGCGGGTTTGGGAGAGAGGGTCGGGAGAGACCCTGGCCTGCGGAACCGGAGCCTGTGCCAGCGCCGCGGCCGCAGCTCTGGCTGGGTTTGCGGACCGGACGGTAAATATGCGGCTGCTGGGAGGAAATCTGAAGATATACTGGAATCCGGAGACCAGCCAGGTGGAGATGAGCGGACCGGCCACAGAGGTGTTCCAGGGAGAGATCAACCTGTAAGCCGGCGAAAATCTGCCGGCCTGTCTGCATCCGTAAAAAATAATAAGGAGCGAAGGACTTGTTGACGCGTCAACATCTATAGGAGGATATAAATTATGTACAAGATCAATCAGAACTACCTGAAATTGCCCGGCAGCTATCTTTTTTCCACCATCGGGAAAAAGGTAAACGCCTATGCGGCTGCCAACCCGGATAAAGATATTATCCGCTTAGGAATTGGCGACGTGACCCAGCCCTTAGCCCCGGCCATTATCGACGCCCTTCATAAGGCGGTAGACGATATGGCCCGCGAAGAAACCTTCCATGGCTATGCGCCGGACCTGGGCTATGAGTTTCTGCGCAACGCCATCGCCAAGGGAGACTATGCCTCCCGCGGCTGCGACATCCAGGCGGACGAGATCTTTGTCTCCGACGGGGCCAAGTCGGACTGCGCTAATATCCAGGAGCTTTTCTCCCTGGATAATATTGTGGCGGTCTGCGACCCGGTATATCCGGTTTACGTGGACAGCAACGTGATGGCGGGGCGCACCGGCACCTATGACGCGGCCACTGGCATGTGGAGCGATGTGGTGTATATGCCCTGCACGGAGGAGAACGGCTTTACTCCCGCTCTGCCGGAAAAGACCCCGGATCTGATTTATCTGTGCTATCCCAATAACCCTACCGGAATGGCCATAACGAAGGAGGAGCTGCAGAAATGGGTGGATTACGCCAACGAAAAGGGCGCCCTGATTCTCTACGATGCGGCTTACGAGGCCTATATTTCCGAGGAGGATGTGCCCCATTCGATTTATGAGTGCGACGGGGCCCGCACCTGCGCCATCGAGTTCAAGAGCTTTTCCAAAAACGCAGGCTTTACCGGCGTGCGCTTAGGCTATACGGTGGTTCCGAAGGATCTTCAGAGGGACGGTGGCTCCCTTCATGACATGTGGGCCAGACGCCATGGGACCAAGTATAACGGCGCTCCCTACATCGTGCAGAGGGCCGGAGAGGCTGTTTACAGCGCCGAGGGCCGCGCACAGCTAAAGGAGCAGGTGGCCTATTATATGAACAACGCCAGAACCATCCGGGAAGGACTGAAAGCGGCCGGCTACACGGTCTACGGCGGCGTCAATGCCCCCTATGTCTGGCTGAAGGTGCCTGCCGGCATGACTTCCTGGGAATTCTTTGACTATCTGCTGGAGAAGGCCGGCGTGGTGGGTACGCCCGGCTCCGGCTTCGGCCCCAGCGGAGAAGGCTATTTCCGCCTGACCGGCTTTGGCAGCCATGTGAATTCCGAAAAAGCCATTGAGCGGATCAAGAAGCTGTAAATAAATTCCATAAATTTTCCCTTGCATTTCTTTTGAAACTGTGCTATCATAAGCGAAAATCTTTACCAAATGCTTAGAACCAGACTCTGGCTGCGGGAAACTGACAGGGAGACAGCGTCACCGACTGAGAGCGCCGTCACAGCGGAAAGGGCCGATAGGGAACACTGGGGAGCAGGTATGCTGAACCCGCCGGGAGGCGGCAGTAGGGATACACGTGGGATTCACGTTACAGAATCGCGCATCCCCGGAGTCTGGACCCGGGCGTGCGGTCAGAGGAGGTCCGAAGGATCTTAGAATATCGGGTGGCACCGCGAAGAGCATTTTCGCCCCGGTATACGTCATATAACGTATACCGGGGCTTTGTGTATGTATCGGGAAATGTTTTTTGCGAAAACCCGGATGCGGGCGCCTCGCTGTACGAAACAGTGGCAGTCAAAAATTCGGAAAGAGAGGTCTTGCAGATGAAAAGAGAAACGGAGAGAGCAGAGAGAAGAAAAGAGCTCGGACGGGAAGGGGAGAGCGCGGCAGGTCTTGCCGGGACTCTGTGTCAGGCAGAAGAAGGGGCTAAGGTCTGTCTGCGGGGCAGCGTCCATGCCCTGCGCCCTTTTGGGGAGATCACTTTCCTGATCCTTCGCCGGGGGCAGAGCTTCATCCAGTGCGTCTGGGAGGAAGGGAAGGAACCTTTGCCGGAATCCGGGGACGGAGAAGAAGAGGGGCAAAGGAAAGCTCCGCTTCGGCATTTAAAGGAGGAGACGGCGGTGGAAATCACCGGGACGGTTCGAGAGGAGCCGCGGGCGATTCACGGCAGGGAGCTTCGGGTGAGCGAGGTGCGCGTCCTCTCCCAGCCGGCCGAGCCCATGCCGTTATGCATAAACAAGGGAAGGCTGAAAGCTTCGCTGGAGACGCGGCTGAACCTGCGAAGCATTACCCTTCGCAATCCCTATGAGGCGGCCCGTTTCCGCATTCAGGAGGGATTGGTCTGGGGCTTTCGCCAATACCTGCACGAACAGGGCTTTACCGAGATCTTTACGCCCAAGCTGATTTCCAAGGGAGCCGAGGGCGGGGCGAATATATTCAGCCTGGCCTATTTCGGCCAGAAGGCGGAACTGGCCCAGAGCCCGCAGTTTTACAAGCAGGCCATGGTGGGGGTATACGACAGGGTGTTTGAAATCGGCCCGGTATTCCGGGCGGAAAAGCACAACACCGTTCGCCATCTGAACGAGTATGTCAGCATGGATTTCGAGATGGGATATATCGACGGCTTTGAGGATATCATGGAGATGGAGACCGGGGCGCTGAAAGCGATGTTTGCCCTGCTTGCAAAGGAGTACGGGGAGGAACTGGACCGCCTGCAGGTGAAGCTGCCGCAGATCGGCCGGATCCCCAGGGTGCGCTTCGATGAAGCGAAGGACCTGGCGGCGCGGGCGGCAGGACGGCCGGTCAGCCGTACCGGGGATCTGGGGCCGGAGGAGGAGCAGCAGATCGGGAAATACTTTCAGGAGAAGGAGGGGAGCGACTTTGTATTTGTCACCCATTATCCTTCCCGCAAGCGTCCCTTCTACGCAATGGACGATCCCCAGGAGCCTGGGGTGACGCTGAGCTTTGACCTTTTATTCCGCGGGCTGGAGGTAACCACGGGGGGCCAGAGAATCCATGACTACGGAAGGATGATGCAGAAGCTGGCGGCTAGGGAGATGGATCCGCAGGAGCTGGAATCCTACCTGATGATTTTCCGCTATGGAATGCCGCCCCACGGAGGCCTGGGGATCGGACTGGAAAGGCTGACGATGAAGCTTCTCGGCGAGGATAACGTGCGGGAGACCTCCCTTTATCCTCGGGATGTAAAGCGGCTGACGCCGTAAAAAACAAAGAAAGGCGGTTGTGGGATGGATTACGAGATAACGGATCAGATGATAGACGAGCTGGAAGTGCTGGCAAAGCTGGATTTAAGCGGAGCGGAGAGGGAGCAGGCGAAAAAGGATCTGGGCCGGATGTTAGCTTATATCGACCGGATGAAGGAACTGGATACCGCGCAGACGGAGCCTCTCTATCATGTCCTGCCTGCGGTCAATGTTTTCCGGGAGGACGCGCAGGAGGAGAGCGCCGGCAGGGAGGAGATTCTGGCCAATGCGCCGGAGGAACTGGACGGATGCTTCCGCGTGCCGAGAACGGTGGAATAGGAGGGCAGGATGAAGGAAATACGCGAAATGACGGCGGCCGAACTGGCCGGGCGGATAAAAAAAGGAGAAGTGCGGGCAGAGGAGGCGGCGGCCGCTTATCTGGAGCAGATGCGGGTGCTGGAGCCGGAACTGAACAGCTTTATCACCGTAGACGAGGCGGGGGCCTATGCCCAGGCCGGGCGCATGCAGGAAAGGCTGGATCAGGGGGAGGATCCCGGTCCTCTGGCCGGGGTGCCCATAGCGGTCAAGGACAATCTGTGCACGAAAGGGCTGCGGACGACCTGCGCCTCCCGCATCTTAGACGACTTCACCCCCTTCTATGAGGCGGCGGCAGTGGAAAAACTTCGGGCGGCAGGGGCTGTCATCCTCGGGAAAACCAACATGGATGAATTTGCCATGGGGAGCACCAGCGAGACCTCGGCCTTCGGCCCGGTGAAAAATCCCTGGAACACAGCCCATGTGCCTGGCGGGTCCTCCGGCGGCTCCTGCGCCGCCGTGGCGGCCGCCGAAGCGCCCTGTGCCCTGGGGTCGGATACCGGCGGATCGATCCGCCAGCCCTCGTCCTACTGCGGGGTGGTAGGGCTGAAGCCTACCTACGGGACGGTGTCCCGCTGGGGCCTGGTGGCCTACGCCTCCTCCTTAGACCAGATTGGCCCCATCGCACGAAATACGGAGGACTGCGCCCTGCTTTTGGATGTGATTGCAGGAGGGGATCGGAGGGACAGCACCTGCCTGGACCGAAAGGATCTTGGGTTTTCTTCTTTTCTGAAACAGGACGCAAGGGGCCTGAAAATCGGCATTGTAGAAGATTATTTTGACGAGGGACTGGATCCGGAGGTGGCGGCGGCGGTGGGCCGGGCGGCGAAGGTTTGGAGCAGCCAGGGGGCTATAGTGGAGAGAGTGAAGCTCGATCTGGTGGGCTATGCAATCCCTTCTTATTATACCATTGCCTGCGCGGAGGCAAGTTCCAACCTGGCCCGCTTTGACGGAGTCAAATACGGATACCGGGCGGGAGCGGAGGCGGGGCTGCACGCCATGTACCGCCGCACCCGCTCGGAGGGCTTCGGGGCGGAGGTGAAGCGGCGGATCATCCTGGGCTCCTTTGTGCTAAGCTCCGGCTATTACGAGGCCTATTATGAAAAGGCCCTGCGGGTTAAGGCGCGGATCGTCCGGGCCTTTGACGAGGCCTTATCCCGGTTCGACCTGCTTTTAGGACCGGTAGCTCCGACGACGGCCCCCGTCCTGGGAGAGTCGGGGGAGGATCCGCTGCAGATGTATCTTGGCGATATCTACACCGTATCGGTCAACCTGGCCGGTCTGCCGGCCATCAGCCTTCCCTGCGGACTGGACAGCAAGGGCCTGCCCATCGGCGTGCAGCTGATCGGCGCCCGCTTTGCGGAAGGAAAGCTTCTGCAGGCGGCTGCGGCCTATGAGGCGGCCTGCGGGGGCTTCCCCCTAAGCCCGCTGGCAGCGGGAAAGGCCGCGGGAGCGGAAAGGAAAACAGAAAGGAAAATGGAAGCGGAAACGGAGAAGGGAGGAAGGACGGTATGACGAGGCAGTATGAGACGGTGATTGGCCTGGAGGTTCATATTGAGCTGGCGACGAAGACGAAGATATTCTGCGGCTGTTCCACGGCCTTTGGCGGCGCTCCCAACACCCATGTCTGCCCGGTGTGTGCAGGGATGCCGGGGGCATTGCCGGTGTTAAACCGCCAGGTAGTGGAATACGCCATGGCGGTGGGTCTTGCCACCAACTGTGAGATCAGCCGGCTGTGCCGCTTTGACCGGAAAAACTACTTCTATCCGGACAACCCGCAGAATTACCAGATCTCCCAGCTGTATCTGCCGATCTGCCGCGACGGATAGATTTCCGTGGAGACGCATGCAGGCTCCAAAAAGATCGGAATCCATGAAATCCATATGGAGGAGGATGCGGGAAAGCTGACCCACGACGATTGGGCCGGGGAGACCAATGTGGACTTCAACCGCAGCGGAGTGCCGCTGATCGAAGTGGTCTCGGAGCCGGATATGCGCTCCGGCGAGGAGGTCGTCGCCTACTTGGAAAAGCTGCGGCTGATCGCCCAGTATCTGGGGGCGTCGGACTGCAAGCTGCAGGAAGGGTCGATGCGGGCCGATGTGAACCTGTCGGTGCGGCCGCTGGGGGAGGAACGGCTGGGGACGCGCACGGAGATGAAAAACCTGAATTCCTTCAAGGCGATTCTGCGGGCGGTGGAAAATGAGAGAGACCGCCAGATTGAGATCCTGGAGGCGGGCGGACAGGTGATCCAGGAGACGAGAAGGTGGGACGATAATAAGGAACGTTCCTATCCGATGCGCTCTAAGGAGGATGCAAAGGATTACCGCTATTTCCCGGAGCCGGATTTACCGCCGGTGCAGATCGGTGAAGAATGGATCGAACGGGTGAAAAAAAGACAGCCGGAGCTGCGGGATGAAAAGAAAAAACGGTATCAGGAGGAATATGGACTGCCGGCCTACGATGCGGACATCCTGACCTCCGATAAGAAGCTGGCGGATCTGTTTGAGGAGACCCTCTCCTTCTGCCGCAGCCCGAAGAAGGTTTCCAACTGGCTGATGGTGGAGACCATAAGGCTTGCCAGGGAACATGGAATGAGCCTGGACCAGCTGGATTTTTCGCCGGAAAACCTGGCAAAGCTGATCCGGCTGCAGGAGGACGGGGTAATAAACGGCACGGTGGCCAAGGAAATCTTTGCGGTGATCTTTACCGACGATGTAGACCCGGAGGCCTATGTGGAGGAGCACGGGCTGAAAACCGTTTCCGACGAAGGGGCGGTTCGCAGCGCCGTCGCCCAGGCTGTCGCCGCCAACCCGCAGTCGGCGGCGGATTATCTGGCCGGCAAGAAAAAGGCCATGGGCTTTCTGGTGGGCCAGACGATGAAAGCCCTGGGAGGAAAGGCCGATCCGGCCCTGGTAAATCGGCTGGTAAGGGCCGCTCTGGAGGAAATGGAACAATAGGGCGTTACAGTTCCTTCTGCAGATAGATCATATCGGTGATGACGACGCCGTCTTCCACGATGGGGTGATCGTAATGATCGGTGAAAAAGCCGGGCACCGTGTGGCTGACGGCAAAGCCGCATTTTTCATAGAACGCTACATTGGAGGAGCCCTTTCCCGTGCCGACGGTCAAAAGCCGGCCGCGGCCGTGATAGTAGGCGGCCAGGTACGCGAGCATGCGCCGCCCATAGCCTTTGCGCTGGAAGGCCGGATCGGTGGCCAGGTTCTTTATCTCATAAACCCGCTTCGGCTCCTTGGTGACGACGGCTATGGTCTTTAGCCCGTTGTCATAGAGGGCGAACATTTCCCCCTGTTCCAGGTAGCGGTCGATCATGCTCTCCTGTTCATCGCCCAGAAGAAGCAGGGGGAGGAAACGTTTTTTATTGGCTGTGATTTTTAATACCTGCATCATAAGCATACCTCTGTTATGTTCTGGCGGTTGAAATTCGAAAGAAACAATCCTATCTTATCATGGGAGGTGCAAAAAAACAAGAAGGTGCAAATCCCTCTGTTCATTTGTCGAAAAATGCGATACAATGATTTTGAAAACAGCGGATGGGAAAATATGCCGCGACTTCTTTTTAATGGCACGCAGTAAGGAGGACAAAGATGAGAAAGAAAATTGAAGCGGATCATTTTAAACATTTTAAGATGCTGTCCAGGCTGAAAGAGCAGGGCGGCGTCTTATATTTTATTGTAAAACAGGCCAATCTGGAGGAGAACCGTTATGACAGCGACCTCTACCAGCTGAAGGACGGAAAGGTGGGGAGGCTGACCTCTTCCCGCGATATCCATACATATTACTGCCTGAACGGCAACATTGTATTTCCTGCCCTGCGGGAGAAGAAGGATAAGGAAGCGGTTCAGTCCGGGACTCCCCTCACCGTTTTTTACCGGATGGTGCCCGGCATGGGCGAGGCGCTGGAATGGAAGCGCCTCCCCTATCAGGTGCGGGAGATTGAGTTCCTGGATGAGGACCATTTCTTTTTTACCGCCGTTTACAGTAAGCAGTGGGAGGACATTCTGGCGTCCTGCGCAGGAGAGCTGGATAAGGCGCTGGAGACAAAGAAGGAAAATGTGGAGTTTCGTGTTTTTGAGGAGATTCCGTTTTGGCGAAACGGCGGCGGCGATGTGAGCGGCATCCGTTCCCGGCTGTATTACTATCATGCGGGACAGGTCTTTGCCCTCTGCGGGCCCCTTGCCGATGCGGACGGCCTGACGCTGAGCCCGGAGAAAAAGACCCTGCTGTATATGCAGGATACGTATGAGGGGAAGGCGAATCTGGACAATCACCTGATGGCCTTGTCGGTGGAGGAGGTCCAGGCTCTGGCTGCCGCCGCAGAGACAGACGAGCAGAAATGGTACGGACTGGCGAAGGAGTATGCGATTTATCCCCAGGCCAGCTATTACTCTGTGGATTTTGCGGCGGAGGACGATGTGGTGGTAACCCTTAACTGCCATGAAAAATATGGGCTGAATGAGAATGCCCGCTTTGTCCGTCTGAATCTGCTGACAGGGGAGAGTAAGCTCATCTATAATGGGGATCCCTATACCCGCTCGGCCTCGGAGAGCAGCGATGTGAAGATGGGGAATGTGGAAAGCCGCCTGATTTTCGATAAGGAAGGCTTTGTGATGCTGTCCACGGTGACGGACCATACCCCTCTGGTGCATGTGGGTTACGACGGGAGCGTCCGGGAGATTACCAGCCGCCAGATGGTGCAGGAGGTCATTCCCTCCTTTGACGGATACACGGTCATTGCCATGGCAGGGGACGACGGGAATGAGATTTACTATGTGAACCACGAGGGTGAGTTTACGGCGCTGACGGATTTCAACAGCAGTCTGAGCCGGGATTACGAGGTAATCACGCCCCAGGAATTTACCTTTGAGAATGAGAATGGCATTTCCATCACCGGCTTTGTGATTGCGCCGGCCGGGATGGAGGCCGGCAAAAAGTATCCGACGATCCTGGACATCCACGGCGGCCCCAAGACGGTCTACGGCCCGCACTTTTTCCATGAGATGCAGTATTGGGCCAATGAGGGCTTTGCGGTAATCTTTACCAATCCCACCGGCGGAGACGGCAGAGGGAATGCATTCATGGACATCCGCGGCAAATACGGCACGGTGGATTACCGCGACCTGATGCGGTTCGTGGACGAGGCGGTATCCCGCTTCGACTTCATCGACGGCGACCGGCTGGGCGTGACCGGAGGCTCCTATGGAGGCTTTATGACCAACTGGATTATCGGGCATACGAACCGATTCAAGGCGGCTGCCTCCCAGAGAAGCATTTCGTCCTGGCTGTCCTTCTCCAATACCACCGATATCGGCTACTATTTTAATAAAGATCAGATCGGTGTTACCGCCTGGGAGGACCATGAGAAGCTGTGGGATAATTCGCCGTTAAAGTACGCCGACCAGGTGACGACGCCGACCCTCTTTTTGCACAGCGACGAGGATACGCGCTGCTGGATGGCGGAGGGAATTCAGATGTTTTACGCATTGAAATATTTCAATGTTCCGTCCCGCCTGATCTTGTTCCATCAGGAAAATCACGAGCTCTCCCGCTCGGGACGTCCCAAGAGCAGGATCCGCAGAAATAAAGAGATTGTGGAATGGATGAAGAAATACCTGTAAGAGGAAAGAACATATAAGAGGAAAGAACATAGAAAAGGGGAACGGCGCATATATTGGGAGTGGAAGGGAGGATACAAATATGGATTCAAAATCCGGCGCTGTTCCCGGCGTTTTTCTAAAGACCTTGTTTCTTTCTTATGTGGTGTCGGTACTGTTGATGTTCGGCCTTGCCTTTGTGCTGTACAAAATGAAGCTGAGCCCTGCGCAGGCGTCCTGGGGCGTCACGCTGATCTATCTTCTCTCCTGTGCCCTGGGTGGCTTTTTCACAGGCAAAAAAATGGGCAGTAAAAGGCTTCTGTGGGGACTTTTGTCAGGGATTGTCTACTTTGTTGTGCTGTTTCTTCTGTCCCTGGCAGTGGGGAGCGGCCTTCGCGGAGAGGTTCGGGATATCTTGATGACCATGACGGTCTGCCTGGGCGGCGGGGCCCTGGGCGCTTTTTTGAGCTGAGGGCCGGCGGACAGAGAAATTACGGGCGGCGAAATGCGGAAATGAAGTGCAGAAATTAAAAA
>CALWRE010000235.1 GCA_944383835.1 uncultured Lachnospiraceae bacterium | reverse complement strand
ACCAGACCGCCGCCACGCCGACAATAGGGGCAAAATAGAAAGCCGCCGTAACCCGGATCGTCAGATTGAGGAGATTGCCCAGGGTAAAGACCACCATATCGCCGGCCCCGCGCAGCACGCCGTCGCTGCAGGCCTTGGCTCCCAGAAGGATTACGAAATACCCGATAAAGGAAAGATAGCCCGTGCCCGTGGACAGGGCCTCCGGCGAAGGCTCCCCGCCCAGGAAACCGGAGATAATCGGCTCGTTAAAGGCGGACAAGATCACGGCAATGAGAACGGCAAATACGGCGATGATGCCGTAGCTTACCCGATATCCCTGCCGTACCCGGTCGAACTTCCCCGCCCCGATGTTCTGCGCGGTAAAGGTCGCCACCGCGTTGCCGGCGGCAATCATCGGCACAATACAGATGGATTCAATGCGGCTGGCCGCCGAATAGCCGGCCAGGGCTCCCGAACCGAATTCGTTGACCACCGACTGCACCAACAGCATGCCGATGGACACGATGGACTGCTGCAGGATCGTAGGGATAGCGATCTTCGTTCCGGCAAAGAGCATGGACCGGTCAAAGAGAGCGCTTTTCGTCTCCGTTTCCCCGTCCGGCTCCCTTCCCTCCTCCTGAGCCTCCGCCCCATAGCTCTGCAGCCGGCGCATCAGGATGATAAAGGCCAGCACCGCCGATATGCCCTGCGCAATCACCGTGGCGATGGCCACACCGTCCACTCCCATGGACAGCCAGGTCACGGAGATAATATCCAGAACCACATTCAGCAGAGAGGAAAAGATCAGCAGAAACAGCGGCGTGCGCGAATCCCCGGTGGCATTGAACATGGAGGCAAGGATATTGTACATAAACAAAAAAGGAAGGCCCAGGAAATATATTCCCAGATAAAGCTCCGCCTGGTCTAAGATATTGTCCGGCGTTTTCAGCAGAACCAAAATCCGGTGATTTAAAAGGAGGCCGGCCCCGGCCAGCACAATGCTCAGAATCAAAAAAGTAATCAGGGCTGTGGACACGGAGGTCCGCATCCTGCGGTAGTCCCCCGCCCCCAGATATTGCGAGGTCAGCACCGAAGCCCCGTTTCCTCCGCCGATGGCAATCATAATGAAAACCGTGGTCAGGGCGTAGGAGGCTCCCACCGCCGCCAGGGCGTCCTCGCTGACGAAATTGCCGACAATCATCGAGTCGGCCATATTATAAAACTGCTGGAAGAGATTTCCCAGAATCAGAGGAAACGCAAAAAGGAGCAGGCTCCTTGCCGGATTTCCCTGGGTCAAATCCGCCCTGGCCCTTATTTTCGTCCCTGCCTCATTCCTTCTTTCCATTCTCGTCCTCCCGCCTTTCCCTGCGAAGCTCCGCCTCCCTCTTTGAATAAACGCAGCCGCAGTAATCCTGCCGATACAGCCCGTACCGGGCCGAAAGCTCTACCGAGCGCTTATAGCCGTTCCGCTTTTTAAAATCCGACGGCAGCCACACCGAACCGTATTTTTCCGCCATCCGCTGCCCGATTGCATTGAGCTTCTCCGCGTCCTTCAACGGACTGATGCTCAGCGTCGTGGTAAAATAATCGTATCCTTCGGCCGCCGCCTTCTGCGCCGTCTCCTCCAGGCGAAGGGCAAAGCAGCGGGCGCATCTCGCCCCTCCCTCCGGCACATCCTCCAGTCCCTGGGCTGCGGCAAAAAAAGCCTCCCGGTTATATGGGCCCTCCTCAAACGACACGGAGTCAAATTCTGCGGTTAGCCGGCTCTGCTCCGCGGCCCTGTGCCTGTATTCTTCTTCCTCTGTAATATTGGGATTGTAATAAAAAACCGTGATATTAAAATACTGAGAGAGGTATTCCAGACAGTAGCTGGAACAGGGAGCGCAGCAGCTGTGTAAAAGCAGTGACGGCCGCCTGTTTTCCCCTTTAAGATTCTCCAGAATCCGATCCAGCTCCTTTTGATAATTGATTCGATTCATTCGCTTTCTTCCGCCTTTCATCGTCCCTGCGCATAATAGTTTACCCCATCTTCCCTATTTTGTCAAAAATGCGCGGCGTTCCGCAAAAAATACGCCGCCCGGCGGACGGCGCATTTTCCGATATGCATTTGCTTTTTCCGCGGCAGATTATTCCGCCGTTACGATGACGCGGTATGTTCCCGGCAGACAGGCATGCTCAAAGGCGGCCTGTACCTCTTCAAAGGGATACGTTTTCTCAATCAGCTTCTCCATGCGGACTACCCCCGAGGATATCAGGCGGCTGGCCTTGAAGAAATCCCGCTCCGTGGGACTGATGGAACCGGTCAGCGTCTTTTCGGTATTATGAAGCATGTGCGGGCTTACCTCCACCGGTACGTCCGGATGCATGGAACTGTATTGAATCATGCGTCCGGCCCTGCCGCACATTTCGATGGCCTGAGGCACCACGTTTCCGATGGCTGTCGTATTGAATACAACGTCTGCCCCTCTGCCGTCGGTAAGTTCCCGGACGGCTTTTACCGGGTCTTCCTGAGAAGGGTCGATTGCCATATCGGCCCCCAGAGCAAGGCCCAGCTTTCTTCTGGCTTCATCGGTTTCCGAGAGAATGACGCGGGCCCCTCTGCGCTTGGCGAGCATAACATGGTTCATCCCCATGATTCCCCCTCCGATAACCGCCACATCCTCGCCGAACTGGATGTCTGCCCGTTCCACGCTGTGTACACAGCAGGCGAGGGGCTCTGTCAGAGAAGCCTCCTCATAACTCAGGCTTTCGGGAATCGGATACAAATCCTTTGTCTGCACGACAATGCAGTCGCACAGCCCGCCCGGCCCCGGTATCATTCCCTCCCGGACCGGCTTATGCTGGGAATGAACGCACATGTTCGTATGGCCGGTACGGCAGTAATAGCATTCGCCGCAGCTGTACAGAAGCCTTACCGCCGCCCGTTCTCCCACCCGCCACAGCTTTTCGTTTGTTCCCGGCCCCAGAGCCGCTATATCGCCGGCCACCTCGTGGCCGCCCAGGAAAGGAAGGGGCATCTTCATCTCGCCTGCAAAAGCCCTCTGCTCCAAAGTGCACAGAGCTGCGGCCCGCACCCGGATCAAGGCTTCCCCCGCCCGCAGATCCGGGGTTTCCAGCTTCAATATTTCCACCTGCCTGACTCCTGTCACAGCAGCCGCCCGAATGGTAATCGCCATAATTTCTCCTCTCTTTCCTCTTTTTCTCCCGCTTTTTGCTCCTATATCAGACGAAGAGCCTCCTCCACCGCCGCTTGGCCGTGAATCACAGCCGCCACCGCTTCACAGATCCCTGCCACATTCTCTCTGCGGTAGATATTCCTGCCCATAATGACTCCTTTTGCCCCGGCGTCCATCGCTCCCTTTACCGACAGGAGAAGCTCCTCGTCGCTTTTGGCGCCGTTTCCTCCCAGGACCAGCACAGGGGCATAGCAGCCTTCGGTCACTGTTTTAAATTCCTCTCCGCCCACAAACTCCGTCTTGATAAAATCAGCGCCCAGTTCCGCCCCCTGCCGGCAGGCAAAGGCAATATTTTCAACGGAACGGCTGTTTTCCGCCTTCTCAAATCCATAGGGCAGCATCTCCGCTCCCAGCGGAAGGCCCCAGCGGTCGCAGTCTGCCGCCAGTTTCGCCAGATATTTCAGGCTGTGCTCGTTGACCGCCGATCCGGGATATCCCATGCAGAGCATGGCATCGGCTCCCGCCCGCAGGGCGTCCTCCGCCGTATACAGCTGTTCCATGGCGTCCATCGGCGTTTTGAGAGCGGATATTCCCCCGTCGGCCCGCAGAATGATTCCAGCTCTTCCAAAATCAGAAGCAAAGTGTTTGACGATGCCAAGGGTGGTCAAAAAAGCATCTGCCCCTCCCGCCGCTGCTTCCCGGATAATCCGTCCCGGTTCACTGAGAGCGGGAGATTTCATCATCGCCGCATGGTCCATTGCCAGGATAAAGGCAAACCCATCCCGGCGGAAAAGATTGTTCATCCGACGCTTCACTCTATCCCCTCCTTTTTTCCTCTTTTGCCTGCTTAAACAAAGAGATCAGGTGATTTCCCACAGAGACGGAAAGCTCCACCACGCAGTGCTTCAGTTCGTTGGGCACATAGCGGCCGAATTCCTGAATTTCGTAGGTGAGTTCACCTTGATAATCAATATCCGCCAGGCCGGCCATGGCCTCCTTCCAGTCAATGTTTCCGAAGAACGGGAGCAGATGCTCGTCGCTCATTCCATGGTTGTCCTGCACATGAACGGCTTTCAGCCGTTTCCCAATCCAGTTCAGATTCTGCCTGTGAAAGCCTCCCGTCAAATTGGCGTGGCCAAAATCATAGCAGACTCCCACATGCGCAGAGGCAAAGGCGTCCGCCAGGCCGCACAGTTCTTCCACCGACGAGCAGAATATTCTCTGATAAGGCTTCGCCCGGTATTCAAAATCATTCTCCAGCGCAATGCCTATGCCGGCTTTCGCCGCCTCCTCCACATGGGGCGCATAATACTCCAGGTTTTTCCTAAGAGAAACGCTCATATCATGTCCCGCGGGATAAAAGGTTCCCGGATGGGTCACGGCCCATTTTACCCCCAGTTTTCCAGAGGCGGCGATGGAACGGCGAATCAGTTTTTCCATTGTCTCGATTCTGCCGGTATCCGCCGTCCCAAACAGATCGTAATACGGGAGATGGGACTGGGTGTAGCTCACGCCCAGCTTGGCTCCCAGCTCTCCGATTTCGTCCACATAGGATTCCCAGTCGTCGTCCCGCAGACGCGAATGGGGGGTCATCGCCTCACAGAAATTCAAATCCAGAACCCGGTAGCCGGCCGCCGCGCACTGCCGGATGCTGTAAGGCATCGTATTTTTGCTCCCGTCCGGACAGAAGGCCGTTATATTTGTCGATGTTGAAAGTTCCATTTCTTCTCATTCCTCCCATCATATGACCCTGCCGATCCGAAACCGCCGGCCCATACCGCCTTACGACGCGTTGTTGCGGTTGTACTGAGCCAGAAGATCGTTGAGGGCGGCGCTCATCTCTTCCACCGCTTCATCGATATCCATATCCTCCTCCAGCATCATCGTAATCATATCCTGGATCGTCAGATAGAAATCCGTGCTGGGGCCCACCGTGACGTTCACCATATCGGTGCTGGTCTGGTTCAGCTGATCTAAGCCTACCGAATACTGAGGGTACTGCTCCAGGAATTCCTGATATTCCGGAAGTTCCTCAGCCCCTGTGTTCACTGCAAAATAGCCGGTTCCCATGGCCAGATCCGCCTGAACCTCCGGGGAACAGAGGTATTTGATAAACTCCCAGGCTGCCTGCGCCTGCTTCTCGTCGCCCTTATTGAACATGCACATCGAGGCGCCGGCAATCGTGGCCCCGTAATTTGCCTCGGCGTTTACCCTGGGATAATAGCTGCATCCCAGCTCAAAACGTCCGTCGATCGTCGTCAGAAGGGTATTCAGGTTGGAAGTGGATGTCGTAAAGAATACCAGCTGGCCGGCAAAAAACATATCGGACTGGCCGCTGCTCAGATTCGCCACCGCCCCGGCGTCATACATCTTCTTCCATTCCGTCAGGAAGGTTTTAAGCGTCCCTTCCTTATCGCAGACCAGCTCGGTAGCCGTCCCGTCCCTGCCGTTCCGATTGTTGACCACGTAGGAGGCGTCGCTGTCCGTTCCCGGAATCTGTCCAATCCAGTTCGCCAGAGTAGGCGTGTTGGGAATCTGTGCATAAACCGTCAGATCTACTCCGTCCGCATTGGTGTCCGGCAGTTTTCCGGCCGCTTCAATGATCTCGGCGAAGGTCGTCGGAGGCTGCGCAATGCCTGCTTCGTCCAGCAGAGTCTTGTTGTAGTACATTACCGTGGTCGATGAAGGGAAAGGCATTCCATACTGAACGCCTCCGTAATTCCAGGCCATCAGAGGGGCTGTCATAATCTGGGACAGATCATAATCCGGATCGGCTGCCAGGGCATCGTCCACCGTATAGGCATAGCCTGAATTCTGATAGTCCACAATGCCGGTGGCGTCAATCTGAATCACATCGGGCAGCTGATCGTACTGCTCATTCTGCAGGATGGTACGAAGCTTCGTGCTGGTATCCGAATAAGAGCCCTGATATACGGATTCCACCTGGATATTCATCTCTTTTCCTGCTCCCGCATTAAAATCGCTGACAAACTGATCCATCAGAACGCCGGCATCGTCGGACATGGAATGCCATACCACAATCGTCCTGGGTCCATCGCTGTCTCCGGCTGCATTTCCTCCTGCCTGCTCCGTACCGCCGGAAGGAGCCGCCGTGCTCTCGCTGTCCGAGCGGCTGCAGCCGGCAAGCATCACGGCAGTCATCGCCAGCACCAGCAGCCATGCCGTCCATTTTCTTTTCATCTCGTTTTCCTCCTTGAATTTATTTATGCCTAACCGACGAGTGCGCCGGAGGTCATCCCCTTGACAATGTTTTTTCTCAGAATGATAAACATTCCGAACGAAGGAAGCAGGGTCAGGGTTACTGCCGCCAGAATCAGATGATAATTGGTGTTCCCGACGGCGGTCAGCATTGTAACGCCCACCTGCACGGTGCGCATTTCATCCCGGTTGGTCACCAAAAGCGGCCACAGATACGCATTCCACAGATTGATAAAGGACTGTACGCATAAGGTCAGAAGCACCGGCCGGGAAACGGGCAAAACCACGCTGCGCAGGAAACGAAGATCGCTGCAGCCGTCCAGCCGGGCGGCGTCCCGCAGAGCCCGCGGAATCGTCCGAAAATTCTGTCGCAGCATGAACATCTGCGAGGCCCCCACAAAGGAGGTAATGCACATGCCCAAATAAGTGTCCAGCAGATTCAGACGGGAAACCGTCAGGTAGTTCGTCACCATCAGCGTATCTCCCGGCAGCATCATGGTCGCCAGAACCACAAGGAAAAGGAATTTCTTCCCTTTGAAATCAAAGAAAGCAAAGGAATAGGCCGCCAGGACGGAAAACGTCATCCGCACCGCCGTGCCAAGGCAGGCGACAATCAGCGAATTGAACATATAGCGAAGAAGCGGCGTTTTATCGAGAGCCTCTTTGAAATTATCCAGATTTGCAAAGCTGTCCGGCAAAAAGGCAGGGGGATAGCTGCCGAATTCCACGCGGGTTTTAAAGGCCCCGAAAATGCAGTAAATCACCGGGAAAACAATGATGCACCCAAGAATCAGGGCCGTTATGGTGACGGAAAGGTCAGCCGTACGTTTTTTCGCCTTTTTTGTCATAGGATTTGCCCTCCTTATTCATAACAAGTTCTCCTGCTGTCGAACACGAGGGCGAGGGCCGTCATGCCGAAGGTCAGTAAGAAGGTCACAATGCTGATGCACGCCGCCAGGCTGTAATCCGACGACTGATAGCCGGAGGTGTACATCATATAAATCAGGGTGGTTGTCGCCCGGGAAGGCCCTCCCTCGGTAATAATCATCACCGGCCCCGAGGTCATCATTGACAGTACCATGTTGGTGCATATCACATAGAGAGCCGTCGGCATTATCATCGGAATCCGAATCCGGAACAGCTTGGTGAAAAATCCGGCCCCATCCAAAGAAGCCGCCTCCAGCAGCTGATCCGGTACGGCGCGCAGAGCCGACAAAAACAGAAGGAAATCAAAAGCCATTCCCATCCAAAGGCAGAGGATCAAAATGCCGTACATCGCGACTTTCCTGTCCTCAAACCAGCCGAGCTGGATCCCAAGGAAATAGTTGATGTAGCCGACGGTGGGATTAAAGAGAATTTTGAAAATCATGGCAGCGGCCGACATCGGAACCGCCATCGGCAGGGTAAACATGGTTTCATAAACCCCGCTCAGCCTGCGCTTTTGATTGCACAAAAGAGCAAGCCCCAGGGAAACGCACAGATTCAGCGGGACAAACATGGCGGTCAGTTTCAGGGTGTTGAGCAGCGCAATTTTAAAATTCCGGTGCTGGAACAGATAGGCAAAATTCTCCCAGCCGGCGAACCCGGTAATTTGTCCTTTTGCGTTGACCGTGCAGAAACTGTACAAAAAGGTTTTTCCAAAAGGGTAATAGACAAATGCGATGGCAAAGAAAATAATAGGAACCAGATAAAGATAGGGTTTTATCTGCCTCCGTCTCCGGATGGCTCTCTGCACAGCCCGGCCGTTTTGCCTGCGAAGGTTCTTTTTCTGTAAAGTCATTCTTTCCTCCTTTGCTTGCCTCCACTGCAATAGTACTATTATATGATGCTATCTTTAACTTCCAGTCGGAAACGGGTAAAAAATATGTAAATTCTTCTATTTGTGCACTTTATCGCAAGCGAGCCATATATTAAAAGAAAAAGGATTTTTTATGAACTACAGCTCTCTCATTCCCATCACGGGAACGATTTTAAACATCAGCAGGCAGGATGACTGCTCCACGATGGTTCTTTTCATTTCCTCCGACGAAGGAGGCCAGGTCAACTTTATCGTTGACAACGACACCGTTGTCCTGGGGAATACCCGCCTGCGCGTCGGAATGCGCGTCGTCGCCTACTACGACGGGGATCTGGCCGTTCCCCTGATTTATCCGCCCCGCTACCAGGCTCAGCTGGTAGCCGTGCTCCGGCCGTCGGAACAGGGATACCTGGGCTATTTCGATCAGAGCCTGGTTTCCCAGGATCAGAGCCTGCGGCTGAATCTGGCCCCCTCCACCACCATCGTCACCCAGAACGGCCAGCTGTTTGGCTGCAGTCCTTCGGAGCATTTTCTCTTCGTCTACTACAGCGCCACCACGCGCAGCATCCCGCCTCAGACAACGCCGCGCAAGATCGTTGTCCTGAATTAACCGAAAAGGACGCCCTCCGGCCGCAAATCCGGCCTGAGGGCGTCCCTCTGTTCCTGTTTATTTCTACCGTCTGATTTTATGCCTGATCCGAGTCAATGCAGCTGTCGTCACTGCAGGAAATCGCGGATCCTCTTGCTGCGGACCGGATTGCGCAGCTTGCGCAGAGCCTTGGCCTCTATCTGACGGATGCGCTCGCGGGTAACATTGAATTCCTTACCCACCTCCTCCAGTGTCCGGGGATGACCGTCCGCCAAGCCAAAGCGCAGGACGATTACCTGCCTCTCCCTATCCTTCAGATCCTCCAGGAGGGCGTCGATATGCTCCCGAAGCATCACCGACTCCACATTTCCCTCCGGCGTAACCGCATTGTTGTCCGCAACAAAATCGCCCAGATTGGAATCATCCTCCTCGCCGATCGGCGTCTCCAGGGAGGCTGGCTCTCTGGCGATCTGCATAATCTCCATGACCTTCTCCTCGGGCATATCGAGGGCCTTTGACAGCTCCGCCACCGAGGGCTCGTATCCCAGCTCCAGCGTCAGCTTTCTCTGCATCTTGGACATCTTATTGATGGTCTCCACCATATGTACGGGCACACGAATCGTACGGGCCTGGTCCGCAAGGGCTCTGGTCACCGACTGGCGGATCCACCAGGTAGCATAGGTGCTCAGCTTATAGCCCTTCGTATAGTCAAACTTCTCCACGCCCTTAATCAGACCCAGATTGCCCTCCTGCACCAAGTCGAGGAAACTCATGCCGCGGCCGGTATAGCGCTTGGCTATGCTGACCACCAGACGGAGATTGGCCTCGATCAGCCTCTCCTTCGCCTCCTGATCGCCTTCCGCCTTGCGCTTGGCAAGCTCCAGCTCCTCGTCCGCCGTAAGCAGAGGAACGGTGCCGATCTCCTTCAGATACATCCGAACCGGATCCTCCGTGCCAATGCCGTCCAGCAGGCCGATGGCGTCCAGATCGATGTCCTCTTCCTCCTCGCCGTCGCCCATAAAATCTTCTCCGTCCGGGTCCAGGATCAAAGAGTCGTCGATCGCAGGGTCATCCCCCATTTCGCGCAGCACATCGATTCCCTTGCCCTCCAGATACTGATAGATATTATCCAGATCATCTACGGACAGGTTTTCGCCGGCAAAGACCTCGTTAATGTCATTGCTGTCCAGTGTTGATTTTTTGCTTTTTCCCAATTCAACCAGCTTTTGTAGATTCTCTAAAAATTTTTCTTTTTCCACAAGTAAAACTCCCTTTCTTTTGGTACATAAAAAATGTCCATGACGAGAGATACACTCTGACAACTTTACATTATAGTCAACTTGGCCCCTCCTGTAAAGTGTTTTTTTTGTGAACAGGGGGATTTTTTAAAATCTCCACGGCCTGCGGAATATTCTCGATGGTAACCTCCGTGTGAGAGCCGCCGTACTCTCCGTCCAGCACCCAGTCCACTGCCGTCTCGCTGAGGAAACGTATTTTTTTTACTTTTCTTCGGAAAATATGGACGGAGGGGGAGGAGGGCTGGAATAAGCCGACCAGCGTTTCCTGCAGGTCAATAGGATTTTTCGGATTGCGCACCAGGAGCACCTCGTGCAGGCCGTCGTCCGTAACCACATCCTTGCCCTGCATCCCCTTCATCCCCGCTACCCGGACCGAATTGCTGACCAGACCCAGCAGGAATTCCTCCTCCAGCACTTCCTCGTCCACCTCCACCCGCATCCGGTAGGGCGTCAGCGCAGCGAGCCTTTTCACGCCCTCCAGCAGGTATGCCGGGTGGCCCAGGACAGCCTTCATCTCCTGAGGCGTCTTATAAGGGACGTCGGTAAATGCGCCAAAGCCGGCCACATAGGTAAAATAGCGGTCGTTGAATTTTCCCAGATCGATTGCCTCCGGCCTGCCCTCCACAATCGTCTTCGCCGCGGTAAGCATGTTCTTGGACAGTTTATGGGTATAGGCGAAATCGTTGGTCGTACCGGCGGGGATATAGCCGATCACCGGACGCTTTTCCAGCTGCATCAGGCCGCAGACCGTCTCATTGAGGGTGCCGTCTCCCCCGCTGCATACGACGCAGTCCTTATTTTTCCCATATTTGGCCGCCGCCTTTATCGCGTCTCCATGGCCCTGGGTCGCATAGATTTGAATTTTATAATCTGCCTGGACAAAAATATTGATGATATCCATCAGCTTGTTTTTGATCGCATACTTCCCTGCATGCGGATTATAAAGAAACAGCATCTTTTTCTGTGCCATTGCCGTTCACCCTCTCTCCCGGTAAAAAGCCAAAAGCAGATCCACCATCCTGCCGTAGCTCCTTACCCCGTCTTCCTGACTGTTTGCTTTTAAATAAGCATCGTTCACCTGGCTGGACGCCTCCGCAACCGGGCCGTCGAACTGGCGCCAGAAGGCGCTGTCCGCCGCCATATCCCTCTTCGCCGTATCGCAGAGGCTGTTATAGATATTGTAGTATTCCTCCTGTCCCCCGTTTGCATACAGGGCATTGCCGCTGTGAATAAAGGCCAGAATCGCCCCGCTGTAGACAAACGAGGGATCGCCGGACTCCAGGCAGGCGAGGTAGGCGATGAAATTGGCCTCGTCCTCCCGCATGAACCCTCGCAGATGGGAAAGCTCATGGCAGAGGGTGGACGGAATATTCACCTCCGGCATCTCCTGGTTATAATTGGCCTCCAGCGTAAAAGGGGAGTAAACCCCTTCTATTTTCTGTACGGACAGAAGGCGGGAAAACAGTAAGCCCTTGGGCTGGGGATAATACCCCCGCAGAGATTCATATCGTTCGCCCAGGGCTTCCATCGCTCTTCGCGCCGTCTCCTCCGCGTCTTCTGTCAAAATTAGGCAGCCCTCGCTGTCCGTCTCAATCCCCTTCGCCGCCTCGTTGATCTGGGACGCCAGCAGGCGGCAGAGAGATGCAAGCTCCTCCCGGCCAGACTCTTCCATTAAAAAACCGGCCTCCGCCGAAAAAGGCGTCCGGTAATAGTTTATCCCGCAGCCTGCAGTGTAGGAAAAAAGCAGGGCTGCTGCGGCCAGCAAAAGCGTCCGTCCCGCGGCCAGGAAGGCCTGCCCTGCCGTGATCCGCCGGCGGGCTGTCCGGATAAGCAGAAGAGCTATCCCCACTAATGCAGACAAAATCAGCAAATATAATCCGATTTCCACCACTGAAAATGGAAGAATCGAGAAAATACGTCCTATCACCCCCACCAAAACGGGGTAAACCGTTTGGCTATAGAGATCGGCAAATCCGGTTATCCCTCTGGCCGCCAGCTGCAAAGCTGCCGCTGCCAAAAGGAGGGCTGCCGCAATGATTGTTGTCTTTTTGTGTCTTTTTTTCATCCTGTCCACCTGGTTTTCCGTCGCCCCTTGCACCCTCTCGATTTGCTCTCTCCAGTATACTCCACTCTTCTGTAAACCTCAATACCTTTTTCTCCGTCCTTGCCCTGTCTGCCCAGTTGTGGTAAGATAAGATTCAGAAAGAAACGGGAGGATATCGATATGGCCGGATCAACCTTTGGAACTCTGTTTACTGTCACCACCTGGGGAGAATCCCACGGGAAAGCCGTCGGAGCCGTTGTGGACGGCTGCCCCGCCGGCCTGGCCCTAAGCGAGGAGGACATCCAGGCCTATCTCGACCGGCGCCGTCCGGGCCAGAGCGCCTACACGACAAAGCGCAGCGAAAAGGACCGGGTGACCATCCTCTCCGGCGTCTTTGAAGGACGCACCACCGGCTGCCCCATCTCCCTGATCGTATACAATGAGGATCCGCATTCCTCCGACTACTCTGCCCTGCGGGAGGTATACCGCCCAGGACACGCCGACTATACCTTCGATCGGAAATACGGCTTTCGGGACCACCGGGGCGGAGGCCGTTCCTCCGGCCGGGAAACCATCGGCCGCGTAGCCGCCGGCGCCATCGCCGCTAAGCTCTTGGGGACCCTGGGCATAACCTTATGCGCCTACGCCGTCTCCATCGGTCCCGTTCAGGCGGATCCCGCCGCCTTTGACCCCGCCGCGATCCGCCAAAACCCCTTCTGCCTGCCCGACGCCGGAGCCGCTCTCCGGGCGGAGGAATTCGTAAAGCAGTGCATGGCCGAAAAAAATTCCGCAGGCGGGGTAATCGAATGCAGAGTCGATCACCTGCCTGCGGGCCTGGGAGAACCGGTCTTTGACAAATTGGACGCCCGCCTGGGGCAGGCCATCCTGTCCATCGGGGCTGTGAAGGGAGTGGAAATCGGAGACGGCTTTGCCGCCGCCCGCTCCACCGGCCTTTATAATAACGACGCCTTCTTTTCCGATGGAAGCGGGATTCATAAAAGGACCAACCATTCCGGCGGGGTCTTAGGCGGAATCAGCGACGGCAGCCCCCTGATCCTGCGGGCCGCCGTTAAGCCCACCCCCTCTGTGTCCGCCCCCCAACAGACCGTAAGCCGCCAGGGCGAGAACGTGGAGCTCTCCATCCACGGCCGCCACGATCCCCTGATCGTCCCCCGCGCCGTGGTAGTGGTGGAAACCATGACAGCCCTGACCTTAGCCGACCTGCTGCTCCAGAACATGGGAAGCCGGATGGAACATCTGCAGAAAATATACGGAAGGACTGAGCTGCCGTGACGGCCCAGTCCTTCCGTTCTTTCTATCTGGTCGAATCTCTCTTTTCCAGTACAACCGGCACAATTTTCTCCATGCAGGGCGGCTCCCCGCCCTCCATCATGGCAAGGAGGATTTCACAGGCCTCCTCCGCCAGCTGCTTCGGCTTGCGGTCGAGGGCTGTAATCGCCGGCGAGGCCATCGCCGAATAGGGGGAATTGTCAAAGCTGATCAGCTTTACATCCTCCGGTACGTACAGGCCCACGCTGCGCAGGGCCGCAATCGCCCCAAAAGCCGCCCGGTCACTGCTGGTAATAATCCCGTCCACCGGACAGCCTTCCCGGATTATCCCCCGCACCAGCTCTTCCGTCTCCTTCTCCGAACTGCCCTGTCCGCTGCGGTTGAGAATATATTTCGGATTCCATTCGATGCCGCATTTTTTCAGGGCCTGCCGATACCCCTCCACTCTGGGGCTCTCGCTTTTCTCCGCAAGATAGCCCGGCATCAGCAGGATGTTCCGGCAGCCTTTTTCCACCAGATATTCCGCCGCCTCTTCCATCGCCGCCCGGTCATCGTTGGCCACCCAGGGAATCGGCCGGCTGGACGAAGGATGCCTGTCCACCCATACAAAAGGAAAATCCTCCGGCAGAAGTCCGTCTTCCAGCGTACTTAAGCCGCTGACGCAGAGGATTCCCTCCGCCTCATTCCCGGCCAGGGTCCGCAGATACTCCTTTTCCTTTTCGGCGTCGTTGGCACTGCTGCAGATCATCGTCCGATAGCCCTTTTCATACAGGCAGCACTCCGCGTAATGCGCCAGGCCGGCAAAAAAGGAATTGTCCACTGTGGGGATGATTATCCCTGCCACTTTTCTTTTTCCCATATGTTCACCTCCTCGTCTCGCTCCATCCTCACTCGCCCCGCAGCTCCTTCACGATCTCCGCATAGGGCCGCCCTTTGCCAAACAGGGCGCTCGTGCCCAGGATAAATCCATCGGCTCCCACGGAGGACAGATCCTCTATCACATCCGGGCTGCAGTGCCCGTCTATCATCAGGCGGTATCCGTACTTTTCCTTCAGACTGGCCAGCTGAATCACCTTGTTGCGGGTAAAGTCGATAAAGCCCTGGCCGGCAAAGCCTGGATTTACCGTCATGACCATGACGTAGTCGCACAGATTCAATATCTCGGAAATGCTGGGAACGCTGGTATCCGGATTGACCGCAATCCCTGCAGCCGCCCCCATCTCCTTGATATGCGCCAGCGTTTTTACCACATAGCGCTCCGACTCCGGATGAATATAGATAATATTGGCCCCTGCCTTGATAAACCAATCCACCTTATTCCCTGGATTTTCAATCATCAGATGGCAGTCCACCGGCTTATCGGTGTAGCGGCGAATCGTCTGGACGTCCATCACCCCCATCGTAAAATTGGGAACAAAACTGCCGTCCATAATATCGCAGTGAAAAATATCCGCGCCGGCGTCGTCCAGGGCCCTGACCTCCGACGCCAAATGCCCGTAATTTGCACACATCATGCTGGGACACAACAGTCTCTTCATTCTCTTCCTCCTCACTGAAAGCAGCAGGCCTTACGGCCCTATTTTTCGCAAAACCCATCCGTCTATAAGTGACGATAACAAAAAAGAAGGAAGGAGACAAGGGCGAAAAAGCATTCTGTGCAAAAATTTCAAAGAAAGCCTTGCAAACCTGCAAAGCTTTCGCGTTTTTTGTATTAAATTTTCATCTGCCTTACTTTTCCGCATGTTTACGCGTCTGCCTCTCAGCCGGCAAACAGCATACGGATAGCCGCAAACGCCAGCAGATGCAGGGGATATAACCAGTAAAACAGCTGCCGCGGGCCCCGGCCCCTCTCCCCGTTATAGAACTCCAACAGAAAGAAGCTCCCTATGGCGGTGAATTCCATCGTCCCCGCCCCCAGAAGGAGGACCCCATAGCCGAGGGCCAGCCTTCTGGAAGGATCCTCCCGGAAGTAATATAAGAGAACGATGAGGATCACGCCGGCCGCCCCGTAATCCGTCCGGCAAACCCCCGCCAGAACCGCCATCGCCCCGCACCAGAGCACGGCGGTCACAGGCTGCTGGCGGTTCATGAACCAAACCAATCCCCACAGAGCGGCAAGGCCCAAAAACAGCGTGAAAAATACATTCTGATGGGAAAAGGTCAGCGGCCCCTCCCCGTTCATCCAGTCAAAGGGGATTTCGCTGAGCAAGGCGAAAATCCCCAGCCGCATCAGATACCGGCCCACGCTGCGGGTATGGCAGAAGCCCTCCGTCAGCAAAAAGCAGTACAGCGGGAAGGCCAGCCGACCGATCAGGCGCAGCGTCAGCCAGGCTGGGCCCCAGGGCTCCAGAAAGGCCACGGCAAAATGATCCGCGGCCATGGTCGCCAATGCGATACTCTTTAACTGTGTTCCATTCAGCTCAATCTTTTTCATTTTTCTTCTTGCTGCCGTCCGGTTCTGCTTCCACCTGGACCGCTTTCCTATCTTTCGCTGTCTCTGCGGCCTTCGCCGTCCTTCCCGTCTTTGCCTTCTTCTTTTTTTCGGCTTTTTTCCCGGCCTTTTCCACCAGCAGTACGATGCTGCGGGGAGCTGCCTCCAGCTGTCCTTCCTCTGTCTCTATCTCTTCTCCATCCGGCAGCCAGACTTCTTCTCTTCCCGTATCCAGCTTGACATACCAGTCGCCGCCTCCGGGGGCCTTCGGCAGATAAAACCCGTGGGGCGAGCCATGGAAATTAAAGACCAGATAAAAGCTGTCGTCCGGCCCCCCTCCTGGCTTTTCTCCGTAGCCTCCATTATAGAGCACGGCCAGCTGGCGGCGGAAATTCTCATATTGGGGCAGCCAGGGGTGGATTCCGTGGATCGACAGATCCGGCATGCCCAGGGAACGGTAATCGCAGCACTGGGGCTCCGTAGCCTGCCGGAACACCCCATGCTCCCGCCGGAAGGCGATCAGGGTGCGGACGAACTCCAGAAAGGCCCGCTTCTCCTCGCTGTCCATCTTCCAGTTCAGCCAGGAAATCTCATTGTCCTGACACCAGGAGTTGTTATTGCCCTCCTTGGTATGGCCCAGCTCATCCCCGGCCTGTAAAAGCGGCACGCCCTGGCTTAAAAATACCAGGAGCAGGGCGTTCATCCGCTGGCGCAGGCGCAGCCGGCAGACCGCCGGATCCTCAGAAGGCCCCTCCACCCCGCAGTTATCGCTGAAATTATACCAGCAGCCGTCCCGGTTGCTCTCCCCGTTCTCCTCATTATGCTTCGTCTCGTAGGAGACCAGGTCCATCAGCGTAAATCCATTGGTCTCCGCTATGTAATGCACCGGCGGCCATTTCCTCGGATTATTCTTAATATGGTAGGTCAAGCCTTTCAGCTGATCCTCATCCCCCCGCAGCAGGCGGCGCATCGCCTCCATAAAGCTGCTGTCCAGCCTGGCCGGCCTCGTGGGACAGTCCTCCATCCCCCAATCGTAGTTCAAAAGCTTGCACCCGGCCAGAAGAGGATCCCGCTGAATCAGAGACAGAGGAAAATCCCCCATCACACAGAAACCGTCCGCATGATATTCCTGCGCCCAGAAGTGAAGGACCGAAGCGGCCAGCTCCGGCTGCGTCCCCGCAGGAAAATAAAACTGCAGAATCACCTCGATCCCGGCCCGGTGCAGCTCCTTCACCATATCCTTAAACTGCACGTCGGCAGGCAAGGCGGAGGACTTATCGCAATAGGCGCTTTTGGGCGCAAAATAATAGCCCTCCGTATAGCCCCAGTAATTCACCGGCCCGGCCGCGCCGTTTTCGCTGAAATCATAAACCGGCAGAAGCTCCACCGCGGTGACGCCCAGCTCTTTCAGATACGGAATCTTCTCGACAAGGCCAAAGAAAGTCCCCGGCGCTTTCACCCCCGAGGATTCATCCATCGTAAAGCCCCTGACATGAAGCTGGTAGAGAATCGTGTCCGCCCAGGCGTGATGCAGGGGCCTGTCCCCCTCCCAGTCATACCCATCCTGCAGAAAGCCGCTTCGCAGGGCCGACGGAACCTTCTTTTCCTCTTTTTTTATTCCGTAATAGGCATAGGGGGATTTCGGCTCGGCCGGGCGTCCCTGGCCGAAGGCCGGCCTTCCATAGACTACCCGGCTGTACGGGTCCGCCAGCTCCTCCCCGCCGATCTCCAGGCAGTATTCCATCCGCTCCCGGTCTACGCCGGACAGAGTAATCCGCCTCACATTGCCAAAGCCATCCTCCGGAAAAGGATATCTGGCACAGGGCTTTTCCTCCCCCTTTTCATATAAAATCAGCGCCGCCTCATCCTCCTTTGACGCCACTGCTGTAAAATTCGTATTTTTTCCTTCCACGGACACCCCTAAAAGATAGGGGAAACCGTCCGCACCCGAAATCCTCCTGATTTTCTGCGCCATCTTTTCTCCTTTCCGGCAAACCGCACCATTTCCTTTCCCTTTCATTATAAAGGAAAGCAGAGGTTCTCTCAACTGTATTTTTATGCAAATAGGGACAAAATCAGCGCTCGATTCCGCTTAAATTCCGCAGTTTATCTCTTGTACAATCGCTGCCGGTAGTATATACTAGAAATAGTGTGCCATGAAACACCGGCCGGCCCGGACGAGGGCGGCCGCCATATCGATTTTAGGAGTGCGAATACAATATGATCAGTGCCAACAACATTACCCTGCGAATTGGAAAGAAAGCTCTTTTTGAGGATGTAAACATCAAATTCACCGAGGGCAACTGCTACGGCCTTATCGGAGCCAACGGAGCCGGCAAATCCACCTTTTTAAAGATTCTCTCCGGCCAGCTGGAGCCCACCCAGGGCGATATTTTCATCACCCCCGGCCAGCGCCTGTCCTTCTTGCAGCAGGATCACTTTAAATACGACGAGTATCCCGTGCTGGATACCGTTATCATGGGCAATGCCCGTCTCTATGAAGTTATGAAGGAGAAGGACGCGATCTATGCCAAGGAAGATTTCTCCGATGAGGACGGCATCCGCGCCGCGGACCTGGAGGCGGAATTTGCGGAGATGAACGGCTGGGAGGCCGAGTCCGACGCCGCCACCCTGTTAAACGGCCTGGGCATTGACACCGATCTGCATTCCGTCCTGGTAAAAGAACTGGGCGGCAATGAAAAGGTCAAGGTTCTCCTGGCCCAGGCCCTCTTTGGCAACCCGGACATCCTGCTGCTGGACGAGCCCACCAACCATCTGGATCTGGACGCCATCGCCTGGCTGGAAGAATTTTTGATCAATTTTGACAACACCGTCATTGTCGTCTCCCATGACCGTTATTTCCTGAATAAGGTCTGCACCCATATTGCGGATATCGACTACGGCAAGATTCAGCTCTACGCCGGCAACTACGATTTCTGGTATGAATCCAGCCAGCTGATGATCAAGCAGATGAAGGAAGCTAATAAGAAGAAAGAGGAAAAGATCAAGGAGCTGCAGGAATTTATCCAGCGTTTCTCGGCCAACGCCTCCAAGTCCCGGCAGGCCACCTCGAGAAAACGGGCTCTGGAAAAGATCGAGCTGGATGAGATCCGTCCCTCCAGCCGCAAATATCCCTACATCGATTTCCGTCCCAACCGGGAAATCGGCAATGAGGTTCTGACCGTGGAGGGCCTTACCAAGACCATCGACGGCGTAAAGGTTCTGGACAATATCTCCTTCATCGTGAACCGAACCGACAAGATCGCTTTCGTCGGCTCCGACGAGCTGGCAAAGACCACCCTCTTTCAGATTCTGGCCGGTGAGATGGAGCCGGACGAGGGTTCCTACAAATGGGGCGTCACCACCTCCCAGGCCTATTTTGCCAAGGACAACACCAAGATCTTTGACTCGGATCTTACGATCACCGACTGGCTGACCCAGTTTTCCCCGATCAAGGATATGACCTATGTCCGCGGTTTCCTGGGCCGGATGCTTTTCGCCGGGGACGACGGCATGAAGAAGCTGCGGGTGCTTTCCGGCGGCGAGAAGGTGCGCTGCCAGCTGTCCATGATGATGATCCAGGGGGCAAACGTGCTGCTCTTCGACGAGCCCACCAACCACCTGGATATGGAATCCATCACCGCCCTCAATAACGGGCTGATTAAATTCCCCGGCGTCATCCTCTTCTCCTGCCATGACCACCAGTTTGTCCAGACCACGGCAAACCGGATCATGGAGATCACGCCGGAAGGCCTGATTGACAAGATGACCACCTATGACGAATACCTGGCCTCCGACGCAATGGCCAGAAAGCGCCAGATCAATACCGTAACCACCGACGAGGACGCGCTGTAAATCCATCCATATGCATCTGTCCATATATGTACAGAGGGAGATGTTGATCAATCAACATCTCCCTGTATACCCGAAGATATACGTCAAAACATCACTTTAAAAAAATCCTTGGCCCTCGCCGCCCACTCCCGCAGGTCGCGGTACAGCTGGCCCAGGTCGTTTTTCGGCGGCGCGGCCACTCCCACCGCCTCCAGATCCAGGGCGTCCGCTATATACAAAGCCCGGTACAGATGGTATTCCTGAGTGACGATTACAATTTTCTCCGCCCCGAAAACTTCCTTGGCCCGGTACACGCTGTCATAGGTGCTAAAGCCCGCAGGATCCAGAAAGACAGCCTCCGACGGGACGCCGGCCGCCACGGCCGCCTCCTTCATCGGCGTGACCTCATCGTAGCTTTCGCTCCCATGGTCGCCGCTCATCAAGATGCGGGAACTGACCCCGCTTTGATAGAGGGAAACAGCCGTGCGGATCCGGTCGGCAAGCATGGGGCTTAGGGAACCGTCCTCTCTCACCCCTGCGCCCAGGACCAGAATGCAGTCCGCCCCGAGCGCTGCCGCCTCCTCGTCCGACACAATCTGCCCGTCGGTCCTCTGCTTTACAAGGATGTTGATCAGCGACAAAACGGCCAGAACCAGGGTGCAGAAACCTATGATAATGACAGCGGCCAGCCACAAAAAGCGGGGCAGCGATTTCTTTTGTTCTTTCTTCAATGTCAAATCCCCTCTCACTGCGATTTTCGGTGCATCGGATTGATCGCGTAAGCCGCAAGGCAGACAAACAGGATGGCAAAAGCCAGCTGCACCCCGCAGCTGAGCCAGATCCAGCTGGGTTCAAGCATCCTGTCCGTAAAGATATAGGAGTTGTACCAATTCAGCACGCTGCTGGTCTGCGAACTGCCGATCTGCTGGCTGAATAAGCTGTAAAAGGTTACCGCCGGGTTCATAAGCAGCAGGTGGTTCCATGGCGCCATCACATTTTCGGCTATCCCTGCCCCATCCGCCGCAAGCAGGCTGTAGATGTGGAATACGAAGACCAATACCAGGTACGTTCCCGCCACCGCAAAAATCACTGCGAGATACGAAAGCACCGTGGCCACCGTCGTCTTTTTCACCAGGGCAGAAAAAAGAATGCTGACGCCGCCGATATAAAGGGTGGTCACCATCAGACAGCCGAAAAGCACAGCCAGGTCCCATACGCTGATTCCACCATAGATATAGACCAGGGCCAGGACGGGAAGACTGCTGAACATCAGGACAAAGACGATGCTCAGGCAGGACAGAAGCTTGCCCACAATAATATCCACCGGCCGCAGCCTGGTGCACAGAAGAAGGTCCAGGGTCTGTCTCTCCCTCTCCCCCGAGATGCTCCCGGCGGTCAGGGCAGGCACAATAAAGAGGATGAAAGCCGCCTCAAACGCAGCCACCAGCGTATACATCTGCAGCAGGGAGCCGTAGGACATGTCTCCGTAATAGCCGCTCCCGTTCACCGTCAGCAGCAGCTGCAGCAGGCCCACCAGGGACAGTATTAAATTAAAAACCATCACGATAACCGTCAGACGGGTCGTCCGGCTGCTGGTCATCGACTCTTTCTGATATACGGGAAGAACATGTGAAAGAAAACGCTTCATCCCCGCGCCACCACCCTTTCCGCCTTATCTCCGGTAATCTCCATAAATACCGATTCCAGGCCTCCCTGCTGCCGCCCGAAGCTTCCCACCAGGGCTCCGGCCTCTGTCACCAGCTGGCTAAGCAGCCTGGCCTCATCCATCTGTCCGCCGGAAAACCCGGCCACCACCCGGCTGCCGTCTATCGTAATATTGTGCACCAGCGGATGGCTGCGAAGAAGGGCCACAGCCGCAGAGAGATTCTTATAGATCCGCATCTCCAGCGGGTTGGAGGTATTCACCCTGGCCAAAATATCCACCAGGCTGCCGCGCAGCACCATCGCCCCGTTTTCAATAATGCCGATATCCGTGCACATCTCGCTCAGCTCCGATAAGATGTGGGAGCTGAATAAAATCGTCTTTCCGCACTTATTGATCTCCTTCAGCATATGGATAAAATCCTGCCGGGTTCTCGGGTCAAGGCCGGCCGCCGGTTCGTCCAGGATTAACAGGCGGGGATTGTGCACCAGGGCACGGGCCACGCCCAGCCTCTGCTTCATCCCTCTGGACAGGCTGTCCACATAGTTTTCCTCCCGTCCCCCCAGGCCTACCATCTCCAAAAGCTCCATATACCGCCTGCGGGCCACCAGACCGGTAATTCCGTAGGCGGAGGCATAAAATTCCAGATATTCAAACACCCGGACATTATCGTAAACCCCAAAATAATCCGGGACATAGCCAATCTTCTCTTTCAGCGCGCTTCCCCCGCAGCGCAGCGGCTGGCCGTCGATTTCCACCGTACCGGCGTCGGGACGGAGCAGCCCGGCCAGAATCCGTATGGTCGTCGTTTTTCCCGCCCCGTTGGGCCCCACAAAGCCGAAAAGCTCGCCGTCGGCTATATGCAGGTTCAAATCCCGAAGGGCCTCCGTCTTGCCGTAGGATTTTCTCAGATTGTGCATTTCCAGCATCATGGCCTCTCCCTTCCGACCAGGCTCAGCACAGGAAGAAGGGTCTGATAGGAATATTCTTCCGCCGCCCCGTCCTCGTAGCGCACAATCAAATGGTTGTCCGCACTGAGATAGGGTTCCAGCTCCTCCCTGTCATATTCCTCCTTCGCCTCTATCCGATCATAGCTTTGCGTCTCCCAGTTATAGAATTCCATCGTCCCCCGGAAGGCCCTCATATAGCTGTCCTCTTCCTGCTCCTCCGGCCATTCCATCAATATGCGGTCCACCAATAGATCTCCGAAGTCATACTGGAGCACAAGCAGCTGCAGATAGGTGGAATGATTGGAGGCGTCATAGCTGCCCTGCAGCACCTCCGGCGCCTGGGAAAGGATAGGGACGTAGACCTGGCCGTCTCTGGTATAGTCCACATCCATCGACGCGGTGACCAAGGTTACCCCTCTCACATCGAAATCGGAGCCCTCTAAGAATTCCTCCGTCTCCTGGGCAGGGAAGGCGAAAATCACAGCGTCCTCATCCTCCCGCGAGACGGTATCGTTCACATAGTAGGAGACGACCTCATTCCGCCATGCGGCAATCGAAGCCTCCACGCTTTCCGTTGCCGTCTCGAACCGGTTCATGCCGGAAATAGCCTGCACCATCTCGTACTGCCGGTATGCGGGCACGGAATACACCGGAACCTGCGACAGATCTACCTGCTGCCCCGGCTCCATATCGCCGGCCATGATCAAGAATCCCCCGGCGTAGACGCACACCTTCTCAAAGGCGGTTTCCGATTCGTTGGTCAGGCGGCCGGAAACCTCCCCGCAGAACAGATGGATTTCTCCCGAAAAGCCCTCCCCATACACCTGATCCCTGCTGCGGCTCAGGCGGAAATACTCTGCGGTAAAAGGGATATCGTCATTGATTTCCACCTCGGTTTCCTCTTCCCCATAACGGATTGCCAGCTGGCAGATATTATTTTCCGGGTCAAAGGTTCCTGTCTGATAGTCGTAAGAAACCACCGGGGCCACATCAAAGCTCTTATTTACGCGGAAGCTGTACGCCGCATTGTAAGGCGAGCTAACATTGATAAAAGCAGTCTCCCTCACCGTCCCGCCGTGTATCTCCTGAATCGAAACGTAATTCATAAAAGGGCTGGTAAAGCGGGTACGGCTTCCCATCAGATAAATAACGCCGGCAAAAAACAGGGAGATAACAACCATCGAGGCCCTGAGCATGCTCTGGCGTCCCTTCTTTTTCAGCACCGCATACAGAAGCGGCCCCAGAACAAGGATGTAGACGCCCAGGACAACCGCATACTCCCATACCTGGGGCAGGCGCTCCGGGTCTACGCTGGCTGTCATGTTCCGCGCATTCCAATACTGCTCGGTTCCCATCTGAATGCTGTTTTCCAGGGCCGTGAGCCTCTCTCTTCCGATGGCGTCGCAGAGGAAATTCCTGGCCTGCTCCTCATTCCCATAGCCCTCCGCCGTCTCTCCCAGCGGGGAAACGCAGTATACATACAGGCCCTTTCCCCAGCGCTCCCGGACCATCTCTCCTTCCGAAGCCGCGGCGGACAGAGCCCCGCCGTTTCCGATAATGGCCACGCCTCCCTCGTAAACCCAGTTGTCCAGGCTCTCCAGCTGCTGTTCCGACAGGGTTATCTCCTCCAGGTTTTCAACCAGAATCATATCGTAAAGCCTGTATTCCTCGACTCTGTCCGGAAGGCTTTCCTCCGAGAGGGGGAAGAGCCGGGTGGTAATCCCCATGTATTCGCTAAGCTCCAGCCGGTCAAAGACGTCCAAGCCGTCCTCTTCTTCGCTCACCGCCCCGACATAGAGCTCCTGGTATCCATAGCCCGGCCGCAGCGTCAGCTTTTCGCTGGCATAAAGGGTTCCGTCCGCATCGCGGAATTCGACCAGAAGCATTTCCGTCCCGTAATCCACCGGAATACTAAAAAACGCCTCGGCTGTCTCCCCGGCAGATACGCTGAGGCTCTCTTCCATTTTATAATATTCTCCCTGGCTGGCCGGCGCATAGACGGCCGCATAGCCATCAATCGCAGGGCCGCTGCTCTTTACGCACACCGTAATCGGGAGATCTCTGCCCACCCTGACGGCTCCGCTCTCATCCCAGATGATTTCCACATCCAAGCCGGTAACCTTCACCGGTATCTCCTGGGACGAAGCAGCCGAAGGGATTATCTGCGCTGATACGATCTCCGCCGCGTTTTTTCCCTCCTGCAATGTACTGGCCGACGCCGTAAAACCGGCGCATAAGAAGATCAGCAGCATAAAAGCCAAAACTGCCAGATGCCTTTTTTTCATTCTGCCTGCCCTATCCTTTCCCTGGCGCCGGACTGCCGGGAAATTCAAAATTTTCCCGGTTCACGTCAAAATCCGTCCGCAGCCTTACCTCGAATACCGTACCGTTTAAATCGCTCCGCGCCTCAATGGAGCCGCCGTGCATCTCCACAATGTTTTTTGCTATGGCAAGCCCCAGGCCGGTTCCGCCCGTCGAACTGGAACGGGCCTGATCCACCCGGTAAAATTTATCAAAGATATGCGTCAGCTCATCGGCCGGAATCACATACCCATAATTCACCACCGATATGACGGCAATGTTGTCCTTCCGGCTTATATACACATTTACGATCTTTCCCTCTTTCCCGTATTTGATCGCGTTGCCGATCAGGTTTTCAAAAAGGCGGGCCAGGAGGTTCCCATCGCCGTTTAACAGGATGCTTCTCTCGCTGCTGTGTATCTCATAATGCATATCGCTGTCGGAAAAATTCGGATAGAATTCATCCAGCAGCTGCGTCAGAAGCTGCACAATGTCCACCTGGGTCACCTTCATGGAAATTTTTCCGTAATTCAGCTTGGTAAACCCGAACAAATCCTCAATCAGATGCTCCAGGTGCTTGGCCTTATTGTAGGTAACCTGCAGATATTCCTTTCTTTTCTCATCGGAGGGAACCTTATCCGCCAAGAGAAGCTCCAGATAGCCGATCACGGAGGTCAGAGGAGTGCGCAGGTCGTGGGCCACATTGGTAATCAGCTCGTTTTTGGTCCGCTCCGACTCCCTCTCCCTCTCCATCAGATCACGGATATCCTCCGCCATCCGGTTCAGGCTCGAAGCCATCTGGGCAAACTCGTCGTCACCCTTCACCTCCAGGGAAAGGTTAAGGTTTCCGTCGGAGATTTCCTCCATAGCGTCGGAAATTTCCCCGATATATTTCGCGACCCTTTCCTGCAGCAGGAGAAAACTGATGCAGAAAATGGCAATTCCGATCAAAAGATAAAGAAAGATCCAGGTAAGGATATCGGCGCTTCGCATACCCAGAAGCCCGGACTGATACCCGTTTTGGCGCAGAAATCCGGTCACTATATTGATATTCAGCACCAGAAATGCCTCCGCAACGCAGGTGATCACCGCGCTGGCCACGATATCGTAAAGCACCCGGCGGCGGAATTTGCTTCGGATATCCCCTTTCTTACTTTTCAATCTTATACCCCACTCCCCATACTGTCGTGATAATCTTATCCTGCCTGGTATCCTCTTTCATCTTGCTGCGCAGCCTGCGGATATGGACCATCACCGTGTTGTTGGCCTCATAAACCTTTTCATTCCAAACCTTCTCAAAGATTTCATCGGTGCTGAACACCCGTCCGGGATTGGACGCCAGCAGATAGAGGATATCAAACTCAATCGGCGTAAGCTTCACATCCTCCCCGTAAACCGTCACCTGATGGTTGTCCTTATTGATCTCCAGTCCCCGGACGCACAGGACGCTGCCGGAAGAATCCGGGCCGGCTCCCGGATTGAGCTCCATGTACCGCCGCAGCTGGGATTTAACCCTGGCTGTCAGTTCCAGCGGATTAAAGGGCTTCGTTACATAGTCGTCCGCCCCGGTTGACAGCCCCAGAATCTTATCCAGATCCGAGGATTTTGCGCTGAGCATAATAATCGGAATATTATTCGTGCGCCGTATCCTGCGACACATTTCCAGGCCGTCGATACCGGGCATCATAATATCCAGCAGCACCAGCTTGATATCCTCTTTGTCCAGGACAGCAAGCCCTTCCTCCGCACTGGCAGCCTTAAATACCTCATACCCATCGCTGACCAGATAGATCTCCACCAGATCCGCAATTTCCTTCTCATCATCCACCACAAGAATTTTCGTCTGTGCCATGGCCCAATCTCCCACTTTCTTTCTGCTTTCAGGTAATTTCTATTCTTATCCTACCACATTTCCCCGCAAATATCTTTTATTTTTTCTTACGATTGCAGTCCATATGTCCCGTATGTTATTATACTTACAAAGCACCGTGGACAGCCGCTTGCCAAGTGGGAGGGATAAAGCCATGAAAAGAAGATGCAGACTCAAATCCATATCCGCAGTTACCTGCCTTTTAACTTTTTTCTTTGTTGGCACATGGCTTGTTTCCATGGTTGTCCTTACTGTCGTAACGGCGCAGGAATTCTACGACGCTTTGTACCAGAGAAGCTTGGAATTTGCCAATTCCGTCAGTCAGTACAGCCTCCTCTCGACTTTTTACGATCCTGCTTCCGACCGCTATAGATATCAGGACGAACGGCCGGACTTCCTGGAACATCAAATGCTCCTTGCCATTGGCAATAATGTTTCTGCCTCGTATTATACCAGCGGGTACTACGGCAGCGGAGAAAAGAGCAAACTGATTCGCGATATCAATTATCCGCTGGAAACCGCTGTTCTGGTCTACGACGCCAACGGAAACCTTCTGCACGGCAGCGAAGAAGATATCCTGTACTTCAACTACTACACCCAGGAGGAGTGGGACGCAGGAACGGATACCGCCGCCGGCCTGCATTATGGCTGGATCAACATGAGCGAAGGAAAAGGTCTGTC
The DNA here is from genome assembly GCA_944383835.1 of uncultured Lachnospiraceae bacterium. Classification (GTDB taxonomy): domain Bacteria; phylum Bacillota; class Clostridia; order Lachnospirales; family Lachnospiraceae; genus RGIG7193. Next base: position 17,733 of record CALWRE010000235.1, on the reverse strand, counting down.
AAACCAGGAAGATCCCTATTTCCTGTTTCGCAGTATGTACGCAGACTCCCACAGCTTACGGGACATCGCAGCGATACGCGCCTCCGGCTATTTTGAAGGCAGCGAATTAAAACCGGTTACCCTGCACTATGTCTCTGACGCGCCAATTTTTAATTCTGCCGTGGATCAAACCGGAGAAGGGGAATGGCAGCTTCTGTTCGACCGCAGCCAGGAATATAAAGACCAGGATCTTGTGACAGTATACATCACCTATCCTGAGATGTGGGACTATCCGGGCAAGCCCCTTACGTATAAAGGGCAGGAATATGACAGTCTCGCTGCTTTAACGGAAACACTGGAACTGCCGTTAAAAGACAGCGCAGAATATCTTGACAGCAGCATAGGAGATCTGAACGAGCTATTGATATTTGACCGATGGATTGGTTCCGCATTCAGCGAAGCGGAATATCAAGATACGGGGAAATATACGATTGATTTTTACCTGGTTACGGCGATCCGCAGCAATCCGCTTGCCTGCGCCGTAAGCGCACTCCAGAACATTTATATCGCAGCCGGATTACTGACCCTGGCAATGCTCCTGTTTGTCCGCAGCCGCATCCGAAAGTATCTCTGGCCAGATGCATCCTTTTAGCCTTCCTCTTAGTAGAAAGACTGTAACGCAGGGGGACGGCATGTCCGAACCCATGCCGCCCCCGCATACCGATACAATAATATCGGCCGGATTATCTCCCGCTGTCCGTACCAGTCATGCCTTCCGTCAAGTCATCGATCAGGTCGTCCGCAGCATGGGAGATATCGTCGCCCATCTGATCCAAGCCATCCGTCAAATCCATATCCGTTCCGGTATCCCCGGCATTTGTTTCCGTCATTCCGGCGGTTTCAGGCGCCATGGATTCCGTACCCGCAGACTCGGCAGCTGTGGACTCTGCAGCTGTGGAACCGGCAGGTGCGGACTCGGACATCGTGGGATTTTGGGTGGATCCGGCTGTGGATTCATTGCGGTCGTTCCCGCAGCCTGCCGCTGCAAATACAACGGCCAGCAACGTCAGTCCTAATATTGTGCTTCGCATTTTTTTCATCGTCATATCTCCTTTACTCCAAAGTTTCTCTCTGAATAGTGTGCACCTTTTTCCGGCGCAGTAATAATCCATTTATGCCCATTTGCTTGTTTCGCATCGGCCCGTCCTGTGCTATTGGATTATCGGAACGCAAAAATCGTTTATTCCTCAACGATTACTTCTTTCCCATAGATGATAGACGATACAACTTTTACAACTTCTTCCGCTTCCATTTGTTCCGCGACGATCTCATATTCGATCCCGTCGTATTCAAATTCGGCCACATAGATATCATAATAGCCGGACGGTTCGTGCGTATCAGGATCGTACGGGCCAAAGGGCATGGAACGATACCCAAAGGTGACCGCCGTTCCGCCGATGTCAGAGGTTTTCACTTCGTTTTCCGGCAGAACATATAAGCAATCATTCAAAAGACCGATTTTTGAAACCGTAATAGAAAATCCTTTGACTGCCGCCACATCTTCTGTCAGCTTCGGGCTTCCGTCCTCGTAATAGTCATGGTAAAAATTGAGTCTTACGGTATCTTCCGCAACTTTACCATCTTTATCAAGGACAACTCTTGCCGTACCGTTTCCGGAGGCTGCGGTTAATCCGTCCGGAATATACGCCGGCGTTAAGTCCTTCCCGTAATAATCCGTCACTTCGTCTTTGTCCCAGACAACATCGGTATCGTATAATTCCGGATCATACCATTTGAGTGCCGCATCTGAAATTCCTTCCATTTCATTGAAATGGAGATTACTCAAACGAATGTGGATTTCCGGTGTCACAGACGCAGTATCATCAGCGGGATTGTCAGCAGGATTGTCAGCGGGGGTGTCAACAATCCCTCCGTTCGGATGAGCCGGCGGCAGTGCACCCTGCTGGCGGGAATAATTAGAAAGAACGGAAAAGGCAGTAAAAAGCACAGCGGCAAGGCAGGCCGCCATCGCAGTCCACTTTATCCACCCATGCTTTTTGCAGTAATAGTTTGCCGCTTCCTCATAATACGTATCGCCCACTTCGCTCATGGCTTCGGAAAACAATTTAGCGTTCATACGAATACCTCTCTTTCCATCAAATGTTCTTTCAGCTTCCGGCGGATTAGAGTAAGCCGGACGGATACATTTTTTTTGGATATACCTACGCGCCTTGCTATGTCTGCATAGGTATCTGCATACGCATAGCGGCGCATAAAGATGACGCGTTCTTTTACGGTCAGCGTATCCAAAAATTTCTCAATGATACGGGCTAATTCTCTGGCTTCCATTTCATTTTCCACGGTTTTCCGGTCTGCGATACAGGCTTCGATTTCCTCTAAGGCAATCGTATAATGTCCGCTTCGTTTAGCCGCTTCCTTTCTCCAATAGATTTTGAGAGAAATATTCCGAACAATTTTCACAATGTTATACGAAAGGGTATGACAAATTTTTCCGTATTTAATGTCCAATTCCCGTATGGCCTGCTCGGAACGCTCGAAAAACAACGCAATAATTTTTTCATCATCCATCATCGGGGCGCCTCCTTTCCGGCTTCATCTATATACTACGGTTTTAGCGGCAAATACTAAAGGAAAGGAAAAGAAAAAAGAAAAGTTTTCAGGGAAAATTGCATCCATTGGCTGCGATATGGTATAATCGAAGCCGGAAGCCAAAAAATAACATAGAAAGGATTGGAAAAATCATGCTGGAATACCGCTTTGACACGCAGCTATTGATCGAAGGAGAGAACCTGTCGGAGGACGATATCAACGAGTATATTACGAAAAACATCGAAGGCGACTGCCTGTTAGCCGTCGGCGATGAAGAACTGATCAAAATTCATTTTCACACCAACACCCCCTGGAAGGTCCTGGAATACTGCGCTTCCCTGGGCGATATCTACGATATCGTGGTGGAAAATATGGAGCGCCAGACCGAAGGACTGCACGGCTGATTTCCCGCAATTATTCTTTTATCCCATTTTTGACAGCGAAGGCCATCCCCATAAGTGAGGATGGCCTCCTGCATTTAGATTTGCTTATCGCGAACGCTTCATTTCCTTTTATTATTTTTACACCACCGAACCCATATCGTAGATTCCGGGCGCGCGGCCCGGCAGCACTTTAGCCGCCTGCAGGGCGCCGTTGGCAAAAATGCGGCGTGAATAAGCCGTGTGACGGATCTCGATCACCTCGTCGGGGCCGGCGAAGATCACGTCGTGCTCGCCCACCACTGTGCCCCCGCGTAGGGACTGAATCCCGATCTCCTTATCCGGGCGGCTCTGCCGGCGCTCGTGGCGGTCCAGGCAGATCTCGTAAGGCTCATCGCTGCCGCGCTTTACCGCCTCAGCCAGCATCAGGGCCGTGCCGCTGGGAGCGTCCACCTTGCGGCGGTGATGCATCTCCAGAATCTCCGGATCAAAATCCGCCGCCAGCAGGACCTGGGCCGCCTCCGTCACCAGCTTCAAAAGGAGGTTGATTCCCAGGGACATATTGCCGGAGCGCAGAATCGGAATGATCCCTGCCGCCTCCTTCACTTTCTCGTCCTGCTCCCCGGACAGGCCCGTCGTGCAGAGAATCAGAGGAAGCTTCTTTTCCACGCAGTCGGCCAGCAGCTGATCTGCCGCGGCCGCATTGCTGAAATCCACCACCACGTCCGCCTCTTCGCTGCACGCCGCTACGGAAGGATACACCGGAAAGCTGCAGCTGCCGTTATCCATTCGGTCCACTCCGGCCACAACCTGCACCTCTGCGTCTTCGGCTGCCATCTCAGCCACTACTTTTCCCATGGCCCCGCTGCAGCCATGAATAATCATTCTTATCATTTCGTACCTCCTGTCCGCTCTCACAATACGCCGTAAGCAGCCATCGCTTTTTTCAGCCGTTCCTGATTCTCCGGCTCCATTTCCGTAAGCGGAGCGCGAAGAGGGCCTACCTCCCAGCCCTGGAGATTCATCGCCGCCTTTACCGGGATGGGATTTACCTCACAGAACAGGGCATGGCAGAGCTCCAGGGCCGCCAGCTGCAGGGCCGCCCCCTTCTTATAATCCCCGGCGAGGCAGGCCGCCGCAATCGCATGGGTCTGGGCCGGAGCCACATTGGAAAGGACGGAGATAACCCCCTTGCCGCCCAGGGACATAATCGGCACGATCTGGTCGTCATTGCCCGAATACAAATCGATTTTCCCCTTGGTCAAGGCCATCAGATCCGCAATCTGGGAAATGTTCCCGGAGGCCTCCTTGATTCCGACGATGTTGTCCACATCCTTCCAGAGAGCCGCCACTGTGGCCGGCAGGATATTGCAGCCGGTGCGGCTGGGTACATTGTACAAAATAATCGGCAGGGAGACTGCGGAAGCGATTGCCTTATAGTGGGCAATCAGTCCCTTCTGCGTCCCCTTATTATAATAGGGATTTACCACTAAAAGACCGTCCGCACCGGCAGCCTCCGCCTCCTTGGACAGATAGATGGCTGTCTCCGTGCAGTTGGAACCGGTGCCGGCGATTACCGGAATGCGGCCTCTTACAAATTTTACGCAGGCCCGGATCACGTCCAGGTGCTCCTCATGGGTCAGCGTGGCCGCCTCCCCGGTGGTGCCGCAGATGATGATGCTGTCCGTCCCTCCTGCGATCTGATCCTCGATGATTTCTTCCAGCTTGTCATAATTGACGCTCCCATCCTGGTGCATCGGTGTGATGAGAGCCACTCCTGCTCCTTCAAAAACAGCCATATCCTACCCCTTTCACGGCCCTGCGGGCCTTGTATTTTTGACCCCTATGATACCAGATTGCGACGCGAAGCTAGTCCTTTAGGGCTCCGCACTGCGTGCTCTCGCAATCTGCAAAAATATTCATAATCCACGCATTTTTCTACGAAAAATGGCTGCTTATTCATATTTTTGCGGGTTCCAAGGTCAAAAATCCTCCTGCAAGCAAGCTTGCGTCGGATTTTGACCTTTTAACCCTGGTATCATAAAAAAGGAAACTGACAGACAGACAGCTTCCTTTTGATACATATGGATACATATATCTGGCTCATAGCTCTCCATCCGTCTGGGATGACAGTCGCAGCGCTGTTCGCTTCTGCGCCCAGATGGGAATGTACAGGCACAACCATCTTCGGCGTCGTCCCCTTTCGGCAGCTTCATCTATGCCTGCCATATCCCTCTGCCTACTGATGGGCAACGCAACCTCTACTCGCTTATTTAACTTATATGGTCATCTTAACACCACGGTCCCTGCCTGTCAACCGGTTTTGCACTCAATCCGACAGCTTTTCACTGCTGATGCGGGAAATCTCGTCCACGCAGTCATACAAGTCGGACGGGAAACACCGGCCGGTGAGAATCAGCTCCATCTCCTCATTCTTCGCCCCCAGCAAAGTCCGAAGAACCTCCGCCCCGATAATCCGATATTCCAAAAGTCCCAGAACCTCGTCGAGAATCAGAACGTCGCACTCGCCGGTGACCATAACCTTCTTGGCAAAATTGAGGCCGTTCTGGATATTGGCGACCTCATCTTTCTTTTCTTCCTCCGACAGCCGGTCAAAGGCCTCCGGCCGCTTTTCAAAAGAAAAGACCTTAAACTCCGGTTCCAGACGGCGCAAAAAGGCGGAATCCTGCACCTGGTTCCCCTTCAAAAACTGTATCATGATGATACTCTTTTCATGCTCCGCGCTGGTGATGGCTCTTCCTATGGCGGCGGCCGTTTTCCCGTGTCCGTCTCCACAGATAACCTGTATCATCCCTCTACTCATCTTTTGCTCCTCCTGTGTGGGCACTGTTGCTATTATTGTATCAGTTTACCATTATTTCTGCCAAATGGCAACTGTTTTCAGTCTTTTATGAGGCAGCCTCCCCACACTCCAGCTTGCTTACCGACACCTCATAGGCAATCCGCTTTTCGCTTTCCGCCTCGCTCAGCTTTTTCGTGTACTCCCGGCTCTGCACCCGTCCCCAGATCCGGATCCGGCTCCCCACCTGAAAGGCGGAGGCATATCTGGCGTTGCGTCCCCAGGCAATGCAGGGGATATAGTCGGATTTGCCGTAGGGGCGGTTCACTGCGATCAAAAGATCGGCGATCTCCCTGCCCAGGGGCGTCTTGCGGTAGATCGGCTCTTTGCAGATATATCCGTCTAAGAATATCTGGGTGGTCTTTGTATAATCCGTAAACTCTTCCAGAAAACGCAGTTCTCTGACAAACACGGACAGCACCAGGCGGTTTTTGTTCCCTTCATGGCGGTTGTAGGACCGGAACTGGCCGGCGGCCTCCAGCGTCCGCCCCTGGTAGTCCTGTTTTACGTCGATCAGCCTCTCCGACACCATCAGCGGAATGATGTCCTCCTGATCGCTCAGGCGGTTGACCGCCAAATCCACCATGTAGAAGCCCTCGCCAAAGACTTCATGGCTGTAGGTAAACAGAGACACCACCTGCCCGATTACCGTTACCTTGTTGTTTTCCAGATTTTTTTCTGACATTGTATTTTCTCCTCCATTTTTTGTGGTATTGAGGTCAGCGACCCCTTTTGTACCCACCTGGGTATCCGTATCTTTCGCTCTGGGCGCAAACGGATTGCCCAGGCAGGTATAGTATTGCTGGCTGTTACTATATATATGCAGATTTTCCCATATTAGAACAAAATATTTTTTCATTTACAATTCCGGCGACCTATACTAGAATATAGAAGAGTATTGCCCCGACAGGGCATTCGACTAAGGAGCTGTCTATGAAGAAAATTGATATCGTAGTCCCCTGCTACAATGAGCAGGAGGCACTGCAGGCTTTCTATAACGAAACGGCCCGCGTCCTTGCGACGCTGCCGGATTATTCCTTCCGCTTTCTGCTCGTGGACGACGGGAGCCGCGACAATACCATCGTCATCATGAAGCAGCTGGCGAAGGAGCATGATAACGTCAAATACCTGTCCTTCTCCCGGAACTTCGGCAAGGAGGCCGCCATGTATGCCGGCCTTTCCTACTCCGACGGCGACTATGTCATTCTGATGGACGCCGACCTGCAGCACCCTCCGGCCATGATTCCCGATATGATAGCCGGCGTCGAGGAGGGCTATGACTGCTGCGCGGCCAGAAGGGTGAGCCGGGAGGGCGAATCCAAGATCCGCAGCTGGTTTTCCCAGGCCTTCTACCGTCTCAGCAATCGGATGACCGATGTGAAGATGCCGCAGAATGCCGTGGACTACCGGATCATGAGCCGGGACATGGTGGACGCCATCCTGTCTCTGTCCGAGGTAGAGCGTTTCTCCAAGGGAATTTTCGCCTGGGTCGGCTTCGAGACCAAGTGGCTGCCCTATGAGAATGTGGAGAGAACCCTGGGAACGACCAAATGGAATTTTTGGAAGCTGGTCAAATATGCCTTAAGCGGCATCACCTCCTTTTCCATCACCCCCCTGCGCCTGGTTTCCGGCATGGGCTTTTTCATCTTTGTATTCGCCTGCCTTTATATTCTGGTGACGCTCATCCAGACCTTCCTCTTTGGCATCGACGTCCCCGGCTATGTGACCACCCTGTGCGCCGTTCTGTTCTTAGGCGGCATCATCGAATTGTCCGTCGGGATTCTCGGCGAATATGTGGCCCACATTTATATGGAGGCAAAGGATCGTCCGATTTTCATCCTGCGCCAGACCAATCTTGAGATAAAAAAGGAGAAATCCAATGGAAATGCTTCAGACACTGTTCGCTAAATTCATCAATTACGAAACTATCAGCTATCTGATTGTAGGCGTCCTGACCACGGTGGTAAGCATCGGCGTCTTCGCCGCCTGCCACCGCAAATTAAAATTCGGCACCGTCCTATCCAATATTATTTCGTGGATTGCGGCAGTGGCCTTCGCCTATGTGGGCAATAAGATTTTTGTCTTCCAGTCCCCGTCCTGGGCCCTGTCGGTGATCGTGCCGGAAATACTGGGCTTCGTCTCCGCCAGGCTTCTGACCCTGGGCTTTGACGTGGTCTTTGTCTATATTACGGTAGAAAAACTGCATTGGAACGATATCGTCTCCAAGACATGCTCCAACGTCATCGTGATGATCGTCAACTATATTGCCAGCAAACTCTTTATCTTCGCCTGAATGCAAGGAGAAACGCTATGAATCAGAAAAAATCCGGCCTGCAGCCGGTTTACGTCCTTTCCTTTCTTCTGCCCGTCGCTGCGCTGATTTTAATCTTCGCCGTGAAGGGGATCTATCCCTTCGGCGACAACAGCTTCCTGCGCACCGACATGTATCACCAGTATGCTCCTTTCTTCGCCGAATTTGCCGAGAAGCTGCAAAACGGCGAGAGCCTGCTGTATTCCTGGGAGATCGGCATCGGCTCCAATTTCATCACCCTCTTTGCCTACTATCTGTGCAGCCCTTTCAATCTCCTTTTGCTGCTTGTCTCCGGCCCCTCGGTCATTGAGTTCATGACCTATCTGATCGTCGTCAAAACCGGGCTGGCCGGCCTTACGATGGCCTGGTACCTTTCCCGCAAGTTTGACACCCGCTCGCCCATCATCGCCCTTTTTGCCATGGCCTACGCCCTCTCCGGCTATATGGCTGCCTACAGCTGGAATATCATGTGGCTGGACTGCATCTGGCTGGCGCCCCTGGTCCTCTGGGGGCTGGAGCAGCTGGTGGAGGAAAACCGGGGCTTAATGTACTGCATTACCCTGGCCCTCTCGATTTTGACCAACTACTACATCTCCATCATGCTCTGCCTCTTTTTGGTCCTCTACTTCATCTGCCTGCTCATCATGTACCCCTCCCGCAAGACCACGGAGACAGTGGGGCAGACGAGGCCGACGTTTGGAACCTACCTGCGCAAATGCGGGCTTTTCGTCTTTTACTCCCTGCTGGCCGGGGGGATTGCCGCCGTGCTTTTGCTGCCGGTCATGCTGGCCTTAAAGACGACGGCCTCCGCCAATATCAATTTTCCGGACAGCCTTTCGTCCTATTTTTCGATGTTCGATATGCTGGCCCGGCATATGGCCGGGGTGGAGACGGAGATCGGCCTGGAGCACTGGCCCAACATCTACTGCTGCGCGGCTGTTTTCGTCCTCTTCCCTCTGTACATCATGAACAAAAATATTCCGTTCCGGCAGAAGATCGTCAAGTGCAGCCTTCTTCTGTTCCTGCTGGTCAGCTTTGCCTGGAACATTCCCAATTTCATCTGGCACGGTTTCCACTATCCCAACAGCCTGCCCTGCCGCCAGTCCTTCTTATACATTATTGTGCTGCTGGCCATGTGCTTTGAGGCCCTTCACAACCTGCGGACCGTCTCTGTGGGACAGATTGTCGGGAGCCTGTGGGGAGCCATCGCCTTCATCTTCCTGTGCGAGCAGGTGGTGGAGGCAGAGGAAATCCGCTTCTACGTCTTTTACATCAACATCGTCCTGGTCGGCCTCTATGGTCTCTTCCTCTACCTGCACAAACGCAGAAGGGTTTCCGCCTCCAACCTGGCGATCCTGGCTTTCGCCCTGGCCTTCCTGGAAATGGGGCTGAATATGGGGATTACCAGCATCACGATCACCAGCCGCAGCGCCTATCTGCGCAATACCGAATCCTTTGCCCGCCTGTCCGATTACGCGGACGAGCTGGAGTGCGGCAGCTTTTTCCGGATCGAAAAGGCCGTAAAGAAGACGAAAAACGATGGGGCCTGGGCCGGCTACCGTTCGGCCTCCATCTTCTCCTCCACCACCAACGCGGCCATCACTTCTATCTATGAAGATCTGGGCATGGAGGGGAGCACCAACGCCTACAGCTTCACCGGGGCGACGCCTTTTACCTCCGCTCTTTTATCGGTAAAGTACATGCTGGTGGAAAACGACAGCGCCGAGACCCCGCTGACCACTCTGGTGGCCACCGACGGGGCCGTGTCCCTGTACCGCAACGATTATACCCTGCCTCTGGGCTTTATGATTCCCTCCACTGCCACCCAGTGGAATTATCAGGATACCAATCCGATCCAGGTGCAGAATAATTTCGTAGCCGCCACCACCACCGTCGGCTCCATCTTTACAATGGTGGATTCGGGCAGCAGCTCCTCCTATACCTTCACCGCCCCGCAGAGCGGCTACTACTACGGAGTGCTGACCGACCTGTCGGTTGAAAACATCCGCGCCGTCCTGCCCGACGGCTCCACCACCTTCAGCAATACCAACCGGGATTTTATTCTGGATCTGGGCTATCTAGAATCCGGCGAGCAGGCCACCCTGACTTCCTCCGATGGAAACAGCGAGCTGGTCAGCGTCAATGTCTACCGCCTGCTTCAGAATGAATTCATCGACGCCATCGGGCAGCTGAACGCCGAGGGCCTCGTCGTGGATTCCTACAATGAGACCGAGATCAACGCCCATATTTCCGTGCAGGAAGACGGCATCCTCTTTACCTCCATCCCCTATGAGGAAGGCTGGACCGTGTATGTGGACGGGCATGCCGTAACGGCGGAGGCTTATGCGGGGGCTTTCTTAAGCGTCTCCCTGACGGCCGGAGAGCACACCGTCAATATGCGCTACAGCCCTGCCGGCTTAACCGAGGGAGCCATCATCTCCCTGGCAAGCCTGCTGATCCTGCTGATTATTATCGCCGTCCATGTGATACGGAAGAAAGGGGAAAATCAGCTCTCTTTGGACGAGCAGCGCAAGCTTCGTTTCCCCAAGGCGGAAACGCCGCAGATTCCTGCGCCCCAGAGTCCTGCTCCCCAAAGTCCTGCCGCCGAACCGGAAGAAAAAGCGGAGGGCGCGCAGGCCGCGCAGGAAAACCCGGAAACGCAGAAGACGCAGCCCGAAGAGGAGCCGTCCGAAGAGAAATTACCTGCAGAAAAATCGCCTGCAGAGGAGCCCGTTTCCTCGGCGCAAAAAGAGCCTTCACGCAAGGAGGATCCCGAAAGGCTCCGAGCCTTTGACCAGATGATAAAAGATTTAGGAGGGAATAAGAAATGAAGCTTTGGGGCGGACGCTTTACCAGGGAAACCGATCAAGAGGTATTTGCTTTCAATGCCTCCCTGCCCTTTGACCGCCGCCTGTACCGCCAGGATATCGAGGGAAGCATAGCCCACGCCTCCATGCTGGGGCGTCAGGGCATTATCTCGCCGGAAGAAGCCGGACAGATCACAGAAGGCTTAAAAGGAATTCTGCGCGATCTGGAAGAGGGAACGCTGGAATTTGACGAAAGCTGCGAAGATATTCACAGCTTTATCGAGACGGTTCTCACCGCCCGCATCGGCGAAGCCGGCAAAAAGCTTCACACCGGCCGCAGCCGCAACGACCAGGTGGCCCTGGATATGCGCCTCTATGCCAGAGAGCAGATCGATGAAATCTCCTCCCTTTTAAAGGAGCTGCTGACGGTCCTTCTCGGCCAGATGGAAAAGCACGTGGAAACCTATATGCCCGGCTTTACCCATCTGCAGAAGGCCCAGCCGGTGACCCTGGCCCATCACCTGGGCGCTTATTTTGAAATGTTTTCCCGCGACCGGGACCGCCTGGCGGACTGCCGCCGGCGGATGAACTACTGCCCTCTGGGGGCCGGAGCCCTGGCCGGAACGACCTATCCCCTGGACCGGGAATACACCGCTTCTGTGCTGGGCTTTTACGGGCCTACGAGAAATTCCATGGATTCCGTGTCGGATCGGGATTATCTGATCGAGTTTATCAGCGATCTCTCCCTCATTATGATGCATTTGAGCCGCTTCAGCGAGGAATTCATTCTCTGGAACTCCAATGAATACGGCTTTATCGAGCTGGACGACACCTACAGCACCGGCTCCAGCATCATGCCCCAGAAAAAGAATCCGGATATTGCGGAGCTGGTGCGGGGCAAAACCGGCCGGGTCTACGCCGCCCTCGCCGACCTGCTCACCGTAATGAAAGGTTTGCCCCTGGCCTACAATAAAGATATGCAGGAGGACAAGGAACTGCCCTTTGACGCCATGGACACGGCCCGCAGCTGCATCCGCCTGTTTACCGGCATGCTGGCCACCACCGCCTTCCGCACCGACGTGATGGAAAAAAGCGCCGCCAGAGGCTTCACCAACGCCACCGACGCCGCCGATTACCTGGTGGGGAGGGGCGTGCCTTTCCGCGACGCCCACGGGATCGTAGGCCGGCTGGTTCTGCTCTGCCTGGAAAAGGGCATTTCCTTAGACGAGCTGCCCCTGGAAGAATACCAAAAAATAAGCCCCGTATTCGACGCATCGATCTACGAAGCTATCTCCTTAAAAACCTGTGTGGAAAAGCGCATCACCCTGGGAGCCCCCGGCCCTGACGCCATGCGGGAGGTCATTTCCCAGTATAAAAAAGAGCTGGAGGAAGAGGGCAGGCTCTGACGTCCTCTGTCAATCGTCGAAAAGCCGGATCTGGCCTCCGGCCTCTCCGAAATACACCTCTCCCATCTCTTCTGTCTGAACACGTGCGGCCGTGGCCTCGGTAATCCGGGAAAGGAGTCCTGCCTTTTCCTCCACCGGGACCAGGGCCGTAAGTTCTACATGGTCGGTGTATTCGCTGTCCACCGTTTGGAATCCATCCTGGGCAAGCCGGTACTGCAGCTTTCCCAGATCGGAATAATCGCAGGACAGCCGCAGCTTGACTCCCAGCTTCTTCGTAATCAGCACGCTGTTTGCAAGCCCCGCCTTCACCGCCTGGGAATAAGCGCGTACCAGGCCGCCGGTGCCAAGAAGGGTTCCGCCAAAATACCGGGTCACCACCGCGCAGGTATCGCACAAGCCTTCCCCGGCCAGCACATCTAACATCGGGCGGCCTGCGGTACCCGCCGGTTCCCCGTCGTCGCCAAACCGTGCCAGCTCGCTCTTCTTTCCAATGATATAGGCGAAGCAGTTGTGCGTGGCGTCCCAGTATTTTTTCCGCATTTCCTCCAGGAAGGCCAGGGCCTCCTCCTGGGTTTTCACCGGCCGTATCGTAGCGATAAACCGGGATTTCTTCTCCACCAGTTCTCCTTCCCCGCCCTGATAGACCGTCCGGTAGCAAAGTGCCCGGCTGTTCTCTTTCTCCATTCCATCTTTCCTTTCTCTTTTGCAGTAGTCGGTATCCCGCCCTATCCCAGCCTTTCAGGCTCTTGCGGTATCCCCGATGAAATCGTCGGCGACAGCGGCCATGGATATCGGAGTCACGGCCCCCCGCATCATCCGGGAAAGCAGTTCCTCCACCTCGCTGCTCAGATAGGAGAGGCCGTCCAGCCATTCGGACTCTTCCCCCTCCCTCGATCTCTTTACAATGCCCGCCCCGTAGAGCGGGCCCTCTTGTACCTTCTCTCGGGTATCCTCCGTCAGATAGTAGGCCAGGTTCAGCTCCCTGCCGGCCTCATCCGTCACCTTGCGCACGCCAAAAAGTGTTTTAATCTTCATACTGCTCCATCCTTTCCTGCAGCAGGCAGAATCTGCCTGTCCCTGTGAAGCCAGTATACCCTCCCCACTGGAAGCTGAAAAGTAGATTACACCGCACAAACCGCCATTTTCTGACCCTGGCATCATTGTAATACACAGAAATTTAATATGCAAGAAAGAATTCAGTCTTTATTTATAAGGTACAATTTGGTATAATAAGATACTAGGATTCCTAAGTCAAAATTCGATGCAGGCTTTGCATATCCGATTCTTTATAAAAGGAGGCAATGAATGAACTACAGCAAACGGGGGACTGCACAGAGGCTGAAAGCCACTAACTCCATCTCGAAAAAGCTGAAAACGAAGACTGGGCTGATCTTAATCCGGCTGTCAGTCATTGCTGTTCTGTTTCTGGGGGCCGTCGGCATCAGCGCCGGCCTTGGTTTTTATCAAAGCGTAATCGATGCCACGCCCGATATCAACGAGATCAACGTATCGCCGGAGGGCTTCGCCACCACGATCTATGACCGCGAGGGCAACCTGATCCAGACCCTGGTGGAGGAAGGCTCCAACCGGGAGCTTTGCTCCTACAGCGATCTGCCCCAGGATCTGATCGACGCCTTCGTCGCCATTGAGGACGAGCGCTTCTGGATCCATCAGGGCATTGACATCAAAGGCATCGTCCGCGCCGGCATCCTAGGCATACTGGACGGCGAATTCGACCAGGGCGCCAGCACCATCACCCAGCAGCTGATCAAAAACAACGTCTTTGGCGGCGGAGCAGAGACCAACTTCGGCGACCGCCTGGTCCGCAAGCTGCAGGAGCAGTATCTGGCCGTGCAGCTGGAAAAGGTCATGAGCAAGCAGATCATTTTGGAATATTATCTGAACACCATCAACCTGGGCAGCAACACCCTGGGCGTCCAGGCGGCCAGCCAGCGTTATTTCGGCAAGGATGTATCCGATCTCACCCTGTCGGAATGCGCAGTGATCGCCGCCATCACGCAGAATCCCTACAGCCTTAATCCCATCACCTATCCGGAGCAGAATGCCGAACGGCGGGCCCAGGTTCTGCAGAACATGTATGAACAGGGCATGATCTCCCAGGAGGAATGGGATGCGGCTCTGGCCGACGACGTCTATTCCCGCATCCAGGATGTAAATACGACGGTGATTGAATCCTCTTCGCCCTACTCCTATTTCGTGGACGAGCTGATCAGCCAGGTTCTCTCCGACCTGCAGACGAAGCTGGGCTATACCGAGGCCCAGGCCAGGACAGCCCTCTACAGCGGCGGTCTGAAGATCATCACCACCCAGGATCCGGATGTGCAGGCAGCTGTGGATACGGCCATCAGCGACCCGGAAAACTATATCGGCACCAACGGCGAATATATGGACGACCTGACCTTCACCTATCAGATGACCATCACCCATGCCGACGGCACCACCACCAATTACAGCGAAGGCCACATCACCCGGTATTACCGGGAAGTGCAGGAACGCTCTACCTTCCAGCTCATTTTCGATACGGAGGAGGAAATTCTGGCCTGTATCGAAGAATTTGAAAACTATATCCTGGAAAACGGCGCGGAAGGCGACACCATGTGGGGACACAGCTGGGACATCACCCTGCAGCCCCAGGCTTCTATGGTGATCATGGACCAGAGCACCGGTGAAGTCGTCGCCATTGCCGGAGGCCGCGGAGAAAAGACAACCAGCCTGAGCTTAAACCGCGCTACCCGCACTACGCGCCAGCCTGGCTCCACCTTCAAGCCTTTGGCCGCTTTCTCGGCCGCCCTGGACGTGTGCGGAGCCACCCTGGGCACCACCTACTATGACGAGCCTTACAGCTATTACGGCCAGCCCATCTCGAACTGGTGGGGAGCCTACTACGGCGGCTACGGCTCGATCCGCGAGGCTATCATCTACTCTTCCAATATCCTGGCTACCCGCTGTCTGATGGAGACGGTGACGCCGGAGCTGGGCATGCAGTATTTGAAGGACTACGGCTTTACCACCCTGGTGGATGAAACCGATACCGGCCTGACCCTTGCCCTGGGTGGCATCACCAACGGCGTCACCAACCTGGAGCTCACCGCCGCCTATGCTGCCATCGCCAACGGAGGCTTATATACCGAGCCGATCTTCTATACGCAGATTCTGGATAACAACGGCCGGATACTTTTGGAAAATGAGCCGGAGACCCGCCAGGTAATTAAAGAGACAACCGCCTGGCTTCTGACCGATGCGATGCACGAGGGTGCTACTCCTCACAGCCAGTATTACCAGGACCGTCTGGTATCCTCCAGCGGCCTGGACATGAATTTCGGCGATATGTATGTGGCCGGAAAGAGCGGCACCACCACCGACACCCGCGATGTATGGTTTGTCGGCTTTACCCCCTACTATACCGCCGCCATCTGGTCCGGCTATGACAACAATATTGCGATGAGCAACACAGGCAGTTTCCATCGGGCCATCTGGAAAGAGGTCATGGAAGCAATCCACGAGGATAAGGAGCCTGCCGTAATCGAAATGCCCTCTTCCATTGAAACGGCTGAAATCTGCCGCATCTCCGGCAAGCTGGCCGTGGCAGGGGTGTGCGATCAGGATCCCGAGGGCTCCCAGGTTTACACCGAATATTTCGCCCCCGGCACCGTGCCGACCGAATACTGCGACTGCCATACGGTCGTAACCATCTGCACCGAAAGCGGGCAGGCGGCCGGGGCGAACTGCCCGGCTGAACGGCGGGCGGAGCGGGTCTTCCGGATTCTCCCGGAGAATACCACCGGCCCCACCTCCGACACCACCTACGCCCTGCCGCAGGACTTCATCAATGGGAATGTCTGCCACATTCACTCCGGCGGCTACTACCCCGAAGGGGAAAACCTCTGGTGGGCCGGAACTTACACCGATACGACGAATACGGGAGAAGGGTCATAACCCTTCTCCCGCATTTGCAATGGAAGCCGTTTAGCCTGATCGCCTGCTGATCTGGCTGGCTTTGCTTTATTCTCGCAGCTTTGCAATATCTTCATCTGTACGATTCCCGTAAATAGTAATAGTGGAAAGCGCCTTTTCAATTTCATCAAACTCATTTTCAGTCAAAGTAATTTCTGCCGCCCCAAAATTCTCTTTCAACCGCTCTTCTTTTCTCATGCCGGGGATAGGAACAACAAAGCTGTACTTATGCAGCATCCACGCAAGGGATATTTGCGCAGGGGTTGCGTGTTTCTGCTCCGCAAATTCCTGCAGCATGCGTAATAGCGGCTGATTGGCGTCCATATTTTCCGGGGCAAAGCGGGTTATGACACGGCGCACATCGTCGCCGGTATATATCTGTTTTCCGGTATTTGCCGCTCAAAAAGCTGCTTGCCATAGGTGAAAACGCTACAAAGCCAATGCCCAATTCGCTGCTGGTGGGAATGACATCTTTTTCAAACATTCGCTCCATCATGGAGTACTCGCTCTGTACGGCGGAAAGGGGCGTTACCGCATTCGCCCGCCGGATTTCTTCCGCAGTCGTCATGGACTGTCCCCAGCCGCGAATCTTCCCCTTTTGGATGAGTTTCCCCATAATTCCGGCAACTTCCTCCGGCGAAACACCCGCCTCATTCCGGTGCTGGTAATATAAATCCGCATAGTCGGTGCGGAGGCGTTTCAGAGAAGCGTCAAGGCGGTTCTCTATTTGCTGTTCCAGGTTTTATATTACATTCAATAAAATCAATTGTGCGAATGTTTCTAGGGCTGGCTACCCCTCGTTAGGAATCTTAAATGAAGGAACAGTTGAATATAGCAATCCAGTGGATATCCCGCAAAAAAGATATTAGGCTTTACATCATCAACTTGTTGCTAGTGCCATGTGCGTAACTTATGCCCATGACCATTATCCTCATTTCATGATGGGAAATATGATTTGTTTCCTTACAAGCTATCCTTTTAGCTGCAGACCTAAAGATATTTTAGAAAACCAAAAACAGATGCGTAAGATGGTTTGGTTTGTTAGTGATGTTCAATGTAAAGGCGTATACCCAAATTACATCAAGAAATATTTCAAGGATAATCATATTACGATCCAAATGCAAGAAGGTGATGAGCAAATTCTCAAAAAAGGAACGGTTGACTTCTACTCATTAAGTTATTATTCGACAACTTGTGTTTCCGTTGAAACAGATTTGGCTAGGTCTGAAGGAAATATTGCGGGAGGGGTAAAGAATCCTTATATTCCAGATACGCAATATGCCTCTACAGGAATCCCACCCTCCAGATAGGACTTTGCCTCATCCTCCGACAGATGAAAGACTGTCATCAATTCTTCCACTATCTTTCCGTCGGAAACCTTCATCCGGCGATAGGCGGAAATAGC
>CALWRE010000234.1 GCA_944383835.1 uncultured Lachnospiraceae bacterium | reverse complement strand
AGTCAAAGTCCTGTGCCTTACCGCTTGGCGATAGCCCAAAGAGGGTGGGTACAGGGACTCGAACCCTGGACCTCCAGAGCCACAATCTGGCGCGCTAACCAACTGCGCCATACCCACCATAGCAATCTTACCGCATCTGTAAAGCAGCCTCTTATGCATCTGTGGCGGATGCAAAGCGGGTGATGGGAATCGAACCCACGTATCTAGCTTGGAAGGCTAGTGTTCTACCATTGAACTACACCCGCATAGTAAAAAACATATCCAATTTCTGTGACGCATGCACTATTATATACTAGTGGCGACCGGTTGTCAATCCACTTTTTTATTTTTTTATCCTGCCTCTTCTCAGTCTCTTTCTGCGTGGCCTCCGGCCGTTTCCGTGAGGCCTCGCAGAAAACTGCAAGGCCTTTTATTCTTTTCACAGATAGCAGATTGTATAGTGCGCCTCTCCCTCCCTGTCAATATCCATCATGATATAGGAAGGACGCCTGCCTTCCTGGCGCGGATAAGAGAGGCTGCCGGGATTGAGGACATCAATCCGCCTCCCCCGTTCGATTTCAGGCCGGTGCGTGTGGCCGCAGACCGCTATATTGCAGCCGCGGGACAGGGCCTCGTCCGCCAGGAGCCGGTTGGTCATCGAGACGCGGTAATAGTGGCCATGGCACAAAAAAACGCGGTACTTTCCCACGCTCACCTCCCTTTCCCTGGGAAGACTCGTAAAAAAGTCGTTATTGCCTGCCACCGCATAGAAGGGGCAGTCCACCATCGCCTCCAGTTCTTCCTCCGTACCCTCCAAATCACCCAGATGCCAAACCATATCCACCGGCTTTACCTTATTATAAACGGTCTGGAAATTCCCATTGTGACCATGCGTGTCACTGACGATCAGTATTCTCATCCTATCCTACACCTCGAAATAGCGCTTTAACTTACTCTTCATGGCTCGCAGAGCCTTTCCCCTATGGCTTACCGCATTCTTCTGCTCCGGCGTAAGCTCCGCTGTCGTCGCATGGAATTCCGGCACATAGAAGATAGGGTCATAGCCAAACCCGCCCTCCCCTGCCGGCTCATGGGCGATCACTCCCTCGATCACTCCCTGTGTGGTAAGCACCGTTCCATCCGGGAGCACAGCCGCAATGGCACTGATAAACCGGCCCGTCCTTTCACTCTCCTGTGCGCCCGCAAGCTTGCGGATAATCGCTGCGTTTTTTATCTCATAAGGAGTATCCTCCCCCATATACCGAGACGAGTAAACGCCGGGCTGCTTGTCCAGGTAATCTACCTCCAGGCCGGAATCATCGGCCAGGACGACCGCATCCGGTGCGCAGGCATGGATCGCTTTCGCTTTAATCACGGCATTTTCTTCAAAGGTCAGTCCGTCCTCCTCGATGGGAATATCGATCCCCGCCTCCTTCATCGAAAGGATCTCCGCATCCAGATCTGCCAGGATCTGACGCACCTCTTTCATCTTTCCCGGATTCCCGGTGGCAAAAATAATTTTCATTTGTCCTCCTTCGCTCTCTGGCGTTTCGGCGGTTTTTCTCCCAAGAACTGATACAGGTAGGTTTTCATCATGCCGTTATATATCTTGCGTTTTTTATCCGCCTTCCGCCCAATATATTTTTCCGCATCCTCATAGGCTGTGATAAGGTAGGCCGACCAGCTGTCCAGGGCCGCGAATCTCTCGCCGAATTCCCTGTACAGCGCAGGCAGGTCCTTCCGCTCTTCCAGCCTCTCCCCGTAGGGCGGATTGGTAATCAAGAATCCATATTTCTTCGGGTGGCTCAGCTCGCTGACCGGACGCCTTTGGAAATGAATCATATGGTCCACCCCGGCCGTCCTGGCGTTCTCCCTGGCCGCCGCCACCACCTGGGCGTCAATATCATACCCCTGGATATCTGCCTGCGCCCCCTCGTCGATCCGGTCGGAAGCTTCGTTTACCGCCTCATACCAAGCCTTCTTTGGCAGCAGGTTTGTCCAGCCCTCCGCCAAAAAGGAACGGTTCATCCCCGGCGCAATATTCGCCGCAATCATCGCCGCTTCAATGGGAAAAGTTCCGCTGCCGCAGAAAGGATCCACCAGAATCCTGTCTTTTTTCCACAGGGAAAATAGAAGGATCGCCGCAGCCAGGGTTTCCGTAATCGGCGCTTTGCTGGTCAGCAGACGGTATCCTCTGCGGTGGAGGGATTCTCCCGTTGTATCCAGGGCCACCGTGACCTGGTCCTTCAGCAAAAATACCCGCAGGGGATAGGCCTGTCCCGTTTCCGGGAACCAACTGATATGATACTTCTCCTTCAGCCTTTCCACAATAGCCTTTTTCACCAACGATTGGATATCCGAAGTGCTGAACAGCCTGCTCTTCACCGATGTGGCCTTCGTCACCCAGAAACGGCCGTCCTCCGGGATATATTCTTCCCAGGGCAGCTCCTTTGTCCGGTCAAACAGCTCCTCGAAGGTCAGCGCCTGAAAGGAGCCCACCTTCAGAAGAACTCTCTCCGCCGTGCGCAGAAAAATATTCGCCCGGCAGGCCGCCATTATATCCCCGCAAAACGTAACCCTTCCATCCTCCACCTGTACGATCTCATAGCCCAGATCCTGCAATTCCCTCTTCAGCACGGCTTCCATGCCAAAATGGCAGGGGGCGATCCAATGGTATTCCTGCATCCCTTTTCCCCTCACGATGAATATGTAACAGCGGGCAAAAATAGACCGCTGTTTTTTTAATACTTATATATTAAAGCCCGATACGGTTTCTGTCAATCTGGAGATGTCCTCATAAGCGCCGATTACCGCCGCTGTCTGAAAACCTTTTTCCTCCATGCGGCGGGCTGCCGCCATCGCGGAGCCGCCCCTTTCGCAGTAAAATATCAGCTCCGTATCCGCGGGGAGCCTTCCGGCCGCTTTTTCAAGAGATGGATAGGGTATATTCACCGCCCCTCGAATGTGGCTTGCCCGAAAAGCCTGCCTGGGCCTTAAATCGATCAGCATCGCCCGGGGATGCCCCTGACGATACCGGTCCACATCTCTCCCGGCCAGGGTCTGCATCGTGAGCTCCTGTATTCCATATTCTTTTTCTGCTTTATTTTATGTATTTCCCGTCCAAAAGGTTCGTCTTTCCCGGAGACAAAAGAAGCGCACCGGGGTTGCCGGTGCGCTTCTTTGCCAGAAAACTCTTACTGATAGTTGTTCTGACTGTTATTCCTTCCGCAATTCTGGCTGTTGTTCCTTCCGCAGTTCTTGCTGCTGTTCTTGCCATTGTTCTGGCTGTAATTCTGATTATTGTTCTGATTGTTGTTTTTCTCGGAATTGGAATAATTCTCCGTCTTATTGTTGGACATGATTTCACACCTCCTGTGAAGATAAATAAGTTACACTTCTATTATCTCTTATGAGGCGTTTAAATATAATGGAAATTTTATCCATATATCCTCATGTCTACCGCCGCCGCGAAAAATATCCCGCGGCAAGCAAAACCAGGACGATAATCCAGAACACCGGAGACAGCAGAATCGAAACGGTGAGCCGCAGAACCCCAGAGACAATCCAAAGGATAAAAAGCAGGATGAGAGCGATGATCACAATCGGAATCGCCTTATGATACCATTTTATTCCGCCGGAGCTGTGGTTCCCGTCAAAGCCGCCGTTTTCGCCCCTTCCTCCGTCATAGTCCGAATAATCCGAATAGGCGCCGCCTCCATAACCGTCCGAATAGCTGCCTGAATAGCTGCCCGAATAACCCGTCCCCTCATCTCCGACGGAGGTATCCCTGCTCTGCCATGTCTCCATAATCGTCCGGGCAATCAGGCGCGGATCCCCCAATTCCGCAAAGATATCCTCCTCGCTTCTCCCCTTGCGCAACTCCTGGTCAATATAATTATTGTAAAAACGTATATTTTCCTCGATCTCCTCCGGTGGGATCTCCCCGGTCAGCGCTTCCCGCAGGCCGCTGATAAACGCATGTCTGGTCATCTGTTTTCCTCCTTGCAGCTCCCAAGATAGAACCATTGTATCATGCCCCCCTTTCATCGGTAAAGAGGCAATTTTCCATCGAGCCGCATTCAAGCCGCATTGGGCCGCGAAACTTTCGCAAATACCGCTGTTTCCGAAGAAAATTTATAAATAGAGGTTTAGGAAGAGAGGCAGAGAAAACGGTGGAGATATTTCGCCATCCGTGCTAAAATAGAGAAAAATTCCACTCAGACAGAAAGGAAACCGATGAAAACAGTAATCCAGCGCGTCCTGCGCGCCAGCGTAACAGTAGACAGACAAACCATTGCCTCCATCGGCCAGGGCTATCTGGTTTTGGCCGGCATGGCCAAGGGCGATACCAAAGAAACCGTGGAACGGATCACAAAGAAGATGCTGGCCCTGCGCATCTTCGCAGACGAAAACGGCAAGACTAACCGCTCCATCCGCGATGTGAACGGCTCCCTGCTCCTCGTCTCCCAGTTCACCCTCTGCGCCGATACCAGCCACGGCAACCGCCCCGGCTTTACCACAGCGGCCGCCCCCGACGAGGCGGAGAAGCTGTATGAATACATGCTTTCCCTCTGCGCAGAGAGCGGCCTTACTGTGGAACACGGCCAGTTTGGAGCCGATATGAAGGTGGAACTGGTCAACGACGGCCCCTTTACCATTATTTTGGAGTAGGCTCCGGAATAAGAATCTTTATTCCAGGCCGATGCTGCGGTTATAGGCCGTCTTGGCCGTGCCGTACAGGATGCTGTAGGTGGAAAGAGTTGCCCCCGACACCCCGTCCAGGGTTGTCCAGTAATTCTTTCCGTCCTCGCCTTCCGTTGTGGTCAGCTGGTCTGCATTGGTGCGCATCGTCGTCCCAATAATCGAATCATAGACGGCCTGCAGATTCTTATCCCAGTCAAACCAGTCCTTTTCAAATTCCAGATCGGTGGTGGATTTCAAAAAGCTCACTTCCCCGGCATGATCCAGCCCTTCCTTTACCAGGTACTCCGCCCCGGTCTCACGGGGGCTGGGCGTGCCGTCCTCCAGGCAGATGTACATATTCCGGTCAACGCACCACTGAAAATATTCTTCCATGTTCTCTTCCGAAGCGTTCAGCCAATCCATCAGATCCTCGATCTCACCGTCCACCGACGAATATTTCACCGTCTGCTCCGGATTATAGGCCAGCCAGGGATCGTCCTCCTCCCGCAGGGTTCCCTCGAAGATTCTGCCGTCGATGCAGATGTATTTGGAAAAAGCCATCGTCTCCCCGGTGGCCGAGGTCAGCGAAATCCCTCCCACCAGGCAGTCGTCCGGCACATTCTCCATCTCTTCTTCCGTCAGCCGCACCCTGGCCCAGGAAAAAGGCGGGAGGCCCTGATCCAAATCCATCTCGGTCACCACTCCGTTCTCATCGGTGGCAACCTCCACCCGCAGCACACAGTTCTGGAATGTGTAGGCCACGCCGGTACCGCTCAAATCTCCCTCCGGCAGGGTTTCCGTTTCCGGAGCCTGGGTCTGTTCTTCCGCCCGGGTCGCCTCCTCCGGCGCAGCCGTCTGTGCGGCTGTCTGATCGTCCGTCTGCGCCGAGCAGCCGGCGAGCAGGCTGGCCATAAGGGCCGCCGTTAAAGCAAAGCATAAAAATTTCTTCATTTTCTTTTCTCCCTTCGCGATAATTTATGCTATAATCAGCCTAAACCATGAGCTAAGCTCAATGTCAAGGGAGAAATGCAAAAAATGATAAAAAATTTTCATACTCGTGGAGAATTTGCCAAACTGAACGGAATAACCCCCTTTACCCTCCGTCTCTACGACCGCATGGGCCTTCTGAAGCCAGCTTACGTCGGTGAAAACGGCTACCGCTATTACACCGACGACCAGGCCGGCGAATTAACTGCCATCAACCTCTGTGTCAAAGCGGGCTTTTCTCTCAAAGAAATCCTGCAGATGAAGAACCAGTCGCCGCAGCCCTCTGCAATGCTTGACCTCCTCGTCCAGATCCGGGAGCGGATCGAAAAGCAGATCGCTGTCTATCAGGCCTGCCAAACCATGGCGGACAACATGATCTATTATCATCGCGGCTGGGAGGAGCATGGCTTAAATCGTCCCTTCCTCCAGGATGGGATTGTCTGCCGCGGCTTTTTATCCGCCCCTGTGGACGCCGTCGGCAACCGCGGCTCCCTCTACTCCCTGGAATTTGTCCATTTTATAGAGGAAAAGCTGGGCCATCCCATCGAATTTCCCCTGTCCTGCCTGATTTCTGCCGAAAAAGAAAATTCCCCCGTCACCCGCATCTTCCTGCGGACAACAGAGGAATTTGACGACCCTCTCTTTTACTACCAGCCAGAGGCCGACCGCTATCTGATCGAAGCCTTTCAGGGTACCTTCGACACGATTTTCTCCCGGCTGGCCCAGCTTACGGACTATGCCCGCAGTCAAAATTTTTTCATTGCAGGCCCCGCCCTGGCGACTCCCGTCCAGCGCTATCTTTTTGCCTCCGAGGACCAGGAGATCGTCTACGTTATCGGCATCCCGGTTAAGACGTGCTGAACATTAAAGAAGTCCTGAATATTAAAGAGCTCCCAAATATGGGCCTGCCAGGAAAGCCGCCGGCCTTCACAGCATTCTTTCCATAATGAAAAGCCTCTGAAAATCAGAGGCCTTTTCGATGTGCGGCAGAGAGGATTCGAACCCCCGACACCTTGGTCCGTAGCCACGAAATCCCATCCGCCTAGTTATAGTAATCTGTATCCATGCGCGGAGCAAAAGCCCTACAGGGTGGGCCCCGCAAGGCTGGCCGCAGAGGCCAGGCGCGGACGAATGAAAGAGAAGCCAGTAAGTTGGTACACCCTTTTTTACAGTGCGGCGGCGCCCCTGCTTTCCGCCCTGGCTTGAGGTAACGGTTGCAGTCTTAGCAAGACCATGAAAAAGCTGTCCAGTGTGGACAGCTATTATTCTTCATTTTCTTGGCTCTGTTTTCTTTTAGCCACTTCGTCTTTAAGTAATCCGTTTAGTTTTGTCTGATCGATGTGAGTCCCTGTAAGCGGATTTCCCTTTACACATTTCAAAAGTAAACTTTTAAATTTATAATAGGGAATCTCGCTGTAGGTTTCTTTGTAGGTGTCGTATAGTAGCTCGATGATCTGTTCATCAATCTTCTTCTTTTGTGATCTTTCATCATCGTCTATATATTCCATGATGTCGCCAGGTTGGCATTCCAATGCTTTGCATATCTTCCCTATTGTATCTGTCCTTACTGTTTCATCTTTCGCAAGCCTTGCCATAATAGATGCTGTTATGCCGGCCTTTTCTTGCAGTTCACCTTTTTTCATGTCTCTTTCTACTAATTCATGAAACAGCTTCTTGTAAATTATAGGCATGTTCACCCCTCCTGTTAAGTGTATCGTAGCATATAATTGCTATAATCGCAAGTTTTTTCTCGTTTACGTTATTTTTTTCTTGACATCGTTATTTTTATATGCTATTTTTATAGCGTAAACGTTATATTTTTATTGTATAAGTCAAATCCAGACACGACTTCGGGCCGCATGAGAGCGGATTTAGTACGGCTGGTAGCGGTCTATGGCCCTTCACCGCTGAACAACTGACAGGTAAGATTCAAAGAATGGGGGAACTTTGTATGAAAGCAGGATATGACTGTGGATTATCAGAAGCAGACGTGAATAATGATTGGGTTTGTCCTCTGCTAGACCCAAACGAGACTAATATTGAGGACTGTTCAGACTGTGCCTTTTTCCGTGTGCTTGATGATATGCAAAGGGGGTGCGATTGTGACTCTTCTGACTCGCGATGCTGAACTTGTTTTGTTGGAATTCATGTCCGGTGCTGATGATCGGTCTCTGGCTGCCGAAGCCGTCTTTGTAGCTTCCTGTATCGATTTGGAGCCAGATGCCGATTCGTTTATCCTGCATGATCTATCCAGCATCTATGAGCGTCTTTCCGTTGAGATCATTCGCCGCTTCTGTCAGAATGCTTCCGCCTGATCGGTTCGGCCCATAGGCCGTGCTGATAGAAAGGAGGGCTTCTGATGGATGAATTTCTTGCGCAGTTCCGGGAGGAAATTCAAGGTCTTGATGATATGGCTCTTGCAGCTGTTTTCATTTGCCTTGATTCGGTAATTGCTACTTTTCTTGACACAGATGTTAAACTTCTTCCCGGTCTTGCAGATGATCTGTCAAGCATTGTGCTGGACGAGATTCTTAAGCGTTTCTGCCACTTATCCGACAAAAACCCGCTTATGTGTTCATTCTCGCTTTTTGATGCCGAATAAGTGTCAGCCTCATTCACAGGATTGACGCTGCCGTCAGCGCGGGGGGTGTGGCCTCCCCCTTTATGGGGGACACGCCCGCCGCGTGCGGAGCAGGAAACTCTGCCCCTCCTTCAAATTGCCGGGTTCTTGGCCACTGTCAAGGGAACGTGGAATAGCGGAGCCGCCGCAGGCGGTGAGCATATGCCGCGAAAGCCCTTGACAGTCCCAGTCCCCCGAAAATATCGGGCGGAGCCCGGCAAAGCGCGCAGCGCGTCTGCTGGGCTCCTGCCTCCCCGACGAGGGGCCGCCGGAGGCAAAAGCAATGCGAGTTGCGTAGCAAGAGCATTGCCCCCCTATGTCGGCAGGCAGAAACGCCCGAACGCAGCTTCAAACCCGAACAACGCGGAGCCGGTAAAGCCGGATTGCAGTTACTTGACGATAGTAACACTTAGCAGTATTTTTGGGAGTTTTCTATGAATGATACTTACAGTGTGTTGGCTGATGTTTATAACGTAAAAGTTACAATCTTTCAGAACGAGGTGGATGTGGCAATATATTCTAACCCTTTGTCCCGTGGTTATTTCCGCTGCGATGATTACGGGGTTATCCCTGAGCCTTCGGACGGCGACCGGATGTATAACCCTTTTGAGGGCCGTTGGATGAATATCCGGGATTTCAAAGACGATGCTTCTTCCAGAGAAGAGTCCTTACGTTCTTCTCTTTCCCGTACCAGGTCTATTGTTAATCGTCTTGGGCGTGCAAACTCCTGGGAATTCTTCATAACGTTTACGTTTGACCCTCAGAAGGTAGATCGCTATAGCTGGGATGCTGTTTCCTCCAAGATGAGTAACTGGCTTAACAATACCAGGAAAAAGGCTCCTGATCTCCGTTATCTTGTAGTCCCTGAAATGCACAAGGATGGCGCTTTCCATTTCCATGGCCTGTTCTCCTGCTGCGATGGGCTGGGCCTGGTTGATAG
>CALWRE010000233.1 GCA_944383835.1 uncultured Lachnospiraceae bacterium | reverse complement strand
TATGAAAGGAAAAATCCACATATTTTTCCGAAAACGTTTGTACGGGCATCAGCATTACATGAGACAAACACGGAAAGAACAAGCAGAAACAGCGTAAAGTCGAATGTTGAAAAGTCTGGGTTTTATTGAAAAGGAATAGATTTTGATATGTATATTTTGCACAAAAAAGAAAAATAAATTTTGAACATTATTCCATATTGCATAATCAATAAAAATGAACTATGATTATCACATGATAATTAATTAAATTAATTAATTAAATAAAAGGGGGCTAAACAACAAAATGGCTATGGAAAGTATAAGACTGGAGCTTACGGAAGGAACCTCCTGGTTAAGTCGGAAAATTGTCAAACACGAGATGAACCGTCATGCATCCCTGCTGGAGACAGTAAAAAAACGAGAAGAACAGTATAGAGACAGCCTCGGATGGCTGGATGTAGAGGAGTGGGCCGGCGAAGAGTGGCTTTCCAAATGCGAGAAATTGGCGGCTTATGTAAAGGAACGCGCAGATGTTCTTGTGGTAGTAGGGATTGGCGGTTCCAACCAGGCAGCGCGTGCGGTTGCGGAAGCAATAGGAGAAAAAAGCTCTGTCAAACTTGTTTTTTCTGGAAATAATATTTCAGCAGACGATATATGCAGCGTGGTGAAGCAACTGGAGGACAAGCGGGTTTTTATTAATGTCATTGCAAAAAATTTTGAAACGCTGGAACCGGGAATCTGTTTTTGGGCACTTCGGAATATACTTCGGGAAAAGTATGGTGCAGCATACAGCGACCATGTCATCTGTACGGGGACGATTGGCTCCCATTTTGAACGGCTGAGTAAAGATGAGGGGTACCATTTCCTCCCCTTCCCTGATAATATTGGCGGACGCTACACTGCATTATCGCCGGTAGGCCTGTTCCCTCTGGCTGTGGCGGGCATTGATATCCGTAAAATGGCACACGGAGGAAAAAAGATGCAGGAAAGGCTGTATCGGGAATCTGCGGAAGAAAACATTGCTTTGGAATATGCGGTGGTTAGAAACCTGCTCTATCAGAAAGGGTTCCGGATGGAGATGCTGTCATTTTTTGAACCAAGATATTACCGGTTTGCGAAGTGGTGGAGACAGCTTTTTGGGGAGAGCGAGGGAAAAGACAATAAAGGATTGTATCCCGTTTATGGCAGCTTTTCGGAAGATCTTCATTCCATCGGCCAGTTTATTCAGGAAGGGACGGCCGTAATTTTTGAAACATTCCTTAATGTAGAAAAAACGGAGCCATCTTTTATACTGCGCCATGACGGTCTGGATGACCGGTTCGTCTATTTGGACGGCATGGATTTTACAGATATTAACCGGGCCGCTTACGAGGCAACCGTAGCAGCACACAGCAAGCGCCTGCCATGCATGAAGCTTACGGTCCCGGCCATTGATGAGGAGAGCTTTGGGCAATTATTCTATTTTTATGAATTTACGTGTTACCTTTCGGCAAAGCTTTTGGGAGTGAATCCTTTTGACCAGCCGGGAGTAGAGGCCTATAAACAGTATATGTTTCAAAAGCTGGGAAAGCCTCAGACAGTAGATTGCAGAAAGCAGCTTGAAGACGAGGGAAGAATTGCATAATAAGATTAAATCAAAGAGGAGGAGAATGGAATGAAGAAATTGGGAAAGAAACTTGTAGCACTTGGGCTGACTTTGAGCATGTTTGCGCTGCCTCTGGCCGGGTGCGGCGGCTCCGGGGATGGAGCGCAGACAACTGCGGCGGGAGGTTCTGGAGACGGTGGAGCGGAATCTACAGCCGCCGCTGAGGTGAGCGGCGGACTGAGCAGCCTGGAAGATGGAGTGCTGGATATAGGCGTCACCGTTAGCTGGGAGACATTGACGCCTTTCCGCTCCAACATTGCGAACAACGTCCCCTTTGCTTATGCAGCCTATGAGACTCTGGCAAAACTCACCGGGGATAAAGAATATATTCCCTGGGTAGCAAAGTCGTGGGAGTCAGCGGGAGATGGGGTTACATATAATGTGGAAATTTATGATTATGTGACGGACTCTGCGGGCAACAGTATCACAGCAAATGATATCAAGTGGATGATCGATGAAAGCAAGGAGGCTGGTTTAAAGCCTTGCTTCAGCAAAGTGGATCATGTGGATGTGACAGGAGATTATACGCTCCAGATTGTTATGACAGAGGATATGGTGGGAGCCTTTGAACAGATCCTGACCAATACATTTGTAGTATCGCAGGCTGCCTATGAAGGGAGCAAGGATCAATTTGCCACCGAGATTATTTCTACATCTTCGTATCTGATGACAGAATTTGTGGCTGATTCAGTTATTTCTTTTGAAAAGAGGGATGATTACTGGCAGAAGGAGGAATTGATTGAACCTCAAAACGCTGCCAATGTGGAAAAACTGTCATTCCATTTAATCAAGGAAGCCTCCCAGGCAGGCATCGCATTGGAGACAAAGACAGTAGATGCGTTTGTGCAGCTGGATCAGAACACGGCAACCCAATTTGAGGGAAATCCGGATTTTACTTTAAAGGCCATGTCCTATATAAATGGATATCAATTATACTTCTCAGGGGATGAGAGCAGAATAATCACGGACGATCTGAATCTGCGCCAGGCCATCTGTTATGCTATTGATACGGAAGGGTTGATTAACGGCGTGTTTGCCGGGTACGGGCAGAAAATGCATGATCCGATTGCAGATACCAGCGTAGGCTATCTGGAAAAATGGAAGGATGAGGAATACTACGATTACAATCCGGACAAGGCCAGAGAACTGCTGGAACAGTCCGATTACAATGGAGAGACACTGGTTTTGCTGGCAACATCCGGAAGCACAATGCAACGCCTTTGCCAGATGATCCAGGGCTACTTGCTGGAGGTGGGTATCAATCTGGAGCTGAATCTGGTAGATACCGCTCTGTATACGGCAACCCGGCTGGACGGCAGCCAGTATGATATGACCATTAATACGGTGGGAGGAGACAGCCTCCCGGATCACTGGTCCATCCGCTATGACTGTTATGCTTATTCTACCGGCGATGCGACCGGACGCCATGATGAGGAGCTGGCAGAACTGCTCCGTACCACCTGGACTCAGGCGGGCTTTACGGAGGAAAATATTGATGCGGTCCACAACTATCTGAAGGATAATATGTATGCCTATGGTATGGTGCAGCCGGAAAACATTGATGTGTGGCGCTCTGATCTGGGCCTGCAGGAGGCGGTTGTAACTAACAAGGGAAGCGTAAACTGTTTGTCGAGCGTCTATGGGGAATAACCGGCCGAACAAGCGGCATTCCATTGGAAAGAGGGGATTAAAATATGGCAAGATATGTGCTGAAAAGGCTGCTTTGGATGATTCCCATTGCGCTGGGAGTTGCGGTACTTGTATTTACATTGATGTGTTTTTGCCCCGGTGATCCGGCAGAGATTATTTTGGGCAGCACAGCTACCCAGGAGAATCTGGCGGCAAAGAGGGAAGAGCTGGGGCTCAATGATCCCTACATTATCAGACTTGGCACTTTTTTAAGCGATACATTTATTCACTTTGACTTGGGGGAGTCCTGGATTACTGGGGCCAGTGTAAAGGAAGCAATCGCAGAACGTCTGCCCCGCACACTGCTGTTGTCGATCATTCAGCTGATTATTTCGTTTGGGATCGGTATCCCGCTGGGAGTGATGGCGGCGGTCAACCAAAACAAATGGCAGGATAACCTCTGCATGGCTTTGGCATTGATAGGAATTTCCATTCCAAACTTCTGGTTGGCGCTGTTGCTTGTCATCCTGTTTTCGGTAAAATTGAATCTGCTGCCTGCTATGGGAATCGGCGGGATTGAATATTATATCCTGCCGGCGCTGGCCGGCTGTACCAATGGTATTGCCGCCGGCGCCAGACAGACCCGCTCCAGTATGCTGGATGTGATTCGCTCTGACTACATTACCACAGCCCGTGCAAAGGGTGTACCGGAGTGGCAGGTGATTGTCAAGCATGGATTGAAGAACGGTCTGATTCCGATTATTACCGTTATGGGTACACATTTTGGAAAAATGCTGGGCGGAACCATGGTAATTGAGACTATTTTTGCAATACCGGGAATGGGGCAGTATATTATCAACGGAGTAAATAACCGCGATTATCAGGTGGTTCAGGTTGGATCCATTTTCCTGGCTATTGCATTCAGCTTTTGCATGCTGGCGGTGGATCTGTTATACGCAGCGGTAGATCCGAGGATTCGGGCGCGTTATGCGAAAGGCGGAAAAAGGAGGGCAAAAAAAGCATGATGGTATCTGTGACGAATGCGGCCGTGAGTGCAGCACCCAGAAAGAAGCAGTCAGAATTTATGCGTGTTATGCGACAGATGCGCAAGAACAAGCTGGCAATGCTGGGGCTTATCATCTTTATAGCGGAACTTATCATCGTACTTCTGGCCCCTTTTATCTCTCCTTATGATTATACGGCAATGGATCCGATTGCCATTCGGCAGGGCCCCTCCCTGCAGCACTGGTTCGGAACAGATGATCTGGGAAGGGATATTTTCAGCAGGATCCTTTACGGCGGCAGATATTCTATTACCATGGGGCTTTTCTCTGTTGCGATTAGCACCACGGTCGGTATGTCTATCGGCGCGGTTGCCGGATATTTCGGAGGACAGGTAGACAATATTATTATGCGGCTTTTGGATATTATCCAGTCTCTGCCTGCCATGCTGCTGACGATTGTTATTTCAGCCGTTCTGGGTTCCGGATATGGGAACACAATTTTGGCTCTGTCCGTAAATGGTCTTCCGGCTGCGGCCAGAATGTTGCGGGCTCAGATGATGAGGGAACGTGACAATGAATACATAGAGGCAGCACAGTCGATCAACTGCAGTAAGTTCCGCATTATTGTTAGCCATTTGATTCCTAACTCCTTTTCGCCCAACATTGTACAGGCAACCATGGGTGTGGCCAATATGATTGTTATGGCGGCAAGTTTAAGTTTTATTGGCTTGGGTGTGCAGCCGCCGACACCGGAATGGGGAGCGATGCTATCAGGGGCGAGACAGTTTATCCGTCAGTCCCCCCATATGGTTATCTTCCCGGGACTGGCAATCGCAATTACGATTCTTGCATTGAATCTGATGGGTGACGGCCTGCGCGATGCACTGGATCCGAAATTAAAACGCTAGGAAGGAGGAAAGTAAACATGTCTGAACAGAAAATGGAGACGGAGCCTTTTCTCCAGATTGAAGACTTGGCAGTGGAGTATTATTCGGATGGAAAAGTTATCAGCGCTGTAAATGGGGTTTCTCTGAGGCTGGAAAAGGGAAAAACATTGGGATTGGTAGGAGAAACCGGCGCAGGTAAAACAACGATAGCGAAGTCTATTTTACGAATTCTGCCCGATGTGGGGGCCAAAATTACCGGCGGTGAAGTGAAGCTGGAGGGAAAGGACTTATTTAAACTGTCCGAAGTAGAAATGAGGAAGATTAGGGGGAATAATATTTCCATGATTTTCCAGGATCCGATGACGGCATTGAATCCCGTACAGACCGTAGGAGACCAGATTGCGGAGGTTGTCCGTCTCCACAGCAAAGGGGAAAAACATGATTTTGTCAAGCGGGCAGAAGAGATGCTGGAGATGGTAGGTATACCTGCAGAACGATATCATGAATATCCTCACCAGTTTTCCGGTGGGATGAAACAGCGCGTGGTGATTGCGATTGCCTTGGCCTGTAATCCGGATCTGCTTCTGGCCGACGAGCCGACGACAGCTCTGGATGTGACAATCCAGGCCCAGGTTCTGGACTTGATCGCGGATCTGCGAAAAAAATACAATACGGCGATGCTGCTGATTACTCACGATATGGGGGTAGTAGCGCAGACCTGTGACGATGTAGCCGTGATTTATGCAGGAAAAATTATCGAGTATGGTTCGAAAGAGCAGATTTTTGATCATCCTGCCCATCCATATACCATTGGCCTTTTTGGGGCGATTCCCAGTATGAGCGGGGACGAAGAGTGGCTTCATCCCATTGATGGGCTCCCGCCTGAACCTTTTAACCTTCCTAAAGGATGTACATTCCATCCAAGATGTCCGTATGCTACGGAGGCCTGCCGGGGAGGAACGATCGATATGCGTAGAACTGCGGATGGGCATCAGTGCCGGTGCATAAATATTGATACAGTTAAAAAGCAGGAGGGATAATATGGAGCCGGTCATCGAAGTAAAAGGATTAAAAAAATATTTTTCTACGCCCCGCGGCATGCTTCACGCAGTAGATGATGTGACTCTGTCGATTGAGAGAGGAAAAACCCTGGGAGTAGTGGGAGAATCAGGCTGCGGAAAGTCTACGCTGGGACGTACAATTATCCATCTGCTGGAGAGTACGGGAGGGCAGATTTTTCTGGAAGGGAAGGATATTACTCATTTGAAAGGAAAGGAACTGAAAGCCGCAAGAGAACGGATGCAGATCATTTTTCAGGATCCATACTCCTCCCTTGATCCGAGGAAGACCATCGAAGCCACGATTCGGGAGCCTCTGCAGGTATCCAGACGCTACAAAAAAAGCGAGATTGACAATGCCACGGAGGAACTGATGGAATTTGTGGGAATTGACAAGCATCTAAGAAACGCTTATCCGCATGAGCTGGAT
>CALWRE010000232.1 GCA_944383835.1 uncultured Lachnospiraceae bacterium | reverse complement strand
TCAAACGATAGCCCTTTAGGTTATCCCGTTCAAACAGGCGGATCAATTTCTGGCTTTTCAGGCTGGCGATCACCTTATACCGGTAGCTCCCGGATATGGGAAGGCGGCGTATGGCGTCTGCCGGGAGCTCGCCGCACAGGGCGATGAGCCCGAGCAGACGGTATGCCTGTGAGCGAGGGTAACTCATCGTAATTTTCTCCCTGTTTTTTACCATAGGTCTTTGTACTTGGGTAAATTTCCCGGCGGCAAAGAGGCCGGGAGGCCTTGATATTCCTGGATTTTTCCCCGTTCAGCGGGTATCCAAATCCGGCGGCTGATTTTTCGGGAAATTGGATAGGCTTTTTTGCCGTAGGATAAAGCCCGGAAGCTGCTCCTGCCGCATGAAATACAGGAGGGTGGCGTCCTGCTTCCCATAGGCGGTGGTGTGGTATATATCGCATAGGGCTCCGCTGTCATCGGTCATCAGATAGACAGCCGCTATATCGAGGATATGCTTCGTTTCCAAGTTGTCGTAATCCCGCACACGGCCAAGGGACAGCGACTCGTCGTAAACATGGACGAAGCAGACCGCACACTCGGTAAATTGAGGAAGGGGATATTTCCGCAAATAGGTATCCAGAGCAACAAGCAGCGGCATGGTTAAGAATTGATCGCTTCTATGCTGTTTCCACTTCGGGAGGAGGCGGGGGAGCCGGATCTGTACGATCCCTTCTTCATCTACCGCAACCGTAATCCCCAGCGTATCAGCAGAGCGCGTCAGTATCTGTTCCAGCTGGATCGTGCCATAGCGTCCTACCAGATCCCGAAGCCTGCAGGCCAGCTTTTCCGCATGGACGGCGGCATCCAGGCTTAACTCCTGAAAATTGGCCGGATACCGGCTGACGTTGCAGGCGCTCATCGCCATAACCGTGTTATTCAGGCGGATGATGGCATCCTGGGCGGTACGGAGCCGTTTTTTTAATTCCTGTTCGTTCATATGTGTTTCTTCCTTTGCTTCGGTATAAAAGCGGCAGGGCCGGGAGCTTGATTAGCTCTCGGCCCTGCCGCGTGCAAACCATGTCAGTCTTTCAAAAATTCTGCCGGCGTCATAATGGCCGGGCTTTTTACGCCGGATTCCAGAAAATCCTTATCACCAGTCAGCAGCACATCGGCTTTCGCTTCGATGGCCGCCCGCAGGATGGGGCGATCCTGTATATCCCGGATTTTAGCCTCCGGCTCGGTTTCGTCTGTCGGAACAGGGATGAGTTCCAGCGTCAGTAAAGCAGCGGACAAAAATTTATCCAGCGCCGCCAGACGGTTCGGGAACTTCTTGTTGAATATCCGTTTCAGCTCATCTACGTTTTGCTCGCAGATGAGGCCGTGATTGGGATAGGACGCCGCTTTCACATACGCCTGATATGGCGTGCCGCCGGCGCTCAGGGCGGCGGAGATAAGGACATTGGTATCGATCAGAACCCTCATGCCTGTTCGTCCTCATTTCTCATTTCCTTTACAAGCGCCATCACATCCTCTTCCGAGTTCAAACCGGTGCGCTGCGCTTCCCCAGCCATTTCGTCCTGAAGCACCTGCATGGCGTAAACGGCCGAATTGACAAGGCGTACGATGTTCCCTTCCACGATGAAGGTAACGCGGTCGCCGTTTGACACACCCAGCACGGTGCGGACGTCTTTTGGAATGGTGATCTGCCCTTTAGACATGACCTTGGCGTTGTCTATAAACGCATTTGCCGACATGTTGCGGCACCTCCTTGAAATATGGAAAGTAGGGATTACCCTACTTCTATTATACACAGGATGCGCGAAAAAATCAACCGTTGCCGTACCGGATTACTGGTAATAGGTAACTTTGCCGTCCCGGCTGGCCAGGCAGTATCCGGCTGTATTCGGGATATGGAGCGCCGGCATCTGGGAGAGATCGTCGAGCAGCAGGATCCGTTTCGGCGGGTTTTCCTCCTGCCGGGGGATGGCGGCGCGGATCATGGCCTCCTGCCCCCACGGGATATGGAGGATGTCGTACAGTTCCTCACCGGCGAAAAAGCTGATGAGCGCGGGGAATACGCCGGGGACGTGGAAGCCCGCCCTGTCGATGAAATCGAGCAGCACCCAGAAAGCGCGGATGAGCCCGTCGTTCAATGGGAATTTTGGGTCGGCGGAAACAACCGTTTCGTCTTTGGACAGATACAGCCGCCGCTCTTTGGCAAACCGCCGCAGCAGCGTCCGGATGGTATCCGCCTTTCCGGCCGGGAACAGCCTTAGAAGCTGCTGCGTGTACAGGGTTGTATAGGCCGAAACCGTATCCAGCAGCTTCACCGCCTCATTCGCGTATAAGCCCGCCCGCGTATTCATAAAACCCCCTCCTGACGGTATACGCAATATCGTCGCATTATTATACACTGACAACGACGGGGATTGGCAAGGCGATTATCGCCATATGCGTATTGGCCCTGTTCGTATCCTTTGCCGCCGTTGTCCGGCTGACAAAACCAGTGGAATATAAGAGATGACCAAAATGAAACAAGCGGCCGTGCGGCCGCTTGTTGGTTTATGCCTTCATGGAGCGCTGCTCCTGCAAGGGGATTCTTTGCTACTCTCAAGAGGGTTCTTGGTTCTCCCTTGGTCGTTTGTGGTGGCTGTGAAGGCGAAGGCCGAGCATAATCATCAGTGAGAGAAGGATAAATGCCAGCGGGACTATGCCATGGGGCTGATCTCCGGTTTGGGGATTGGTGTCTGGTGTGTCGCCGTTTTCATCGGGGTTTACCTGGTCGCCTGAAGGATCAGACGTGTCAGAGGCTTCGGTTGAAAAGAGCTGTGCGATTGTGAGCAGCTCACCGCCATTTTCATTGGTAATCCGGGCACACCAGCCATACGTTGTGCTGGGATCCAGATTTTCCCATATAAAGGATGCCTGCCGGTCGGTGATCGGTACGGACTCCAGGGCATCTTGTGAATGGACTGCTGCTGTCAGTTGAGAGGTCACCAGTGTTTTTTCCGCGGTGTCAAAGTCAACACAGAGCTCGGCAATGTCAATATTGATTTCCTGTGTGCCAATGTCGTATGAGTAGAGCTTGGCCCGGTTGAAATAGTTGTAGTCGTCACAATATGGTGAATAGGAATTGATATAAATTTTGTCGTTTTCCAGATCAAAGTACAAGAATTTCATGTACTCTGAGCCGCCCTCGGCATCTGACTGATAATCGGTGCAGATATTGTATACTTGCCGATCATACACGCCGTCGCCGTCATCGTCAAAGCCATCCACCTGTATGGAGGCGCCATGATAGTGTCCGTTCAGCACAGCAAAAACGTTAGGATTTTTTGACACCACATAATCTTGCAGCATTTGTCCGGTATAATCCAGCAGTGTCTCACCGGGAATGACCTTTGTTCCGCGGTGGGTAGCGATAATGGCTTTTCTATCTTTATACTGTTCCAGTACCTCATTCATCCAATTGATCTCATCCTCGAAGACGTCCCAACTGACATATACGATGATAAAATCTTGTCCGCCAGCCGTGATGAGATCATAATGGGCCAGGTTATTGTGCAGGCTGCCGCCGTAATACGGCCTGTCTTCGAATCTCTGGCTTCCAAAATAGTCCCAATAATGTTCATATTCCATGGAACCGCCGGCAACATCATGATTCCCTGCCAGTACGCCATAGGGCAGCCCGGCATCATCCAATATCTTCATGGATGCAGATGCGCGCTCCCATTGATCGAGCATGTCCCATTCATCTACGATATCACCGGTATGCAGGACATATTCGATCTTGAGTTCTTCCGCATGCTCGACCAGCCATTCGTTCTGAGAAATATAGTGCTGAGGGAAGCGCTCGGAATAATGCTGTGTATCAGTCATCCAGGCAAAGGCAAAGTCATAATCTACCGGTCGGCCGGTACCATCCCATACGTAGTCTTCGGGAATGTCGGCCTGGGGGACTGTGACGGCGACATCTTCCCCGTCGGCGAGGCATTCCACCAGTATTTGAATGCTATCCTCCGCCAGATAGCTGCCGGCGGCAAAGGTTGCCTGGATGCATCCCGGTTCGTCTGCCTGGCCC
>CALWRE010000231.1 GCA_944383835.1 uncultured Lachnospiraceae bacterium | reverse complement strand
CCCTGCTCATCGAGACGCAGCAGAGCAGCGACGTGACCTACCGCGTTTACGATTACGGCCGGCTACAGGACGGAAAGCCCAGGCCCCTCCATCTGGCCCAGAGCCTGGAGGTAATCAACTGCCCGGATCGTACCCCCCATCTGAACCGGCAGGAGGAGAAAACGGAGGACTACTGCCTGGAAAAGCTGGCGGAAGGCCCCTGCTTTTCGGTGGATCATCTGCAGCTTTCCGGGGAAATGGACCGGGAGACGCCTGCGCAGTACGAGATTGCCGGCGTACTGGACGGGGAGGGAACCATCGATGGAGTCCCGGTGAAAAAGGGGGATTTCTTCCTGATTCCCTATGGTTATGGAGATTATGTCCTCAAAGGGCAGATGGAAATGCTTCTTGCCAGGCCCTGAGCCGCTTTAAGCGGAGCGGTTAAGGCAGAGCAGTTAGGGCAGAGCAGTTAGGGCAGAGCAGAGCAGTTAAGGCTGGCAGTGCAAGGGGGAGTAAGAGATGGACTACCGAGAAGAATTGCAGGAATACCGGCCCCGAAACGAACAGGAGGAGACGGATCGGGAGACGATCTTCGCTTATATCCGTGCGTTTCCGGCCGATATCCTTACCAGGGACAATATTTTTGCCCATATGACGGCCTCCTCGATGATTTTTAACGCGAGGGGCGATAAGGTGCTGATGGCTTATCACAACATCTTCCATTCCTGGTCCTGGACCGGAGGGCATGCCGACGGAGAGGCCGATCTGCTCGCCGTGGCGCTGAAGGAGGCGAAGGAAGAGACAGGGGTGCGCACCCTCGTCCCCCTGACCGAAAAGCTGGCGGCCGTGGACGTCCTGCCGGTCTGGGGCCATGTGAAAAGAGGGCGGTATGTAAGCGCCCACCAGCATCTGAATTTCAGCTATCTGCTGCTGGCGGATGAGACGGAGCCCCTGCAGGTGAAGGCGGATGAGAACAGCCAGGTGGGCTGGATCCCGGTGGAGGAGATACGGGAGAGGGTTTCCGAGCCAGACATGATACCGGTCTACGAGAAGCTGATTCGGGCAGGGCAGGAGCTGCTCA
This sequence comes from uncultured Lachnospiraceae bacterium, assembly GCA_944383835.1. GTDB lineage: Bacteria > Bacillota > Clostridia > Lachnospirales > Lachnospiraceae > RGIG7193. Next base: position 13,797 of record CALWRE010000231.1, on the reverse strand, counting down.
CAAAGGAAAAAAGTAAAGCAAACGGTTGCGAAAGGAAAGCGAATCCGCTATAATGAGGATGCATGGAGCGTGCCTGGCGCACGCCTTTGCATTGCTGAGGTGAGTGTGAAAGGAGAACTATTGTTATGGCTGTTTCCAAGATAATGTGCTGCTGCGGTTCTGGTATCGGTTCTTCCCTGATGATCCGCCTGAATGTGGAAAAACTGCTGCGGAAGATGGGGAAGACGGGGATAGACGTGGTGCATGCCACAACTTCGGACGCACAGCCCGGCGCCGCCGATATCTTTGTGGTGGGCAGCGATCTGGCCGATCGGGTGGACAGCCTTCCCAATAGGATTGTGCTGGAAAACATCCTATCGATTCCGGAACTGGAGGAAAAGCTTACGGCAATGCTTGCCGAGCTGGATGATTGACAGCAGCAATCATCCAATAAAGTAAGGAAGGAAAAAAATATGGACAAGGCAGAATTATTGAAACTGAAAAAGGGATCTGCAGCGATCCGTATCCAGACTCTGAAGATGCTCAAATGGAGGCGGTACGGACATCTGGGGGGAGCCATGTCAATCGTGGAGCTGATGTCGGTGTTGTACAACAAGCAGTTGAAATATGACCCGAAAAATCCCCAGTGGGAGGATCGGGACTACGTAGTCCTGTCCAAGGGACATGCGGGCCCTGCCTGGTATTCGACCCTGGCGCTTCACGGCTTTTTTGACCCGCAGATGCTTTACACCCTCAATGAGGGAGGGACAAAGCTGCCGTCCCATCCGGATCGGACCAAGACGCCCGGCGTGGACGCCACCACCGGCTCCCTGGGACAGGGAACCTCGGTAGCGGCCGGTGTGGGCTATGCGTTCCGTCTGAACCAGTCTTCCCAGAAGGTTTATCTGATCGTGGGCGACGGCGAGCTGAACGAGGGACAGTGCTGGGAGGCATTCCAGTTCATTGCCCACAATAAGCTGAACGAAGTAATCGTGATCATCGATAATAATAAAAAGCAGCTGGACGGGCCGCTGACGGACGTTATTAATCCCTTTGACATTGCAAAGAAGATGGAGGCTTTCGGTTTCCATACGATCAAGGCCGACGGGCAGGACGAGGAGGCAATCTCCGACGCCATCGACGAGGCCAAGGCGGTGAAGGATTCCGCCGTCTGCATTGTGCTGGATACGATCAAGGCGCAGGGAGTTCCCTATTATTACGACCGTTCCGACAGCCACTCCCCTAAGTTCGGGCCGGAGGCGGATGCCGCGGTTGACGCTGTGATTGCCGAGCTTCAGGCGTTCATCGACGAGAATGGAGGTATGTGATATGTGGAAATTAGCTCCCGCCGGAACCGGCAAGGAAATGAGAACCGTATTTGTCGAGACCCTTCAGGACATGATGAAGGATAATAAAAAGATTATGGCATTGGAGGCAGACCTGGGCAGTGCGTCCGGTTTTAACAAGATCCAGAAGTCGAACCCGGATCAGTTTATCCAGGTGGGCATTGCCGAGGCCAATATGGTCGGCATCGCCGCCGGCCTGTCGATGCGCGGCTACATCCCCTTCATCCATACCTTTGCCCCCTTTGCCACCCGGCGCGTGCTGGATCAGGTATATCTGGAAGGGGCCTATGCGAAAAACACCATCAATATCTTTGGCTCCGACCCCGGCGTCTGCGTGGCGGCCAACGGCGGAACCCATAATACCTTTGAGGATATCGCCGTGATGCGTTCGATTCCGGAGGTCATGGTCTTTGCCCCGGCCGACGAGGCCCAGCTGTCCTGGACCATCCGCGAATGCGCTAAGCTAAAAGGCGTGCACTATATTCGCGCCAACCGCAAGGGCAATCCTACGATGTACGCTCCCGGCTCCACCTTCGAGATTGGCAAGGGCAACGTGATCCGCCAGGGAGAGGACGTGCTGCTTCTTTCCATGGGCGAGATGCTTTCGATTGCCTATCAGGCGGCGGAGGAACTGGCGGCCGAGGGAATCAGCGTGGAGGTCGTCGACATGTTCACTCTGAAGCCCTTCGACGCAGAGCTCGTCCGTCAGGAGGCCGCCGGCAAGAAGCTGGTGGTCACCTTTGAAAACCACAACATCATCGGCGGTCTGGGCAGCTGCACGGCCGAGGCCCTGGCCGAAGCAGGCGCAGGGGTTCCGTTAAAGAGAATCGGCGCGAACGACGTCTTCGGACAGGTGGGCACCTATGAATATCTCTGCCAGGCATTCGGCCTGACCAAGGAACACATCATCGAGACGGTGAAGGATGCGCTGAAATAAGTGGTGAAGTGAGTAGTGAAGTAAGTGCAGAAATAGGTGCTTAGGAAATGCTTATAAAATGCTTATGAAATGCAGGCGGCCGTCCGGCGATTTTAGCCGGACGGCCGATTCATTCCTGCCGCTTCCTATATTTCGCTTCCTTTGCTTTGCTCCCTTTGTTTTAGTTTCCCTTGCTGCTCAGCGGGTTGCTCCTCTCCTCAAAGAAGATATTGTTGTCCGGGGCGGCCTTGTCGTTGTCGTCATAATTGGAATTCTGCCGGATGGAGTCCACCGCCTCGATCCGGTCTACCGCCACAAATTCCTGGGTGTATTTTTCCGGGATATTGGGGTATTCGTATTCCCTGGGAAATTTCCGGGGTTTTTTCTTATCTGCATCTGCCATTTTATTTTCCTTCCTGCCTTTCTGTTTGGATTGTGGTCTGTTTGCTCTTTCCTGATTTTCTGTTCCTTATTGTAACCGCGGGAAGAAAAAGTATGCTGGGAGTTGCTGGCGGCAGTTAAAACGCAAATAATGCAGCATTTCAATATCGTTTCCGCCATCCCCAAAAGCAGCTCATTGTTCAGGAGCGATTCTCCACCGCTCTGCAAGCTTTTTGAGACCGGACGCTTTGTGGCATCCAGGGACAATCAAATCAAACGGTTCCCCGCTGGCAGTATGCGCTGTTCACACCGCACAGTACATTCCATACCTCGGGATATTCACGGCATACATCTATTACGAAGCCAACGGTTTCCTTTGGCATATCTGCCGTGAACACCAGCTCCTTCCGGATTCTGGATTTCCACCGGCAAGGCGAATGTTTTGAAAGTTCTTTCATCGAAAACTATTTTCCACTACGCCAGGCAGCAGCTGATAAATGGAACCGTTTATTTTGCTGTCAAACAGAGCTTTAATTTCCAAAATCTTTTTCCACCGTTCCGCCATGGAGGGCGGCGTCCCATAACGGATTGCTACGTCCACAAACCGTTTCTCCAAGAGACAGAATCCAGTCGGAAGCGCCAGTGCGTCGCACAACTGGACAAGCCGGTCGTAATCATCGTAGACAGCATTCATGATAAAATCTTCCATGAACCGATAATCCTCGTCGGAGACGTCAAACTCGCCGATAGATGTGTGGATGTCTTGGATCATAAAAGCGTGGGAAATGCAGATTTGCGCGGCTTTTTTTCAGCCGCGTTCCATACAGAAACGATAGCCGTCGATCAGGTGGCGTTCCGAACTGACTCCTGCATACCTGCCTATATCGTGCAGCAAGCCATAGCAATATGCCTGGTCAGCAGACAAATTTCCGCATTTTGCCGCTATATTTTTGCAGGCGAGGGCCACAAAGCGTGAGTGCTCGATCCACTTTCCCGGATTTTGCTTTTCAGCCCAGGCCAGCGCTTCCTCTGCGGTTTTCGGTTCAACAATCGCCTGCATAATAAGAAACAACCGCCATATAATCTTTCGGTTCTTCAAACACTAGGGCGAGAGGCAGGCATTTCCCATTTCGCTGATACTGTCTTTTGATTTCGCGTTGGACTGCATATTGCCTTGTGATGTTGGTTCTCTTCCCATCAGGGGAAAGAATCATAACGCCTCCTTTGCACTGGTTTACTGTTTCGAGAAAGCCGGATAAATTCAAGATATTTACTTTTATCATCACACGCACCTCCTGATAGTTTTTTATCTACTAACATTATAGTGCCTGTTATATGAACTTAATATCGATATTCCGTCATTTTTTATCATTATTCTGCCATTTGCGGCGATATTGCAGAGGTGTATATCCTGTGGTTTCGCGGAAAATTTTCCCGAAATAACTGGTGTTTCTCATACCGCAGGCGTTCCCTACTTCTGTGACCGGCATCTGGCTTTCCGCCAGCATCCGGCAGGCAGTCTGGATACGATAACTTCTGATGTAATCTATGGGCGTCATGTGCAGATGATTTTGGAAAACCCTGTAGCACTCCCTTTCGCTTAAAAAAGCTGTTTCGGCAAGCTGCGGAACGGTAATTTTTTCGGCGTAATGTTCATGGATGTATACGATCATGCTTTTTACTTTATCCGTCGTTCGGTCGGCCGCCGGATTTTTTTCTTTCAGGGAAGGAGCGCATATCCGAAATAATTCGATCCATATTTTAGAGAGTGCTTCTCTTATTTTAATCTCATAGGCGAATTCATTTTCCGAAAGAAGAAATGCTTCCCGGATCAATGCTATTACAGCGGCTTGCTCCGGGTTTTCCGGGCATAAAGAAATCAATTCAATCTGAGAATTTGCAGTAATGGGAGCGATATACTTTTGTTCAATTAAGCTGCCGTGGCTCCCAGCCAGTAAGCGGGGTTCAAAAATATGCAATAGCTGAATGTTCTTATCTCTGTGGGATTGAATCTGTGTCATATGCAGTACATTTGCATTTACCATACCAGCAGATCCGGCAGGAAACAGCATGGTCTTATTAGGCGTATGGTATTTCAGCTGACCGCTTTCGATGTAAAACAGTTCTACGGCATTATGCCAGTGCCACGGAACAAAAGACTCACGGTAGAAATCCAATTCTGCCCGTGAAGCGATGTACGGAAAATCAGGGGTCTCATAAAAGAGCTTTTCCTCTTTGCTCCCGATTTGAAATTCCAGATGGCGGGTGATTCTCATGCAGGCGTCTCCTTGGCATCGCACCATATAGGCAGCGGAAGTGTACTTGAAAAGGGAAGTATGCTTTTATTTTACGGGAAAACGGGTTGGGAGGTCAAGTGCGGAAAAGCTTGTGAAAAGAACATTTCAGCCACATTTTTGCTCATTTGTCTGCCTGACGAGAGATATTTTGGCTGACCCGGAAAGTGATCTGTTGTATAATAATGAGGGAAAGAATACAGGGAGGGCAGCTGCCTGCGGGCAGCGCGGAGAAGAAAGGAGAGAAAGATGAGCGGCGCATGGTGGAAGGAACGGGTTTTCTATCAAATCTATCCCAGGAGTTTTCAGGACTCAAACGGAGATGGAATCGGTGATATCAACGGTATTATTTCCCGCCTGGATTATCTCAAATGGCTGGGCGTGGGAGCTGTCTGGCTGTGCCCGATTTATGATTCGCCCAATGCGGACATGGGCTATGACATAAGGGATTACGAAAAAATCATGGCTGAGTTTGGCACGATGGAGGATTTTGACCGTCTGGTCCGGGAGATGCACAGGCGGGATATCAAGCTGGTCATGGATCTGGTGGTGAATCACAGCTCCGATGAGCACGCCTGGTTTGTGGAGTCCCGAAAGAGTAAGGATAATCCCTACCGCGACTATTATATATGGAGAGATGGGCGCGGCGGCAGGGAGCCCAATAACTGGTCCTCCTTTTTTACTCCCTCGGCATGGACCTATGACGGGACGACGGATCAGTGGTATCTGCATCTTTTCAGCGAGAAACAGCCGGATCTGAACTGGGAGAATCCGTCGGTCCGGGAAGAGATATACGCCATGATCAACCGCTGGTTTGACCGGGGTGTGGATGGTTTTCGGATGGATGTGATCACCTGCATCGCCAAGGCCCCCGGCCTGCCGGACGGAGAAGGGGAGCGGGATGAGAACGGCCGCGTATTCGCGCACGAGCATTTTGCCTTCCAGCCTAAGCTCCATGAATATCTGCGGGAGCTGCGCCGCCGCTGCCTGGATGGCAGGGACTGCATGTGCGTGGGCGAGACTTCTTTTGTCAATACGGAAAACGCTTCGTCCCTGGTGGGGGACGGGCGGGAGTTAGACATGCTCTTTCAGTTTGATGTCGTGGACATGGACGGGGAAGGGACAAAATGGGACGTTATTCCCTTTGACCTGAAAAAGTTCAAGAGGATTATCGCAGACTGGCAGAAAGCCATTGACTGGAATACGCTGTTTTGGGAGAATCACGATCAGCCCCGCTCCGTGCCGCGCTTTGGCTGCGTGGAGACGGAGGAACTGCGGGTGCGCAGCGCCAAGATGCTGGCGGCGGCCATGTTCCTTCTGCGCGGGACGCCTTTCATCTATCAGGGCGAGGAGATCGGCATGACGAACTTCCCTTTTACCGAGGCGTCTCAGCTGCGGGACGTGGAGTGCTTCAATCTGCTGAAAGAGGCGGAAAAGACCGGAAGAACCGAGTGGGCATGGAACGGGATCCGGCATAAAGGAAGGGACAACGCCAGGACGCCGATGCAGTGGAGCGGACAGGAAAACGCCGGTTTTACGACGGGCGACCCCTGGATTGACGTAAATCCCAACTATACGCAGATCAATGTGGAAAAGGCGAAGAAGGACGAAGACTCCATCCTGCATTTTTACAGGGAGCTGATCCGCCTGCGCGGGGAGAGCGACGTCCTGAAGTATGGCTCCTTTGAGCCGCTTTGCGAGGAAAACGAGGATTTGTTCGCCTATCGGCGGGAGTACGAAGGAGAGGCGGTCGTGGTGGTCTGCAACTTTTCCGGCCGCACGGTAAAGCTGCCGGAAGACCTCGCCTGCGTTGGAGCAGGCGGAGGCGAAGACGAAGACGGAGCCAGAGCCAGATGCGAAGCCGGGAAGGTGCTCCTTGCGGCCGGTTTTGACGGAGAGGGATTGCTGCCCTGGGGGACGGTCGTCACAACTGCCGTCACGAGTTGATGCACTCCAAGTTGATGCACTCATTTATATTGCGCATTGAAGAGGTCACTACGGAGATAAATAATTTCGGGAATGTAAAAAGATGTGCTTGAAAAAGCAGGCTATTTAATATTTTTTGCTGCAGCGGGGTGAGGTTTCTACCCCGCTGCAGCTGTATTTTTATTCCATTTTATTGATTATTCGATTCGTATTTCAATTCCTTCAGCTTCCACATAAACAATTATGTATTTTCCTTTTCCGCCTCGGCAGGCATTAAAACTACTTCCGTATCGCCTAGTCCCTCGCCTGAAGATATGGTGAGGCATATTTTTGTCAACAGGTTTTTCGTGGATATTGAAGAATAAATTTGCTTTAAATGTAGATACGTTATTTATCTGCAAAACAGACAGTTTTATGCAAATAATAATCATTGTAAAAAATCACATGTTCCTTTTTCTGTTAAATAAAAATTGACAACATTATTAAGCCGATCTCTTTCTATATTGCGTGAAACCTTCTGATATAATAAAAATATAAACATAGAATTTCGAGGTTGGGATGAATCAGGAGGGAGGAGAGAGCGAGAGAATGAAAGAGATCATCGTAAATCTAAAGCGGTTTGATGTGCCGGAGGCGATGGGAGGTGTGTGGGAAGGAGAGGACAACCATAGGTATGCGGATCAGCTGCTGGGCCCTCTCGTCGGCCAGCTGGAACGGTATGCAGATATTCGCTTCACCTTCTTTCTCCCGGAGCTTCATCTTATTCGGACCGCGGAGATAGCAAAAGGCAGTAAAAATGTGCGGGTCGGCTGCCAGTCGAATTCCTGGGAGGATGTGGGAACGGGCGGCTTTGGAGCCTTTACCAGCCTGCGCTGCCCGTCGGCTATGTGGGCAGCCGGATGCGCGGCCAGCCTCATCGGACATTGTGAGGAGAGGGCCCATCTGCGCGGGATTGCGGAAACTGCCCTGGCAGGTCTATCTGCCGTTCAGGACAGGAGGAGACTGCAGGAGACCGTCTGTCAGGTATTAAACCGCGAGATACGAGCGGCCCTGGCGGCCGGGCTGGATGTCTGCTACTGCATCGGCGAGTCGGAGCAGGAACTTTCGCAGTGGGACGAAGTTCTTTTGACCCAGCTGGAAATCGGGCTGCGGGATGTGGACAGGGAGGCGAGAAGAGGACGGCTGATCATCGGCTACGAACCGCTGTGGAGCATCGGACCGGGAAAGACGCCGGCGGATGCGGCCTATATCCGAAAGGTGCTCGAACTTATCCACAGCTGGGACAGTTCTCTCCCTGTGATCTACGGGGGAGGGGTCAAAGAAGAAAATGCCAGGATGCTGGGCGGCATCGATGCACTTTCGGGAGGGCTGATCGCCCTTACCAGCTTCAGCGGCCGCATCGGCTTTCATCCGGAGGAATTTCTGCGTATTGTAGAACTCTATGGGGCAGTTAGGCAGAAAGGAGGATGTCATGAAGCTGGATTTTGAATACGGGCAGGGGACGGTGACGGCCGAGCTGCCGGACGATACGGATGTGTTTATAGCAGGAGAGACGGTGAAGGATCCGCCCTTTATCCCGGAGGATCGAATCGTCGAAGAAACGCTGAAAAGCATCCGCAATCCCATTGGCATGGAGCCATTGTCGGTTCTGGCGCATAAGGGGAGCCGGTGCGTGATCGTTTTCCCGGATAAGGTAAAGGGAGGGGAACAGCCCACTTCCCACAGAAAGGTGAGTATCCGGCTGATCGTGGAGGAACTGTATGCGGCCGGGGTGGAGAAAAAAGACATCCTTCTGCTTTGCTCCAACGGTCTGCACCGCAGAAACACGGATAAAGAGCTGGAGGAGATTCTGGGGACAGAGCTTTACAACGAATTTGCTCCCTCGGGTCAGGTTCGCAGCCACGACTCGGAGGATCCGGCCCAGCTGATTGACCTGGGAAGAGATGCGGCAGGAGATCCGGTGGTGATGAACCGCTGTGTCTATGAGGCGGACGTGGCGGTTTTGATCGGGCACGTACAGGCCAATCCTTACGGCGGCTATTCCGGCGGCTATAAGCACTGCGCCACCGGTATTACCAACTGGCGCTGCATCGCTTCCCACCATGTACCGGCGGTGATGCACAGGGATGATTTTACGCCGGTGAGCAGCCACAGCCTGATGCGGCAGAAATTCAACGAGATCGGGATGTTCATGGAAGAAAAAATGGGCAAGAGGTTTTTCTGCTGCGATGCGGTTCTGGATACCATGAGCCGGCAGATTGCCGTCTTCAGCGGCTATGCGAAAGAAATGATGCCGGTGAGTTTCCGTGAGGCGGATCGGCGGACTTATGTACCCTTTGCCCCGTACAAATATGACGTGCTGGTTTTCGGAGCCCCGCAGAAATTTCATTACGGAGATGGGATGGGAACCAATCCGATCATGCTGATGCAGGCCATCTCCGCCCAGGTAATCCGGCTGAAAAGGGTGATGAGCGACCGCTGCGTGATTATCTGCGCCTCTTCCTGCAACGGATATTTCCATGATGAACTCTGGCCTTATACCAGGAAAATGTATGAGATGTTCCAGGGGGATTATATGAATACGCTGACGGATATGCACCGGTATGCGGAATATTTCGCCACCAATGAGGAATGGATTCGGCTATACCGCTACGGAAATGCCTTTCATCCGTTCCACGGCTTTTCTATGATTTCCTGCGCCCATATTGCGGAAAGGAATACGGCGGCGATCTATATCTGCGGGGCAGAGAAACCGGGCTATGCCAGGGGGATGGGGATGAAGACCAGGGCCACCATCGAGGAGGCTCTGGAGGATGCGAAGAAAAAATATGTAGGGGAAAAACCGCATATTCTCGCTCTGCCCCAGACCTTTAAGCGCTGCGCCGTCCATTTGATGATGAAGGAGGAGGTGTATGAAGGATGACGGATGAGCGGTCAATCAAAGAGCTGCTGCGGTTCCCCCTGCTGTTTCAGGACAATCGGATCACGCGTTTTTACATCGGCGGCAGTGTGATGAATCAGTGGAGAAGGATGGAGGAAGCTGAGGACAGCCACCGGTGCGAGGAACTTTTGGCGACCTCCATCGGGGCGATCTCCAAGGGAGAGAAAGCAGGCTTCGGCGTGAGCCGCACCATCGATTCCCAGGGAGGGCTGCTGCTTTCCGATATCCTTGCCCGCTATCCGAAGGAGGTGTTGGGCGAGAAATTTGAAAGGTACAATCCCGGTCAGCTGTCGGTTCTGGCTCGGGCGGGGGACACGAAAGTCCGCCTGGTGATGCAATGCCATCTGAGGCGGGCCGACGCCCGGAAATATTTCGGGATGCCGATGGGGAAGACGGAGGCCTGGTATATTGCCAGAACCAGGGAAGTGCCGGGAGGCCCCTGCGTCTATGCAGGTTTTCGGCCTCATGTGACGGAAGAACGGTGGAGAGATCTGGTGCGGGTCCAGGATACCGGCGGGATGCTTGCCTGTCTGCATCGGATACCGGTGCGGCAGGGACAGACCATCCTGATACCGGCCGGGATGCCCCACTGCGTCGGGCCAGGCTGCCTTTTTGTGGAATTCCATGAGTGCAACGATGTGACAATCCGGGTGGAGAAGGATATCAACGGGATGCATGTCAGCGACGAGGAGATGTACTGTGGACTGAGCGAGGAGGATGGTCTGGGACTGTTCGACTATACGACTTACACCGAAGAAGAAATTTATAAGAAAAGCGTCATGGAAGAGAAAGTCCTCTGTGAGGAGAAGGAATATCTCGTGTCGCGGTTGATCGGAAAGGAGGAAAACGACTCTTTCGGCGTGGACAAAATCGTGCTGAATGGAAGCTGCGCCTTGCCCGACCGCCCTTATCACCGGGTTTTAGTGGCCCTGGACGGCGATGTGATGCTGGAGGCGGACGGGCGCCGGGCGACTTTGGTGCAGGGGCATGGAGCCCTGGTGCCGGCCTGTGTGAGAGGGCTCAGTCTGCGGGGAGAGGACGCGACGGCGGCAGTGGGGATTCCTTTTATTCCGGACGCACAGCAAACAATATAATGCCAGATCAGAGTCAAAGGAGGTAAAAACGGATGAAGATGGTAGGAGTAGCGGCTTGTACGGCAGGAATCGCCCACACCTATATCGCCAGGGAAAAGCTTCTGAAGGCGGCCAGGCTCAGAGGCCATGAAATTACCTGCGAAACGCAGGGAAATATCGGCATCGAGGACGAGCTGGACCCGAAGGATATCCGGGAGGCGGATGTGGTGATTCTGGCCATCGACGTGGCCATCAACAAGATGGAACGCTTTGCGGGAAAGAGGGTCATCAAGGTGGACACGTCGACGCTGATTAAAAATCCCATCGGCTTTATTCAAAAAGTGGAAAAGGTCATGGAAAAACAGGGGAAACCGTGAGAACAGGAAGAACAGAGGATCGTACACGATCGTACACAAGTACAGGGGGATTGATTTTATGAAGGATATCATCAATTTTAAAGATCTGAAGCGTCACATTATGACTGGAATCTCGTATTTTATCCCGTTGGTAGTGGGAGCGGGACTTACGATGGCAATCGGACGGGTCATAGCTGGTACGTCGGTGGATAACCTGGGTACCAGCGGCCTGGGATACTGGATGTACCAGACCGGTAATCTGGGTATGCAGCTGATGGTGCCGATGCTTTGCGCTTATATCGCTTTCTCCATGGGAGGAAGGCCTGCCCTGGCTCCCGGATTTATTGTGGGCTGGGTTTCCTACAATATCAATACCGGCTTTATCGGCGGTATGCTGGGCGGCATCGTGGTAGGCGTAGTGGTCAATATATGCAAGAAATACATCCATCTGCCAAAGACCCTGGAGGTCTTGAAGGGGATGCTGATCATTCCGTTTCTGGCGACGGCCATATCGGGCCTTTTGATGTATGCGGTGATCCAGGGACCGATTGTCTGGCTGATGGATGCGCTGACCGGGCTTTTGGAGAGTATGTCCAACGGTTCCCGCTTTATTTACGGCGGCGTGCTGGGCGCTATGGCCACCTTTGATTTCGGCGGCCCGGTCAACAAGACGGCCACGGCCTTCTGCAACGCCCTGTATGCGGAAGGGATCCGGGACGCTAAGACGGTGCAGATCATCGCCAGTATGATTCAGCCTTTCGGCATTGCCATCTCCTGCCTGATTGCCAGGAACAAATATACCAAGGCGGAGAAGGAAACCTTAAAGGCTGCCGTTCCTATGGGATGTTTTATGATTTCCGAGGGCGTTATCCCCATCGCGGCGCGGGATCTGGTGCGTGTGGTTCTGGCCTGCGTGTGCGGCTCCTTTGTGGCGGGCGGCCTTTCCATGGTCTGGGGTAATTCGTCGGAGCTTCTAAACGGCGGGTTTATTGCCTTTCCTTTCTTTACTTCGCCGGTGCAGGGGCTGATCTGCCTGGCACTTGGCTCGGCCATTACCGGAATCATTTTGGCGGTGATCAAAAAACCGGTGACGGAGGCGGACGAAAAGGCGGAAGAAAATCTGGGCCAGGAGCTGAGCGACGAGGCCCTGGAAGAGATCGATATTGAGATTATGTGACAACAGGAGGACAAAATGCTACTGAATCTGAGAGACATGCTTGCGGTGGCGAAGAAGCATGGTTTTGCCATAGGCGCTTTCAACACCTCGGACCTGGCCCTGGTGCGGGCGGTGGTGGAGCAGGCGGAGGAAACGCAGACGCCGGCAATCCTGCAGTTTGCCCCCGGCGAGTTCAAGTACGCGACGCCCTGGTTTTTCCGGTACGTGCGGGAGCGGGTAAAAGACAGCCCCGTTCCCTTCGCCCTGCATCTGGATCACGGCAAGACGGTGGAGGAATGCGCGGCCGCGATACAGGCGGGGTTTACCTCTGTGATGATCGACGGTTCTCTTTTGCCTTATGAGGAGAACAAGGCTCTCACCAGGCAGGTGACGGAACTGGCGCACCTGTTTGATGTGTCCGTGGAGGGAGAACTGGGAACCATCGGGACGATGGGAAATTCCGACGAGGGAGGCGTGAAGGACGTGCTGTATACGGATCCTGCCCAGGTGGTAGACTTTGTACAGGCCACGGGCTGCGACGCCCTGGCGGTTGCCATCGGCACCGCCCATGGAATCTACCCTGAGGGATTTAAGCCGCAGCTGCGGCTCGATATCCTGCAGAAAATCCATGAGGCCTCGGACACGGCTCTGGTGCTGCACGGAGGCAGCGACAATCCCGACGAGGAGATCCGCAGAGCCTGCGCCATCGGCATACATAAGGTGAATATTTCCAGCGATATCAAACAGGTCTTTTTTTGCAAGATCCATGAGATCTATACCGGAACAGGCAATTTTATGCCGCCTCAGGTCTTTGGGCCGGCCATTCTGGAAGTGAGAAAGACGGTGCAGGAAAAGATGGATCTGTTCGGTTCCACAGGAAAAGCCGTTTGCTGGAGGATGCTCGATTAGGAGACGACATGAAGGCTGTCAAGAAAACGATACTGATCCACAACATGCTTTTGCTTCTGACGGAGAATGAGTATATTTCCGTATCGCGAATGGCGTCGATTCTGGGCGTGAGCGAGAGCACAATCCGAAGAAGCGCGGAGGCTCTGGCCGGGGCGGTGGAAGAGTCGGGATACGGGACTCTTCTGAAAGTCCCCGGCAAGGGGCTTCATCTGGCTCTAAAGGACAGGAAAAAGGGACTGGAGGAGCTGTCCAGGACCTTTGCAAACCATGAGCTGAAAAACCTTGCCACAGACGAACAGCAGCTCTACCGCTATCTCTTTTTCCTGCTTGAAAATGATAAGGAAAAGCTGACGCTGGAACAGGTGAGCGGGGAGATGTACGATTCCGTACCGGTGGTGCGAAAGAAGCTGATGGTCTGCGGCGAATGGCTGAGTCTGTTCGGCCTGCGCCTGGTGGTGAAGAGAAACTACGGAATTGCGCTGGAGGGAGACGAGGGTAATATAAGGCTTGCAATCTGCCA
>CALWRE010000230.1 GCA_944383835.1 uncultured Lachnospiraceae bacterium | reverse complement strand
CCTGACTTTTACACTTTTACCATTATAAATACCTGTTTCCCATGCTTAAAATCCCGGAAAGTCAATACTTCCGGGGTTTTTTGTTACAAAAACATTGATGTTATGCTCTTGTTATGCTATAATGTATTATATTATATATTCCATGATCTTATGGAGGACGGACGCTATGATCAGAAAAGATAAGAAAACTTTTAAAGATGGTACTGTCAAAACCCAGATCCGCGTTACGGAAGGCTACCGCCCCTATCCAAACTCTTCCCCGAAACAGCGGACAGTCAAAAGCTTCGGCTACCTGGAAGACCAAACGGATCTGGAGGCTTTTTGGAACGAGGTCAATGCGTGCAATAACAGCCTGAAGAAAAAAGAGGTCCCTCAAAGCAGGACTCCGGTTTCGAAAATGATGTATTCCGATCACAACCGTCTCCTGAATTACGGGTATAAATTCCCGGAATCCGTATACCGCCTTTTGGAAATTGATTCCTTCATGAATGATTACCAGAAACATTCCGGATTCCGTGGGAAATATTCCCTGAACGAGGTGTTCCGCTATCTTATCATGGACAGGATCCTCTACCCTTCCTCCAAACGGGAGGCGGCCGCCAGGCTTCTGAATTATTATGGTTTGAGAAGCGAGTTCGAACTTCCGGACATCTACCGCGCACTGGACCATTTTGACCGCCTTTTCTACGACCTCCAGCAGTATCTGAACAGGAAGGTGACAGAACTGACCGGCCGCAGTCTGGAATACTCTTTTTATGATGTGACAAACTACTATACGGAAAAGGACTTCGTAGACCCGGATGAGGTTTATACAGACCGTCGGGGACGGCAGACGGAAGGGCCCGCCCTGGCCCAGAAAGGGGTCTCAAAAGAGCACCAGCTGACACCGATCATCCAGATGGGGCTCTTCCTGGATGGGAACGGGATCCCTGTCTGCATGGATGTCTTCCGCGGGAACATGAGCGATTCTGATACGTTGAAGGAGAATCTGGACGGATTCAAAAAAGAGTATGGCATCAGACGTACTGTAGTGGTCGCGGATAAGGGGATGAACTGCTCCCATAACATCGACCTCCTGTGCAGCCAGGGGGACGGCTACGTGTTTTCCCAGGTCCTGAAGGGAACAAAAGGGAAGCGTTACCGGGAGAATCTTTTTGACCCGGAAGGCTGGCATGTTTCAGAAAGCGGGGATTACCGCTGGAAGCTGATCACGGAAGAGTACACCGGGCACGAAATCCAGTTCGAGGAACAGGATGGGGAGCGCGTGGAAAGGAAGAAAGCAGTCAGGCGGATGAGGAAGGTGCTACTTTCCTGGTCAAAGGCGGATGCACAGATGGCAGCGAAGAAGCGGGAAGAGAAACTGAAAAGGGCAGAGAGGAGCACCAAAAATAATGCATATGGCATCGTACACGGGAAAGACCGTTATCTGAAAGAGGAAACAGTTCTGAAGGAAACGGGGGAGATCCTGGACCAGGGGCAGGTTGCGAAGGTATCTGTGGTGGATCAGGAGAAAGCGGAAAAAGACGCGCTGTATGATGGATATTTTGCGATCATAACCAGTGAAATGGGCTACGATGCAGAAAAGATACGGAGCGTGTACCATGGGTTGTGGAGGATCGAGGAATCCTTCCGGATCATGAAGAGCGACCTGGATGCCCGTCCGATCTATGTAAACACCCGGGAACATATCCGGGCGCATTTCCTGATCTGTTTCACAGCACTGGTGATTGTCCGGATGATTCAGCATTCCATGGGGGAAAAGAGGCTCTCGGCCGAACGGATTGCAGACTGTTTAAGGTCGGCAAACTGCCTGATCGAACAGGGAGGGTACGTAAGGCTGCTGGATGTAGGTGGAAGGATCGGATACCAGGAGATACCGGATAAAAAAACAGGGAAACTGGTGCCGAGTCTGAAATTCAGTCCAGAAGACCAGGTAGCGGCAGATTACAGGAAGATACAGGAAACGTTCGGGACTGATTTTTATTATGCATATGTAAAGCAGGAAATTTTTAAACGTTTCTTTTCAGAAATGGGATTAAGGAGATAGAGCATAACAGAAGAAAAGCCCTGCAGATCCCTTTATTATGGGAAATGCAGAGCTTTTTATCTCTGAAAGTGTAAAAGTCAGGTTATAACATAAAAAAAATAAAGAGGTGAAGGAAATGAAAAAAATACTGATTTTTCTGTTTACCGCCATCCTTGTTTTGTCAGCCGCGGGCTGCAGCGGCAGCGGCGAAACCAGTGCCCCGGCTAGAGATCCCTCTGTGCAGGAAACGGACGGCGCAGCGCCCGCGAACGACGAAACCCATCCAGAGGAGGAACCCCACCCTACTGAAAGTGCAGAGAGCAGCGAACCGGCGGCCGGCGAATTTGAAACAGATACCATCCGGCTGGCTGACGAACTGTATAGCGAAGACGAAAAGGAACAGATCCAGTCTCTTCAGGGTCACATTACCCACATCGACAACGGCGGCACCTTCCCCGTGCTGCTGGCGGATAACAAGGTCTATACCGAAGACTACGGCAGCTTGTCGGAAAAGGCCTCCCTGCCCGCCGTCCCCGACAGCATCACCTATTTTGATAATATCACAATTGGCGAAAATCTTTTTGCCTTCACAGACGGCAAGCTCAGCCTGCATTCCCTCGATGGATACAGCATCCAGTTCGCGGATATTGATTTTAACGCAGATACTGACTTTGTAGCGGAAATCGGCATGAGCTCCTATTTCACCATCGTGCGCCAGGAAAACGACGGCTATGTGATCGACTATTACGAAAGCAGCGACACAGGTACATCCGGCGAATTTGCCCTGTTCAGCCAAAATCCGATGGGAACCGTTGAAACCTCCGATCTGAAGGCCCTTTCCGTCAGAGAAATCGTCCCCCTTCGCAGCAATACAAACGGCCAAACCATCTATATTATTACAGACAGCGGAGACGTTTATTGCATAGATAACGTAAGCTCCTACGGCACTGTGACCGTCTCTCCGTCCACCCCTCTTCTGTCCGATGCAGACCGGCTCGTTGCCCCCGCCGAGGTTACCACCTACCTGACCGTGCCGATTTACAGCAAGACGGGAGACAGCACGAATTTGTACTCTGCCGCCGTCGGCGCCGACCTGTTCGACGTCAGCGATAACTTTGAAGTCACCTTCGTGCTGCCTGACGGCCACACGCCCGATGAAGTCACCGATGTTTTTCGGGCCGCCGATAAGCTGGTCTTCGTTTTTGCAGACGGCGGCACCTATTACACAGACGACATCGAGGAGGAAGACAGAACCTCTTATGAACTAATCCGCCTGGACGATGTCTCCCAGCTTATGGCCGACGGCTCTGTCCTTGGCATGGCAGGCGTCACCGTTTTCGACGACAACCTCTACCTGCTGCTGAACGACGGAAAGCTCTATTACAGAGCATTGGAGTAAGGCTTCGGCCTTACTCCTCTGTCAATAGCTTTCTTCTCTTCCATCTCCCGCTTATGTAATAGCCGATGCAGATGAGACCCGGCAGGATACGGGAGCAGGCCACGCCCCACCACAGGCCCAGATAGCCCATGTCAAAGACATGGATAAAGAGGAGGCTGAGGCCGATCTTGCAGATCACTCCGTCCAAAAGGCCCAGTACAAACCCCAGCTCCACAAAGCCGCAGCCGGTGACCATAGCCTGGAAGGAGCCGGTGACCGCCGAGGCAAAGAAGTGGACGATAAAGATCCGTAGGAAGGTCGCCCCCAATTCGATCACCGCCTCGTCCTGGGTGAAAATCCGGAAGATCTGGTGAGGAATCAAGAGGCACAGTACCGCCGAAAAAGCAGCGCAGGCCACGGCGGCCGCCACCGTGCACAGGCTCGTTTTCCCCGCCCTCTCCACCTTCCGGGCTCCCAGGTTCTGCCCCACCATCGAGGCCGAGGCTGTATCGATGCCCTGGATAAAGACCTCCAGAAACTTCTGCAGCTTGTTGCCGACGCTGTTGGTCGCCGAAACCACCAGGCCATAGGCGTTGGCGCTGGAATTCACCCACAGCATTCCGACGCGGACGAACATGCTGCGCACCACCTGGGGAACGCCCAGCTTAATGAGTATCCCCATGATATGAAGGTCTATCTTAAAGTAGGACGGCTTCAGCACGAAGTCGAACCGTTCCTTCTTCTTCCACATAAAGATAAAGGCTGCAATGAACGAACCCATCTGCGACAAGGCTGTGGCAATAGCCGTTCCGGCCGCCTCCAGCGGAATCACCGTCACCAGGAAAATATCCATCACAATATTGATCACCGCGGCTACCAGGATGAAATACAGGGGTTTCTTCGACTCCCCCATGCCCCGCAGCACGCCGCAGACCGCATTATAGCCGAAAATAAAGGGATAACCCAACGCGGTGATAATCATATAGGAGCTGGCCTGTCCCATAGCCTCCGCCGGGCAGTTCAAAAGCTCCAGCACCTGCCGGTGGAAAAGAATTGCCGCCGCGGCGAGCACCACGGAGGCTGCCAGCATAAAGGTGAGCAGGGTTCCCACCGTCCGCTTGATCTTCCCATCTTCTCCGGCGCCAAACAGCTGGGCAATGTAGATTTGTCCCGCTGTGGAAAATCCCATCGCCACCGGCGTCACCAAATCCGCCATTTCGCCGCCCGTATTGACGCCCACCGTTCCCACGTTGCCGACAAACTGACCGATTACAATCAAGTCTACCATCGAATACAGCTGCTGTACCAGATTGGTCAGCACAATCGGTATCGCAAATACAATCAGGCCTTTCATAATGGAGCCTTCGGTCAGATTGGTTCCTACGGCCCCTTTTGCTGCTGTCCGCTCCAAATTTTTCCTCCTTTCCTTCCGTCAAACGTTTCCATCAGACGCTTTCCATCCATTTCCCGCCGCCAGACGCTTTCCGCCGGCCGCTCTCTGTCAGACGCCTTCCGGCAGTACGGTTCCCATCAACTGCCCTATTTCCGTAATCACCCGGTCCGCCTCGCTCTGGTCGATGGCCCCATCCGGGTCGCGCAGGGCCACCACCACGGCCCCGGCAGCCTTACCGGCGCGAATGCCCAGGGCGGAATCCTCGACAATCACCGTTTCTGCGGGCGTCACTCCCAGCTTTTCCATCGTATAAATATACACGTAAGGATCCGGCTTTTTCCTGCCCATATCCCAGGCCGCTTCCACACAAGCAAAAAAGGAGAGGACGCCGCATCGCTCCAGGGCCTCCTCCAGCCTGTCCTGACGGGAATTGCTGGCCACCGCAAGGACGATTCCCTTTTCCCGCAGTTTCTCCAGAACCGGCAGCAGGCCGGGCGTCACCAGAGAGGCATGGGGAAAGGGGCCGGTACGGAAATCCAGCGCCTCCTCCCGGACCTGCCAGTACCGGGGCTGGCCGCCGAAAATCTGGTCGAAGATAGCCTCCTTCTCATCGAAAGTGCCTCCGGCCAGCCGGTACAGCTTCTTCGGCTCCACAATAAGTCCCAGCTTTTCCAGGTACTCCGCCGTGCGGTGCAGTTTCCAGGCCTCCGTCTGACAGATTACCCCGTCAAAATCGAATATCACTGCCCGTACTGCCAATCAGTCGTCCTCCTCGTCAGCTGACGCCGCCAGAAACTCCTTCACATCGTATATGCCGCTCTTCCCCTTTTCCGCCAGGCCCTCCAGTCCGGGAACCTCACTCTCCCGGTCGCTCAAAAGCTCCAGGAGCATGGGGAAATTCATCCCGGCAATGCACTCCGTCGTATCGTTCATGCATAAAATCGCCTGATTGCAGGGCGTACCGCCAAACAGGTCGGCCAGCACCACTACCCCGTCGCCGGTGTCTACCCGGCCGATCGTCTCCTTTAACTGTTCTGCAAATTCCTCCGGCGACTGACCCTGCCGAAGGCCGCAGAAATCCAGCTGCGGTATCTCATCCCCGTAGAAAAAACTGGCCGAATGGACCATACCCTTCGCCATATCTCCATGGCTTACCAAGACAATTCCCTTCATTCTTCTTTTTCCTCCCTTCACCACATTTTTTATTGAAAAGCGATCGATCAGGATCACCAGATTGTCCGCGATTTTCAGCCGAGCCGTACTTTTGTCCAGGGAAACCAGCATTCCGTAAAGCCCCGACTGGGTCATTACCGTATCCCCGATCTTCAGGGAATTCTGCATTGCAAGCACCTGCTTTTTCACCCGGTTGTAATTGAGCACCATATAAATCAGATAGATTACAAAGAATACCGCCAGAATCAGCACAAATTTAATCCAATCCGGCAGTGCGCTGAACCATTCCATCTTTCGTACGCCTCCTTACCTTTTTCTTCTCTTCTGCGCCGCTATTTTGGCATATTTTTCTTTTTCCTTCTTGTCAGCCACGGCGCGGAACAAAAGCACGATAGCCGCCGCGCAGAGCGCCACCACGGCAAAGGTCAGCAGCAGAAGATTTCTATCCGCCTCGCTTCCCGCCGTCAGGGCGCCGATTCCCACATTCTGCACCGCGAGGTTCACAATCATGGCGATCATGCAGCCGGCGCAAATGATAATATAAAGGTACAGCTCCGACAAGCTTTTCCTTTCGAGCATCTCTTTCAGGCTCATCTTTCTCCCCCTCTCTTCCCCTGCGCTCCCGCAGGCCGCGTTTTCCTGCGAACCGCGCTTTGGCGCCCGCCGTTTTATCTCTCTTTTTTGATATACAGGCTGCTGCCCACGGCCCGCAGATGATTCTGATATTCCCTGGTCCCCAACAGAGCGTCCCGCATGTTAATCAGCTCCACCTGCTTGTCTACTACCCACTGTTTTAGCGCCGGCGAACACATCGCCGCAATGTCGATCACTCTGGCTGTATGGAAATGATTTTTGGGGAACATATTGAAAATCACATCGTCCAGACAACCGGGATGCCAGGCGGTGATTACAATCTCTTCCTTTAAAAGTTCATCCGGATCCGCCACAGGCCGTCCCCAGCAGTGTCCGCCGTGCCAGCCCACCGACACCCAGGGAAACTCCTTAATCCGCTCCATGGCGTCCAGCGTTCCCGGCGTATCCAGCATCAGATCCACGGTGGTGATGATACCGTTTCGCACCGCCTCAATCGTCCCTCGATTGAATTCTTCCGTATAGCCGAAATCATCGGCCCGCATAATCAGCTTCATTCCATCCCTCCTATCTTCCTTCCTGAAGCATAAAAGGCAGCGGGGCGCACAATAAGCGCTTCTTCCTGCCTATTGCCATGACCCCGCTGCCGCCGCGAAGGAACCTCTGTTTTCTGCGCTCTCTCTTATGCTTCTTTTACTGCAGCCTCCAGCATCGGCATAAAGGGCGAGGGCGTCTCCGAGGGCACCATCTGGGAATACATCTTGTACCCCTCATCGTTCAGACGATGGAAATTCTTGATATCCTCCTCGCTCACGCAGATATTTTTGCTCACTCTCTTTTTTCCGGCTCCGTTGGACATATTGCCCACCGTTACGTCGCACTCCAGCTTGTAGCCGGCGTCGATCAGCTGGCAGAGGCAGCCCGGCGTTTTGGTCACGATGGTGATTCTCTCCCGGCCGTATTTGCCGCTTAACAGATTGGCGGCCGCCTTCTCTGCCTCCAGCACGCTCAGCTTAACGCCGGTGGGGCAGGCGATTTTCAGCACCGATTTCAGGATCGGATCGTTAGCCGATTTGGCGTCGATCACCATAATCCGGTTGCAGTTCCAGGAGCCCTGCCACAGCGTGGCCACCTGTCCGTGTATCAGTCTCTCGTCAATACGAATTGCGCATACTCCCATAGTTCCATTCTCCTAACTTTTTTATAATCACAGGATTCCAATCCAGGTCAGTACGATGCAGATTACGATGATCAGCCATACCATGCGGACCGTCGTCATCTTCTTGGAGCCCAGCCCCTTATAGATCAGCCAGGTCACCAGGGCCGGCAGCAGATAAGGGAAGATGGCGTCCAGGATATCCTGGATGGACTGGGTGGCGTCGCCGTAGGCAAACACATAGGGAACCGTGATCTTTACCGTGGAGGGAATCATGCAGCCCACCACGACCAGGCCCATGATAGTTACCGCTGCCGTCAGGCCCTTGATCATATCCTGCTTGGTGGTGATAAAGGAAACGCCCTGCTTGTAGCCGTTCATAAAGAACCAATAACGGATAAAGCCGTTGCAGACAATGCACAGGGCCACGCACAATAACAGACCCACAATCGAATTTTCCAGAGCCATGTATCCGGCCAGGGAGCCGAAGATAACCTTGGAACTCACCTTGAAGATGGAATCGCCCAGGCCGGCGAAGGGGCCCATCAGGCCGGTTCTGAGAGCCACGGCGGTATCGGTAATCCCGTCCGCCTCGCTCTCCTCCAGAGCCAGGGCTGCTCCATGGATGATCTGGCCCATGGTATTCTCCGTGTTATAGAAAGTAGACAGATACTGCTCGGTCTTCTGGGCGATCAGCTCATCGTTGCCGGCATAGATTTTCTGCAGGGATGGAACGATAAAACGGGTAAAGCCCGGGGACTGCATCGTCTCATAGTTGAAGGACTGCCACTGGTAGCACATACTGCGGATCATGGCCTTCTTCACATCGCTTTTGGACAGCTTACTCATCGTCTACACCTCCCATGCTGTTCTGAAGATCCGCGATCTTCTGGTTGTTGTAATAAGCGATCATTGCCAGGGCAATGCCTATCAGGGCCGCACCCAGGGCGCCGATTCCGAAGTAGGCAAACAGTACGAAGCCGATCAGCACATACTGGAAATTACCCTTCAGGTTCATCGAGCGAAGCAGGATGGCAAAGCCGATGGCCGGCAGCATATTGCCTGCATTCTTGAATCCATCTAACAGCCAGGCCGGAATAAAGTTGTTGATGGCTTCCACAATGGGGGCGCCAAAGGCGAACAGGATGATCAACGGCAGAGGGGCGTCCAGGATAATGCGGGGCCAGAAGCCGATGTTGATCCACTTGACCGCTCCGTTCACATCCTTTTCTGCCACCTTGTTCTGGGCCTTGTGCAGGAAGAAGGAACCGACCATCTTCGCCAGCACGTCCAGGGTGGAGGCCAGGGTTGCCACGACGATGCCCACCGCCATGCCGGTCTCCAAATTGGTCACCGCGCCGAAGGCCACGCCGACCACGACGCCCATGTTGTAGTTGGGCACGGTGGAGCCTCCCAGCGGGTTCAGGCCGATGTTCATCAGCTCATAGGTGCCGCCCAGGTAAAAACCGGTGGCCAGGTCCCCCATGATAAGCCCTGTGACAAGTCCATTGAACACAACGCCGCCAGCCACCAGGCTCAGGCCGGTATAACCGGTGAAGGCATTGTAGAACGTGAACCATAAAATGATGAGTACTATTTGAGGAATTGTAAACATACTCTTTCTCCCTCTCCTTTCTTGGATGTTTTATCAGATACGCCCTCCCAGGCGTTTCCTCTCACATTTGCGCCTTGATGGCGTCGATATATCCTCTTACGTCGCAGGGACGGTATTTGCTCCCCCTGCACCGCTCCGAATCCTCATAAAGTTCCGGCTGCAGGATGTAGCTCTTATAGCCGTTGGTGTAACCGCAGATGATGCAGCACTTGGCTTTGCTGTGGTTTTTCAGCTCAATGCCCAGGGCCGAACCCAGCTCGCCGGGGCTGGTGACAATCTCCAGATCTCCCAGCTGCAGCACGGTGGAGTACAGAAGGATATCCACCTCGCTCACGTCCATCTTCCGCCGCAGGCTGTTGGCCGAATCGTACAGAAGCTTGCTGGCCTGGGGATCCTTTTCCTCCGCCATCTTCCGTTCCAGCTCGTCGATCTCCGCCTGCAGTTCCTCCCTGTGATCCTCCGGCTGATAATGTACCCTGTATGTGATATAGCGGTCATATTCATAATGAAGCTTCAGCTTCGTATCGCACGAAATCGCGTCGATCTGCTCCGCCGCCATGCTGGACAGTCTCTCCAGCTCCGCGTAGTCCGTTCCCTGCCGCCAGGCTCGGTTGCTGCAGTCTCCTGCCGCTCCCACCACCATGGCGGGATAATAGCCGCGGCGCTCATGGAGTTTTTCACAGACCGCTCCGGCGTAATCCGCCGTGAGAAGGGTGTTTTCCGGATCCAGCACCGTGGAATGGGTGGCCCAGTTGCAGATGCCGGCCACCACCTGCCCGTCCTTGTCCCGGCATTCCAGGAGAATCACCTCGTTGTCCGCCGGTTTCCCGTAATAGATGCGGCTGCCGTAGCAGCCCTCCACCATTCCCTTGCCGAAGTACATCTCGCACTCCGTCAGGGAATTATGGCAGTCCTCATAGGCCCGCCTCACCGTGTCCACGAAGAAATCATAATATTCCTGGGAAAAAACTCCGGTATTCCAATGCTTGTGATAGCTCATCACCGAATGGTGGTCGTGGGTGGCCGAAAGCAGCACCCTGTTTTCCCCGATGCCGTACTCCGTGGCCATCCTCTTTTTGATCTCGTTGCAGGACCACTCCTCAAACTCGATATAGTCGGCGTTGAAGAGGAAAATCTCCTCCCCGTCCACCTCCAGGAGCACCGCCCGGCCATAGATATCGTCGTGAACGCCCTCGGCCGGCTTCCTCCGGCTCTCATAGCGGGGCCCGTAGCCGATCAGGTAGAACTCTCCCAGGGGCGTCAGGCAGTATCGTTTGGAACTTGCTCTCATTGTCCGCCTCCTCTCATTCAATATCTGCCTTGTGGCCATCCTTATACACATTGTAGGGATTGTAGCGGATGGCAGAGCCCTGATAGATGTATTTCCGCAGGATTGTCTTGGTCGCGTTCTGGGACGGCATGAACCGCTCCGTCTTTTCATCGTAGCCTGCCGGATTTTTCATGATGGCCTCCGCCGCATGGAGCAGGTAGCGGAGGGTCTCGCCGGTCTGGTCTAACATCCCGTGGCCGGGGAACACCGCCTCGATCTCGTCGAACCGCGGCTCCAGCTTTTTCAGGGCGTCCCGCAGGGCCTCGACACTGCAGTTCTGTGCATAAGGCTCGCCGGGAACTCTGTCGCAGATGCCTCCTGTATCTCCGGTGAAGATAATGTGATGGTGATGGTCGTAATAGCCGCTCTGTCCCGGCGTGTGTCCGGGGAGCATCACCAGCTCTACCTCATAGCCGTCACCCAGGTCAAAGATATGGCCGTCCTCCACGCCGACGATCTCATATTCCTTCCACTTCACCAGGTCGTTTTTATCAAATTCGGTCCATTTGCAGCTGCCGTCCTCGTTAAACAGGTAATCCCAGATATGGGGATTGTTCTTCTGCTGCATCCGGTTTACTTCGGCCTCGGAGCAGTAGCAGCGGTCAAACTGGCAGTTGCCGTAGGCGTGATCGTAATGGGAGTGGGTGTTGACGACAATCAGGGGCTTATCGCCCACCAGCTTTTTTACCAATCCCTTAAAATCGCCGATGCCAAAGCCCGTGTCGATGACCATGGCCTTCTCCGGCCCGTCGATGATGAAGGACCACACGTCCCCGGCCCCGTCCAGGCTCTCCGAAAAGCAGGCATACACATTATCCCGCATCGGATAGACCTCGGCATAAGGGTCGATCTCCGGATAAAACTGCTTCAAAGTGCTGAACTCCCGCAGGATCTTGTAATAGGGCCAGCGGATCGCCCGCTCCTCATCCCAAACAATGCGGTGGGATTTCAGCTCTGATTTGATGGGTCTTGGTATCCTTTTCATACTCCTTCCTTTCCAGCGCCGGAGAGGTTTTTTGCAATAAGACAAGCTTTTTGCCGTTCCGGCGAAACCTTAACGCGGCAGATTAGCCAAAACTTTTGTGGGTTTTGCCCTTCCTTTTTTTACGCACACTTAACCTTTTCCTTTCTTTTCCTTAATATTTCACCATTAGAGTTATTTTAGGTTTTTATACGGATGACTCCTCTGTACCGACATTTTTTTGCCGTTACCCCGGTTTGGCTCCGGCCGAACCGTATACTGTATAAGGGAGGATCTATTGCATGAAAAACGAGCATGAACTCTCCGAGCAAGTATATAAGGCAAAAGAAGATATGGATGCCGCTGACCGTCTGATCCGCTCCTATCTTCCCTTTATCCGTTCGGAGACAGCCAGATTTTTGGGACGGCCGCCGGAGGAAGGACGTGATGACGAATTAAGCATCGCCATGATCGCCTTCCACGAGGCCATTCGAGGGTATTCCCGCAGCCGCGGCGCATTCCTGTCATACGCCGCCATGCTGATCAAAAGCCGGCTGATCGATTACCGGCGCAGGGAAAAGCGGCACCAGGGCCAGCTTTCCCTGGATTCTTCCCCCACGGAGGAGGAACCGTCCCTGGGCGATACCCTGGCCGGAGATCCGGATCACAGCGAGGAGATTGTGCTGCGGGACGCCACCCGCGCCGAGATAGAGGAACTGTCCGCGCAGATGAAGCTTTTTGGCGTTTCCCTCACCGATGTGGCCGACAACTGTCCCCGGCAGCAGAGGACTCTCGCGGCCTGCTGCCGGGCCATGCAGTTCGCCGCGGGAAACCCTTCTCTTCTGGACGATTTTCTGCGCACCCGCCGCCTCCCCATCGCCGCCCTCTGCGAGGGCAGCGGGGTGGAACGAAAGACCCTGGAACGCCACCGCAAATATCTGGTCGCCCTGCTTTTAATCTGCACCAACGGATATGAGCTGATCCGCGGCCATCTGAAACAGGTTTTGAAAGGAGGGACAGCTAAATGAAATATATCGTCATGGAATGCCGCGAAAGCTACGCCGTCCTTCTGGACGAAGAAGGGCGGTTTGTAAAGGCCGCCTCCCTCCATTACGAAGTGGGACAGACCGTGGAAAATCCCGTGTTGATGCGGGATATCCCCCCTTCCGATAAAGCCGATCCGCTAAGAAAACGGCTCCGTCCGCTGGCCGGCACGGCGGCAGCCCTGGCCGCCTGCCTGGTTCTCGTCTTCGGCCTGCGTTTTTACCAGAGCCATATGACGGTCTACTCCTCCATTCTCCTCTCCATCAACCCGGCCGTGCGGATGGATTTAAACCGGGAGGGAGAGGTGATCGAGCTTGCCGGGGCCAACGAAGACGGCGTCCTGTTATTGGAGAGATATGACGGCGAGGGCAAAAGCCGGCTGACCGTCACCGAGGAACTGATCGACCGCGCCATCGATATGGGCTTTTTATCCGAAGGCGGACGGATTTCCTTCTCCATCGACACCCCCGACGAGGTACTGTTCCAGGAATACGGCCTGGAGCTGCGGGAAGGGGTGACGGCCTATCTGGCGGAGCGCTTTACGGTAACCATTGAGATCACGGCGGGAACCGGGGAAAGCGCGGCGGAGCCGTCTGCTGAAGATCCCGCCGAAACGGAGGCGCAGCCGCAGGAGACCTTCTCCCCTGCTTCCTCCGCCGCCCCGGAAACAACGGCGCCGGCAGCCACCCAGCCTCCCGCAGAGACACAGGCTCCGACCGCTCCCCCGCAGACACAGGCCCCTACCGCCCCGCCAGCGACCCAGGCGCCTACCGTTCCTTCTCCTCCCCCCGCGACCCAGGCTCCGACCGCACCTGCGACGGCCCCCGCCGGGGACAGCGGCTATGGAGATTCCGGATACGAGCCGCCCGACAGCGACAGCTCCTACGAGGAACAGCCCGAGGGAGACAGCGCTTATGCGCCGGAGGATTCCGGCGATTCAGCCTACGAAGACGACGACGATTAAAGAGGAGGATGAAATGAAAAAACTTTTCCGGCGACCCCGGTTTTGCGTGTCGCGCTTCGTATTCTTTCAATGTAAAAGATAAAGAGAAAAACGCCAGACGGCGATGATCCGGCCCTGGGCCCGGCCGAATCAAAAGAAAGGAGAATTTTAATATGATGCATGTAAGAAGAAAACTTATCGCGGCGGCCTCTTCCCTGGCAGTTCTGTCAGCTGTCCTTCTTGCCGGCTGCGCCCCCTCGTCCACCAGCGAAACCGGAGAGCAGATCGCCTCCCTGGCCGAAACCGGAATTCTGACTTTGAGCGTGAATCCGGAAATCCGGATCGAATACAACAAAGAAGGCAAGGTAGTAGACCTGACCGGCATAAACACCGACGGAGAAGCCATTGTCTCTTCCTATCAGGATTACATCGGCAAGGACTGCGAGATCGTCCTGACCGACCTGGTTCAGAAAATCAACGATGCCGGATATTTTGTGGAGGAAATCGACGGAAATCCCCGGAATATCGTGATTCAGATCGAACCCGGCTCCATCCTTCCCAGCGATGATTTCGTACAGCAGATCAGCCAGAGCACCCAGGAAGCCGTAGCCAATCTGAGCCTGGCCTCCGATATCGTTACCATCGATAAGGACGACTACGATCCCCAGTACGCCCAGGATTCGGCCCCTTCTCCCTACATCACCCTGGCCAAGGCCCAGGAGATCGCCCTGGCTCAGGCCAATGTGAACGCAGCCGACGCCGTCTTTGACGACAGGGAGTTTGATCTGGACGACGGCACGCCGATTTATGAGCTGGAGTTTATGGCCGGCGGCTATGAGTACGAATACGATGTGGACGCTGTCACCGGTCAGATCTTAAAGGCGGAGCACAATATGCCCGTCACCCAGCCTGTGACCCAGCCTGCCACAGAACCCGTCACGCAGCCTGCCACCCAGCCGACTACGGAA
>CALWRE010000229.1 GCA_944383835.1 uncultured Lachnospiraceae bacterium | reverse complement strand
CTGGAAGAGATAATGGCCCGAATCGACGCCCTGCCGGAGCCGGAACCGGTTCCATATCAAAAAAACGATGGAAGATGGGAACGCTTTGGCATTCTGCTGTCTGGTATTTTATCCGCCCTCAACGACCACCATCTGGATCGTATGGATGTGGAGGAGCACATTCCTGTCATGGAACAGAAAATTGTGTCCCTTGTTCGCCGCTCCTGGGGAATCGATGGCCGCAGCGGTCTGCTGGATATGATCCGCTATCTGTCACAGGAAGGCTATACCCTGCGGTATCAGCTTTACAGCGAAGCCTCCTCCCCGGAGGAGTTAACGGATGAAACGATGGACGAGGAGGACTGCGCATCTGTCAGCCGGGCGTGGCGCTTTGCACAGCGGTATAAAAGCCAGTATTCCCCTGACTTTATGGCCGGTTGGGATACTGGCCGGGCAGCAATGCTGGCCCGCTGGGGCTGCTATCTGGGCTGGCTGACAGAAAGCGAAGCCGTCGGTATCCTCTGGGATCTCTCTCAAAAAGCTGCCGAAAGACTGCATAGCTGGCGTGAATTCGCTCAGTC
This sequence comes from uncultured Lachnospiraceae bacterium, assembly GCA_944383835.1. Lineage (GTDB taxonomy): Bacteria > Bacillota > Clostridia > Lachnospirales > Lachnospiraceae > RGIG7193. Next base: position 8,253 of record CALWRE010000229.1, on the reverse strand, counting down.
CTACCTTTTTGGCGGTCTTATGTGGAAATTGCTGTGCGGCGACAATTCTGCCGGAAGTTACCTGGGCTACCTAGCGGACGCCGCCACCGACCTGCTGACCGGAAAAACGGAGGAGGGCCACGGTCAATGGCGCAGCTGCCCCTGGCCTGAGCAGAGAAGAATCGGTTTTAAGCCGTGAGCCCAAACGGCATCCGGCGGGAAAGGGAATCCCCCTTCCCGCCGGATGTACCGTCCTGGGAACGGCAAGCCGTCAATCGTTGCTCAGATCCTCTCCATTGCTGGCAATCACCTTTTTGTACCAGTTAAAGCTCTTCTTTTTATACCTTTTATTGGTTCCCTGCCCGGCGTCGTTCCGATCCACATAGATAAAACCGTAGCGCTTGGACATCTGCCCCGTTCCGTTGGATACAAGGTCGATGGGTCCCCAATAAGTATAGCCGAATAGATCCACCCCGTTGCGGATTGCTTTTTTCATCGCGTTGAAATGATCCGTCAGAAACTCGATGCGGTAATCATCCTCTACCGTACCGTTTACCAGTTCCTCCTTCAGACCCAGTCCATTCTCCGCGATAAAGATCGGCACCTGATAGCGATCATAAAGATCCACCAGGGCCAGATACAGGCCGTCCGGGTCAATGGACCAGCCGGAAGGCGTCACCTTCAGATAAGGATTGGTCTTGCCCAGGGTAACGATATCCTCCCGCCCGATCTGCTGCTTGTCCCCCTCCACCACTGCGTCCGACTTGTTGGTGTCCTTCTGCACCGATTCGATATAATCCTTTCCGGCAATTCGGGACCGATAGTAGGTAAAGGACAAAAAGTCCACCGGATAATCCTTGATGATCTGCATGTCCTCTTCCTCATACTCGATGTTGATCTGATGATCCTCCAGATACTGCCAGATATAAGAGGGATAATAACCGCGCACCTGCACGTCGGGATAAAAATAGGATTTCTGCTTGCACTGGGAGACCACCACCGAATCCTTCGGATCACAGGTAATAGGATACATAGTCTTATACTCAATTACAGAACCCACCTTGGCCGCAGGATCTGTCTCATGGATGTACTTTGTTGCCAGGGAAGAGGCCACAAACTGGTGGTGAGAGGCCTGGAAACACCTGCGCTCCAGGTCGGGGCTGTCCGCCCGGATTCCAGCCGTCATCCACATCATCGGATAATTGACGTTGTTTCCGATTTCATTGAAGGTCAGCCAATAGCTTACCTTCCCCTTGAACCGGTCCACCATTGCCTTCACAAATTTCATGTAAAAATCAATCCATTTGCGGTTGTCCCAGCCTCCGTATTTCTTCACCAGGGCCAGAGGCATCTCGTAATGGGAAATGGTGATCATGATCTTCATGCCCCGTTTCAGCAGCTCGTCAAACATGGAATCGTAAAAGGCCAAGCCCGCCTCATTGGGTTCCTCCTCCTCGCCAGTGGGGAAAATACGGGTCCAGGCCACGGAGGTGCGGTAAATATTCCAGCCCATCTCGCCGAACAGCTGAATATCCTCCTTATAATGATGGTAAAAGTCAATGGCCTCATGGGTCGGGTAAAAGGGCTGGTCTTCCTGAGGGCCGCCAAAGATGCCGTGTGGCTGGACGTCAGCCACGGAGGGGAGTTTTCCATCCTCCAGATAGGCTCCCTCATACTGATTGGCGGCTGTTGCCCCTCCCCATAAAAATCCTTCCGGGAAACCTGTCGGTGCCTTTATCTCTCTCGTGTTTTTCATTTTCTCTCCTTTCTGGGTGCATTTTCAGATGCCGTCCCCCTGTCTGCTCTCATAGGTTACCACGATCGTAGCCCCCTTCTGCGCATAGCCTTCCCGCACAATCCGCAAAACATAATTATCTGCGCTGGGAAATAAGGTCATTACCGTGGAGTCGTATCCCTCGTTTTGGATGCGATACAGATCGATGCGTATGATCCGGTCGCCAGCCTCCACCTCATCGCCCTGAGCCACAAAGGCCTTAAACCCTTTGCCGCCCAGGGCCACCGTATCGATGCCGATGTGAATCAGCATCTCCAGCCCGTCCTCCGTCGTCAGCCCGAAGGCATGGAGGGTTGGATACAGCATCGTAATCTTCCCCCGACAGGGAGCCACGATATAATCGTCATCCGGCACGATGGCCACCCCATCCCCCAGCATTTTTTGTGCGAAGGCCTCGTCCTTCACCTGGGAGAGCGGAATAATCCGCCCTCCCGCTGCCGCTGCAACCGACTGCTTCGGCAGCTCCTTCTTCTTTTTCCATGGAAACAGCAAGGCCAGCCCTCCTCAGCTTTCCTTTGCCCGCTTGTCGCTGTACAGGGCGAAGGTGATCAGGAAGGACACAACGAAGGATACGATAACACCAGCAATAATCGCCATCATGGTGTTTTCAAAAATCACAACGCCCAGGATGCTGGAGTATCCCATGGAGAAGGCCTTAGCCCCCATAAAGCCGGCCACAGCTCCTCCCACCAGACCGCCGAGGGAGACTCCAATCAGAGGGGCCTGGAAACGCAGGCCGATACCGTAGAGAGCAGGCTCCGATACGCCGGAGACGATTGCACCGATGCCGGCGGACAGGGCCGTCGATTTCAAATCCTTATCCTTTGTCTTCAGCATAACGGCGAAGCAGGAACCTCCTTCGGAAATATTGTGAAGAATCCAGCCGGGCCGAAATACATTGTCGTATCCCACCGCTGTAAACAGCTCCGTCATCGGCGCCACCATCAGCATGTTTACGCCCATCATCACCAGGAAAGGATGTGCGGCCGCAATGATGCCGGGAGCAAAGCCTCCCACATGAGACTGGAGCCAAACAATGGCATCCACGATCCAGCCGCCTACCACTACGCCGGCGGGCCCCAGAATCAGAACCGTAATCGGATAGCCTACCAGGAACACGCACAAAGGAGCGAACACCGACCGAAGCAGGCCAGGAATGATCCGATAAAACAGCCTTTCCAAGTAAGCCACCAAAATGGAGGCGAAAATAGCCGGGAGCAGAGAGCTGGAATAGCTGACCAGGGTAACCGGCAGGCCAAACAGGGTAACAGCCTCGCCGGCGCTCACCATATCCACAAAATTGGGATACAGAAGGGCCGCTGTGATCGTGATGGCAAAAACCGGGTTGGATTTTAACACCCTGGCTGCCCCATAGGCCACCAAAATCGGCATAAAGTAAAAGGCTGTCTGTGACATATAGTCAAAGAGCATATAGGTGGTATTGCTGGTGATATCCGGGAAGAAATAGGAGGCCAGGGACAGCACCACCCGCAGCATGCCCGCCCCATAGAGCACGGTGATAAAAGGCGTCAGGGACTGGGACATAAATTGAATCGCTTTATGGAAATAATATTTGACATTTTTCTTCTGTCCGCTGTCTGCCAATTTAAAGTCCTCCGCATGGTTTTCGTCCACTACCTCCCCTTCGCTGACCTCATAATTCTTTATGATCTCATCGTAAACAGGAAACAAATTTTCCCCCAGGATAATCTGATACTGCCCGGAACCATACACTACGCCCAAGACGCCCGGCAGCTTCTTGATCTCTCCATCCTTTGCCGCATTTCTGTTTTTCAGTACGAATCTTAATCTGGTAACACAGTGCGAGACCGTATGAACATTCGCCGTTCCCCCAACCAGCTCCATGATACTTGCCGCCAACGCGGGCACATCGATTTTTGCCATAGTTTCCCCTTTCTAAGTATACACTTTAGTGTTTTTTCCTGGATTCCAAAATCAATCGTACTACGTGAATGGTCAGATACAGACGATCCTCGTCGGTAAGCTGATAGTCGTAATTCTCACGCATATACTCCGATATGTGATCCACACAGTTCCAGGCCTCACCGTTGCCTATGTTTAACTGACCCAAAAGCTCTCCCGCCGGAATTCCGGCCTCCTTAGGCGAATCAAACAGGACGCTTCGCATAAAAAACTTCAGATGGATAATAAACCGGGAATACGCCACGGAATCCTCCTCCATCGGGAAAATATCCTTTTCCACGATTTTCAGAATTCCATTCACTCCCTGCATAATCCTTCTTGCATCCTGATTGCTGCTGTTTTCCCTCGCTGTAATCAGATGGAAGGCTATGGACGCCGCCTCATCCGGCTTCAGGGAGACGTCCAGTGCTTCGTTGATCATGCGAAGAGCCTTTTTCCCTATCTGGTACTCTTCCTTGTAGAGACGTTTAACCTCTTCACTGACCGGCACCGGCAAATCCACCCCTGCCCTGTGCTGCGTCACACTGAAATGAATATGATCCGACAGCACCACCAGGAGATTGATGTTAAACGAAGCCTCCAGTTCTGCCGACGCCATATCGATAATCTGCTGAGTCAGCTCCACAATCTCAAACGGGACCTGTTCAAATAAAGATAATATATAGCCCTTGTTACTTCCTTCTACCAGGGAATACATCTTGGATATTTCATTCTTACGGATGATGGAATCCTTCTGCTTACGAAACCCCAATCCCTTCCCCATTGCGATGACCTCATGACCCTTGAAGTCCTCCGCAACAACAATATTGTTATTGATTACCCTCTTTACTAACAGCCGGTCATCCCGCATGGCCTGCGTAAAACGACCGGGTCCCTGACTTCATACGCATCCCCCTTTCTTATCGTCCGCCGAAAAATGCTGCCCTTGCATTTTCCACAAAAAAAGGCAAATCCCAATGGAAATTGCCGCCTCAAACAATTTCTCACGGAATTTGCCTTAATAACTATGATTAAGTAACAAGCCCTATATTTATTATCTTTAAGACATTTTTACCATAAAAGAGGTGTTTTGTCAAGCTATTTTTATTATATTTTTCAAGCTTACGAGAACAACTCCTCCACCAGCTTCTCCATCGCAAGCATATCCGCCGCTCCCATCAGCTCCCTGGCCGAGTGCATGGCCAGGATTGCGATTCCCACATCCATGGTCTGCATCGGCAGGGCGGCGGAGGCCACAGAGGCCTGGGTACCGCCTCCCCGCTGGGAGGAATGGTTGACGAAGCGCTGGAAGGGAACGCCGGCCCTGCGGCACAGCTCCTCCACGACGGCCACGGTCTCGCAGTCCCCGGCATAGCTCTGGGAGGCACTGCTCTTGATCGTCACACCCCCGCCCATCACCGGCTGGTTGATAGGATCCGCCTTCTCCGGCGCATTGGGATGGACGGCATGGGCCACGTCCAGAGAAAGGAAGAAGCCGTCGAACAGGTCGGAGAGCAGATCGGTCCGGCTGCCTCCCAGGGCGCCATAGATTCTCTCCAGTAAGAACGGCAGGAGCATCGACGCGGCTCCCTGCTTCGACTCGCTTCCCACCTCTTCATTGTCAAAGAGAGCGATCACATTGAGACCCTCATCCCGCCTGCCTTTCAGCAGACCCTGGACGCAGGCCCGCACCGAAGTGATATTGTCGAGGCGGGGGCAGGAAACCATGGTCTCCCCGAAGCCGACAAAGCTGCCCTTCTCATAAGGGTACAGAAACATCTCGTAATCCAGGATGTCCTTTGCCTGGCAGCCGGCCTCAGCGGCCAGAGCCTGCAAAAAGAACTCCTCCCGCACTTCCCCGCCGGCAAGGTCGGCTAAAGGCAGCATGTCCTTCTGCAGATCCAGGCTGACGCCCTCGTTTACCTTGCGATTCATATGGATCGCCAGATTAGGAATGGTCAGCACCGGCCTCCGGAAATCCGCCAGCACCGTCCGCGGCGCAAAGGGATCCTCCCCCCGCAGGGCAATTTTCCCCGCCAGGGACAAAGGACGGTCCATCCAGGTGCTGCGGATCATGCCGCCGTAGGGCTCCACATTCAGTTTCCGGCAGCCGTGGGCCGTCATCTCCGGCGCAGGCTTGACCTTAAAACAGGGGGAGTCCGTGTGGGCCATCGCCATGCGGATTCCATGGCGGGCAGCTTTTTTGCGGCCCACCGTAAAAGCTAAAAGGGTACGGTCATAGGCCGGCACATAGTAGCGGCCGCCGGGCTTTATCTCCCATTTTTCCCGAAGAGACAGGGCCGTAAAACCGGCCGCCTCCAGTTCTCTTTTCGCATACTCCACCGTCTGAAAGGGTGAGGTGGACTGCTCAATCTGATCGATCAGGGCCTGCGCGGCCTCCCTCTGCTCTTTCGTTATAACCAGCTCTTCTGTCATTTTCCTGTCTCCTTCTGTATTTTTAAAGCTCGGCACCCTTTTTTCTGCCGCTTCCCTTTTTCCCGCCAGTCCCCCTTTTCCTGCCGCTTCCCTTTTTCTGCCGGTACCAGCCGCAGAATCACTATCTCCGGCGGATTGCCGAAGCGGGGAAGCTTCGGATAGCGGTAGCAAAGGCCGCAGCTGACCAGCAGCTGGCCGCTCCCCCTCCGATACAGCCCTCCGGCATGCTTCGGGAAAAGGCCTTGTCCTGGGGCGTAGACTCCCCCCTTGAGCCCCGGCAGCCTCCACTGGCCTCCGTGGGCATGGCCGCAGATCACCATGTCGCCGGGAAAATACCGATAGCCGCCCATCCGCTCCGGCCGATGGCTCAATAATACCGTATACTCCTGCGGCCGCACCTGACGGCAGCAGCGCAGATATTGGTCCGATATCCGGCGGCGTCCCCCGAAGGGATCGTCGATCCCCATAATGGCGATCTTTCCTCCGCCCGCCGGCAGAAGGATCTTTTCCCCCTCCAGCACGGCAATCCCCAACGTCCGCACCTTCTCTTTCAGCCTTTCTGTCTCCGCCCGGGACCGGGGCGTCACCCCCTCCAGACAGCGCCCGTATTCATGGTTCCCGGTCACATAAAAGCAGGGAGCCAGAGCCGCCGCTCCCCGCATAAAATCCCAGAAGGGCTCGTCGCTGTCCCTGTCGTCATACATATCCCCCGGCATCAATATGACGTCCGCCTTTTCCCTGCCGATGGCCGCCAGCAGCCGTCCCTGCCGCTCCCCATAAGGACAGCCATGCAGGTCGGAAACCACCGCCAGACGCACCTCCGTCTCCACTTTAGGCGTCTCCACCGTATAGCGGTGAATCCGAAACCCCGGTTTACCGTTCTTCATTCCGTCGTCATGCCTTTCCCGTCTTTTTTGTCTTCATCCGGAAGTAAATCAGCTTCTGGCCGCCTCCCATCGGGATCTTCTGGATATCATAGTCCCCCAGCGACTTGATAAAGGGGGTGAGCTTGGAGTAGCCGTAATTGCGCACATCGAAATCCGGCAGCCGTTTGGACAGCTGGTCGCCCAGCTTGCCGCAGTCCAGCCAGCCTTCCTCGTCGGACAGCTTGTCGATAATCGCGTTGACGGTCTTGCGGATCCGTTTGAGCTCCTTGAGCTTTGCCTCCTCTGCCTTGGCGGCCGCCGTACCAGCCTTCAGCGCAGGAGCCTTCTCCAGCACCTCTTTTTCCTCTTTTTCTTTCTCTTCCTTCTCCTCCTTCTGCTGGTTGGAATACAGAAGATCCAGGTACTTGAACTGGTTGCAGGCCGAAATAAAGGGCTTGGGCGTCTTTTCCTCTCCCATGCCGATCACCTGCATCCCCGATTCCCGCAGCCTTGCGGCCAGCCGGGTAAAATCGCTGTCCGAGGACACGATGCAGAAACCGTCCACGTTCCCCGAATAGAGAATATCCATAGCGTCGATGATCATCGCCGAGTCGGTGGAATTTTTTCCCACCGTATAGCTGTACTGCTGAATCGGTATGATGGAATTGTCCAGCAGGATATTTTTCCACGGCGCAAGCCTCGACGTGGTCCAGTCGCCGTAAATCCTTTTGTAGGTTACAATCCCATTGTTTGCCGTTTCATCCAAAATAATTTTGATATATTTATCCGATACATTGTCCGCATCGATCAATATAGCAAATCGCAATTCATTGTCCATTTTCTCTCCTTCCTCTCTCATATTTTTTATTTGTTTTATGGCAGGCCTGCGCCTGTTTTCCCCTTCTTCGCCGGGACAGAGCCGCGTAGGCCGTATGGGCGGCGGCAGCGCCAAACAGGATAAGGCTCAGCCACTGGGAGGTGGACCATCCCAGATAATTCCCTCGGTCGTCTCCCCGCAGATACTCCAGGAAAAAACGGAGCATGGCATAGGTCAGCAAATACGCCGTCCATCCGTATTTCTTCGGCCGTTTGGGGTTTACGTCCGTATAAAGAAACAGGCCCAGCGCTAGGGCAAATAAAAGGCCGGCCTCCAGAAACTGCACTGGACACAAAGGGACGCCCGCAGGGGCAACGAGCGATCTTTCATAAACCACCGCCCCCGGCCCGTCATAGGGAATCCCATAGCAGCAGCCT
>CALWRE010000228.1 GCA_944383835.1 uncultured Lachnospiraceae bacterium | reverse complement strand
GAGAGAAAGATGGTTGTTGTTAGCCATCTTTTTCTTTTTTATCTCAGAAATTTCAGGGGCAGATATGACTTCGTATGAAATCACATCTGCCCCTGTGTAGGAATATCTATTTCCCGACAGCCCCCTTTCGGCGGCTTTTATGCGGTTTGATGAGGCTTTTGCTATAAGGAAGCGTGCCGCAAGGAAGGGGCCGCAAGGATTGGCCGTCACAATTATTTCATAATTTTATTTTCAGAAACCCGTTGACAAAGGGATTGTAAAGTGCTATCTTATGGATAAAGGAATTAGCACTCGAGACAAATGAGTGCTAACAGCCTGAAAGGAAAGAGGTGATCTCATGGAGCTGGATGAAAGAAAAATCAAGATTCTCAAAGCGATTATCCAGAATTACCAGGAGACAGGGGAGCCGGTAGGTTCCCGCACCATTTCCAAATTTACGGATCTGAATCTGAGTTCTGCTACCATCCGCAATGAGATGGCGGATCTGGAAGAGATGGGACTGATTGTGCAGCCGCATACTTCGGCGGGGCGGATTCCTACGGATCAGGGCTATCGCCTGTATGTGGATCAGCTGATGGCGGAAAAGGATCGGGAAGTGGCAGAGACCAAGGAGTTCATGGTACAGAAGGTGGATCGTCTGGAGCAGCTATTGCGGCAGATTGTCCGTTTCCTGGCGGCAAATACGAATTATGCCACGATGATTTCCGCTCCCAGCGTCAGCAAGAGCAAGGTCAAGTTCCTGCAGCTGTCCCGGATGGCCGAAGATAAGCTTCTGGCCACGGTGGTAGTAGAGGGAAACATTGTAAAGAACACGATCCTGGATTTGGAACGGCCGATGACCGACGAGGATATCCTGAATCTGGGCTTTCATCTGAATAATACGCTCAATGGGCTGACGATGGCCGAGATTAACCTGGAGCTTATACATAAGCTGAAGGAAGTGGCCGGGCCCAATGCAGACGTGGTGGAACGGGTGCTGGAGGCAGTCGCCAGCGCTGCCAGCATGGAGGGAGAGGTTCCCATTTATACCAGCGGGGCGACCAATATCTTTAAATATCCGGAGCTGACTACGGACGATACGGCCAGCCAGATCATCGGAACCCTGGAGGAGAAGCACCAGCTGGCGGAGCTTTTGACGTCCTCCCTTAAGGATGAGGATAAGCAGGGAATTCAGATTTATATTGGCAACGAGAATTCCGTCCAGGCAATGAAGGACTGCAGCGTGGTAACAGCCACCTACGAATTGAAAGACGGATTGCAGGGAACCATAGGAATTGTGGGACCGAAACGGATGGATTACGATAAGGTTGTTACGATATTAAAGAATGTAATGGCACAATTGGATACCATGTTCAAAAAAGATTAGAGAAAGGCGGTGCCCTCATGGCAGAGGAAAGAAAAGAACCTGTGGACAGCGAACAGGCAGCCGGATCCGGCGGAGAGGCTGAGGCAGTGCAGGAGACTGCGGCAGAAGCAGGCGAAGAGACTTCCAAGGCGGAAACAGAAACCGGAACCGATGAAAGGGAGCCGGAAGCGGATCCGGATGATGCAAAGGAGGATGCACAGAGCGCTGACTCCGGTTCGCAGAAGGATGATAAGAAGTCCGAGAAAACTTCCCGCTTCTTTGGCAAGAATAAAAAAGACGACAAAAAGGACCAGCAGATCGCTGAGCTTACCGACCGGGTGAAGCGGCAGATGGCCGAGTTCGATAACTTCCGCAAGCGCACGGAGAAGGAAAAGAGCGCCATGTTTGAGATTGGCGCGAAAAGTGTGCTGGAGAGAATTCTTCCGATTGTGGATAATTTCGAGCGGGGCCTGGCATCTGTCCCGGAAAACGAGAAGGAAAGCACGACGGCGGTCGGCATGGATAAAATATATAAGCAGCTGGTTAAAACTCTGGAGGAGCTGGATGTTAAGCCCATCGAAGCGGTGGGCAAGGAATTCAGCCCTGACTTCCACAACGCGGTGATGCAGGCGGAGGAGGAAGGAGTCGGCGAGAACATTATCGTCGAGGAATTCCAGAAGGGCTATATGTACCGCGGCAGCGTCCTGCGCCACAGTATGGTAAAGGTAAATAAATAATACAAATAAATAATTCAGATAATCGGTATAAAAATATTGATAGATCTATAGGTGAAAAAACGAGGAGGCAATCATTATGAGCAAGATTATTGGCATTGACTTAGGTACTACGAACTCGTGCGTAGCTGTGATGGAAGGCGGCAAGCCTACCGTTATCGCTAATGCAGAGGGTTCCCGGACCACCCCTTCCGTGGTGGCTTTTACAAAGAACGGCGAGAGGCTGGTCGGCGAGCCGGCCAAGCGTCAGGCCGTGACCAACGCTGACCGGACTATTTCTTCCATCAAAAGACATATGGGAACGGATTACCGTGTAAATATCGATGGAAAGAAATATTCCCCGCAGGAGATTTCCGCTATGATTCTACAGAAGCTGAAATCCGATGCGGAGAGCTATTTGGGCGAGAAGGTGACCGAGGCTGTTATCACGGTTCCCGCATATTTCAACGACGCCCAGCGTCAGGCAACCAAGGACGCCGGCAAGATCGCGGGCCTGGAAGTAAAGCGTATCATCAATGAGCCGACAGCTGCGGCCCTGGCTTATGGCCTTGACAATGAGAAGGAACAGAAGATTCTGGTGTACGACCTGGGCGGCGGCACCTTCGATGTGTCCATCATCGAGATCGGCGACGGCGTAATTGAAGTGCTGGCTACCAACGGCGATACCCATCTGGGCGGCGATGATTTTGATAACCGCCTGACCGAATACATGCTGAGCGAGTTCAAGAAGAAAGAGGGCGTGGATCTGTCTAACGACAAGATGGCCATGCAGCGTCTGAAAGAGGCGGCTGAGAAGGCGAAGAAGGAGCTTTCCTCCTCCACCACGACCAACATCAACCTGCCTTACATCACGGCGACCTGCGAAGGTCCGAAGCATTTCGAGATGGATCTGAGCCGTGCGAAATTCAATGAGCTGACCCATGACTTGGTAGAGAAGACGGCTGTGCCTGTGCAGAACGCTCTGCGCGACGCCGGCCTGTCTACCTCCGATATCGGCAAGGTTCTGCTGGTTGGCGGTTCCACCCGTATCCCTGCCGTGCAGGATAAGGTAAAACAGCTGACCGGCCAGGAGCCCAGCAAGAGCTTAAACCCCGACGAGTGCGTGGCCATCGGCGCCAGCATCCAGGGCGGCAAGCTGGCCGGCGACGCCGGTGCAGGCGAGGTTCTGCTGCTGGATGTTACCCCTCTGTCTCTGTCCATTGAGACCATGGGCGGCATCGCTACCAGACTGATTGAGAGAAATACGACGATCCCGACCAAGCACAGCCAGATCTTCTCCACGGCTGCCGACAACCAGACCGCTGTAGACATCAACGTGCTGCAGGGTGAGAGACAGTTCGCAAGAGACAATAAGAGCCTTGGACAGTTCCGTCTGGATGGAATTCCGCCGGCAAGAAGAGGCGTGCCGCAGATCGAGGTTACCTTTGATATCGATGCCAATGGTATCGTGAACGTATCCGCCAAGGATCTGGGTACCGGCAAGGAGCAGCACATCACCATCACCGCCGGCTCCAATATGTCCGATGCGGAGATCGACCGTGCGGTCAAGGAGGCCGCCGAGTACGAGGCGCAGGATAAGAGGAGAAAGGAAGCGGTTGACGCCAGAAATGAAGCCGATCAGATGGTATTTACCACAGAGAACGCGCTGAAAGAAGCTGGCGATAAGGTAGATGCCGGTCAGAAGTCTCAGGTGGAGGCGGACCTGGCTGCCTTGAAGGCAACCCTGGAGTCCACGGCCAATGTGGAAGAGCTGACCGACGCCCAGGTGGATGAGCTGAAGGCTGGCAAAGAGAAACTGATGAACAGTGCTCAGACCCTGTTTGCCAAGATGTATGAGCAGACCCAGGGCAGCGCGGGTTCGCAGGGCGCCAGCGGGGCCGGTTCGCAGGGCGGAGCAGGCTATGACGACGATGTTGTCGATGTCTGATAAACGGGAAGCAGAAAGCATAAAGAGATAACTCCGATTACCCACAGTCCGCCGCCGTTTTGGCGGCCGCTGTGGGTAGTCGGCTGAAAAAGGTGAAGAGGAAGCTATGGCAGAGAGTAAGAGAGATTATTATGAGGTGCTCGGCGTACCGAGGGATGCGGATGACGCCGCGCTGAAAAAGGCATACCGGGCACTGGCTAAGAAATATCATCCGGACACGAATCAGGGCAATCCCGACGCCGAAGCGAAGTTTAAGGAGGCTTCGGAGGCGTATGCGGTGCTCAGCGATCCGGAGAAGAGAAGACAGTATGATCAGTTCGGCCATGCCGCCTTCGATGGAGGCGCCGGCGCCGGTGCGGGCGGCTTCGGCGGCTTTGACTTTACCGGCGATATGAGCGATATTTTCGGGGATATTTTCGGCGATTTCTTTGGCGGCGGCAGCAGCCGGCGCAGTTCCCGTTCCTATAATGGGCCGATGAAGGGGGCTACGCTGCGGACGGCCATCCGGATTACTTTTGAGGAGTCTATATTCGGCTGCGATAAAGAGATCGAAATGAACGTAAAGGATCCCTGCCCTACCTGCGGCGGCACCGGGGCCAAGCCTGGCACCCATCCGGTGACCTGCCCGAAATGCGGGGGCAAAGGCCAGGTGGTTTACAGCAATCAGACGCCTCTGGGCATGATGCGAAGCGTCCAGACCTGCCCGGACTGCGGGGGAACGGGTACGATTATCAAGGAGAAGTGCCCGAACTGCCGCGGCAACGGCTATACGACGACCCGCAAGAAGATAAAGATCACCGTGCCGGCCGGTATTGCCGACGGCCAGAGTCTGCGAAAGGCAGGTTACGGCGATTTGGGTGCCAACGGCGGAGAGAGAGGGGATCTGCTGGTGGAGGTACACGTATCTCCCCATCCGATTTTCAAGCGTCAGGATATGAACCTGTATTCCACCGTCTCCATTCCTTTTACGAAGGCGGCCCTGGGCGGTGAAATCACGATCCGCACAATCGACGGGGATACGTCCTATGAAGTCAAGCCCGGTACGCAGACGGACACGAAGATTCGCCTGAAGGGCAAGGGCGTTCCGTCTCTGCGCAACAGCAATGTGCGCGGCGACCATATCGTCACCCTGGTGGTCCAGGTGCCGGAAAAGCTGAACCGCGAACAGAAGGAGGCCCTGCAGGCTTTTGCCGACGCGATGGACGGCAAGACGCCGGAGCGCAGAAGGGGTCTGTTTAAATGATATATTACAATGGCATTGCATTAAAAAGTTCCCTAGAGCTGATATTGGCTTTAGGGAACTTTTTTGAATGGAACAGGATCAAGCTTTAGGGCAGGTCCCTTTTTAAAGGGCCTGTTTATTCAATTTTTCCTCCAGCATCCGGCACAGCAGAGGAATCTGGGATTCAAATTCCACCCCGTACCACCTGGCGCTTTGGGAGACGGCGGTCGCTTCGATGCAGGCGACTACAAAATCGGCGGCCAGGGCCAGAGAATCGCCCAGGGACAGGCCCCGCATCAGTCCGCCGAGGACGGTGGAGGAGTAGAGATCCCCTGTGCCGTGATAGCTCTGCGGGCAGCGGCGGGTGAAATAGGAAAATTTCTTTCCGCTGCGATCCAGGTAGGTAACGCCCAGCTGGTCAGGCTCGTAGCTGACGCCGGTGATAACGGCCGTTTTGCAGCCCAGCTCCAGCAGCTTCTCCGACAGGGCCTCGATGTAGTCGGGGCCGTATTCGGTGCGGTAAGGCAGGCCGGTCAGCAGGCTTGCCTCCGTGATGTTGGGCAGGATAATGTCCGCATGGGCGCAGACCTTGGCCATTTCCGCCGGGAAAGAGCTGTCGAAGGCGGCGTAAAGCTTGCCGTTATCCGCCATGGCCGGATCCACCAGGATCAGATTATCCGGCCGGCCGAAGCGGCCGAAGAAATCGCAGACCTGGCGGCACTGGCTGCCGGAGGCCAGATAACCGGTATAGATGCCGTCAAAGGTAATCCCTTCTTTTTCCCAGGCGTCGGAAATGGGCTCGATCTGGTCGGACAGGTCTTTCACCGTAAAGGTCTTGAACATGGTATGGGTGGATAGGACGGCGGTGGGCAGAATGCCGCATTCCACTCCCATGGCCGAGAGTATGGGCAGGGCAACGGTGATGGAACAGCGCCCGACGCAGGATATGTCCTGTAAAGTAACAATTCTTTTCATTTTGCATTTACCTCCATTGGGCACAGTATAGCAGAAAATGGCTTCGTTTAAAACGGCCAGAATTCTATTTTTTTACCAGTCCAGTTTTGGCGAATGGGTATTTTGCATCCGGCAGATATTCTGCCCCGGCAGACTGCAGTATTCGTTTCAGAAAAGAAAGAAAATTATTTTCATAATAATATCCGGATTAAAGGAAAATAATTTTCAAATTCATATTGCAATTTAATTTCACATATAGTAGAATAAAAATGCAAAAGATTTACGGATGGCCAACCGTACACATGCAGCGAAAGACAACAGCGGGTAGAAGTTCATTTTTATGGAGGAGCATTATGGGTAGCGAAAAGAAAGATTTAGCCCGGAAAATCGTGGAAGGTTTGGGCGGGGCGGAAAACATTGTTACTTTTGAAAACTGCATGACAAGACTGCGGATTATCGTAAAGGACGGGGGAAAAGTCGATCGGGAGGCGCTGACCAGGGAAAAGGAAATCATGGGCGTCATAGGGAAGGAAACGGAACTTCAGATTATTCTGGGGCCCGGCGCTGCGGAGAGCATCGGCAAGGCCATCAAGGAGATTGGCGGGATCAACTACAGTGAGGTGCGCGGCGAGGCTGTAATGACCAAAAGGTCGGCTGCCGGTATTTTCAGCTTCTTCTCCAAGGTATTTACCCCTCTGATACCGGTGTTTGCCGGGGCCGGCCTGATGTTTGGCGTCATGAAGATCATGACGGTTATTTACAACGTGGGCGGAGTGGAACTCTTCAATCCCGACACGTCGCAGTTCATGTTTGTGATGAATGTCTTGGCGAGCACATTCTTTACATATCTGAACATTGCGGTGGCAATGTCGGCGGCGAAGGTGATGGGAGGAAATCCTTATCTGGGCCTGATTGCCGGAGGCATTATTACCAATCTGGGAAGCCTGGCCGGAATGGAAGTAGGGATTCTGGGCCTGGTATTCACCAACGGCAGAGGAGGTACGCTGGCAGCGCTGGCGGCGGGCGCACTGATCGCTGTGGTGGAGCGCGAGGTAAAGAAAAGGGCGCCGGATGCGCTGAAGATACATCTTCCCGCGCTGATTTCCATCATTATCGTGGGCCTTGTCACGATCTATGTAATTCAGCCGGTGGCGGGCGTGATCACCGATGTGATTACCAGTGCCTTCCTGTGGCTGCTGGATAATGCAGGCTTCATGGCCTATGCGATTATTGCAGGCTTCTTCCTGCCGTTGGTCATGATGGGCATGCATCACGGACTGTCGCCGATTCATACAACCTTTATTGAGACGCTGGGGTCAACGCCTTTGTATGCCTGCTGCTCTATGGCCGGCGGCGGCCAGGTGGGAGCGTCCCTGGCCCTGTATATGAAATACCGCGGGAAGACCTCTCTTCGGGGAGCGATCATGGGCGGTCTGCCGGCGGGCATTCTGGGCATTGGAGAGCCTCTGATTTACGGCGTGACGCTGCCTCTTGGAAGAGCTTTCATAACGGCCTGCCTGGGAGCGGCCTGCGGAGGAGCCGTGCTGGGATTTTTCCCTGGACAGGGAGCGGTAACGATGAATGTGTCCGGCATACTGGGGGCGCTCGTCAACGTCAGGCCGGGGGCCTATCTGCTGGCCTACGCGGTGTCTATTGTGGCGGGCTTTATCATCACCTATGCAGTGGGCGTGAAAGAAAGCGCTCTGGAGGCTTTCGGAGAGTAACCGTAAAAATAGAAAAGAGGAGGAGCCGGCGCAGAGCCGCCGGCTTCTCCTGACAGGGAGGAAAAGACGATGAGCTTTATGTTTAAACCCTTAGCTTACGATGATCCTAGGGCGGTAAACCGGATTGCCCTGCCGCAGGAGACAGTGAACCGTATTACGGCAGGAAACGAGGAAGTGATCGATGCAATCGCCTCTTACTGCAAATCCGCCTTTCCGTCCGGGGGGAAGGGAAGTGTCCTTGCTGTGGACGGCTATGTCGGCGCACAGTTTGAGGATCTGGTCGGGCCGGCAGCGGACAGGCTGTGTCTCACCGGCCTGAAATGCCGCCTGGCCGATATGAAAAGCCTTTACAAATCAGAGGAGGAGATCGGGGAACTTACCGCGCAGAGCCTGCCGCTCAACTATGAGGATGACCCGGTGCTGCTGTTCGGCCGGCTGTACCCGGGAAAAATTGACGATTTTATCGACGCGGAAAAGGCGAAGGCTGCCCTGGAGGAAGAGGCAGACGGACTGACGATCCTCTATGGTTTGGGAAGCGCCTGCGATCTGCTTCGTCCCTATGCGGATGCGGTGGCTTATATCGATGTGACGCCAAAGGAAACGGCTATCCGCGCCAGGGAGAAGAAATTCGTCAATATCGGTGATCGGGAAGGCAGGCCTTTTTCACTGCTGATGCGGCGTAATTACTATGTGGACTTTGAAGTGGCAGTCAAGCTGAGGAAAGCGCTTCTGCAGGAGGGAAGGATCGACCTCTATATTCTGGGGAGCGATGAAAGCAATTATGTAATGATGCCGGGCAGAGTGTTGGACGAGGTGCTGTCGGTCCTGGTCCAGTATCCTTTCCGGGCGAAGCCGGTGTATCTGGAAGGAATCTGGGGAGGGGAATATATCCGCAAAATCCGTAACCTTCCCCAGGATATCGCTCCCAACGTGGCCTGGGTGTTTGATATGATCCCGATGGAAGTGAGCATTGTTGTGGAGACGGAAAAGGCCATTTTGGACATTCCCTTCTCTACCTTCGTCCAGTCCAAGGGGACGGAGATGATGGGAGAGCGCTGCGTGGAGGAATTCGGCGGCTATTTCCCCATCCGCTTTAATTACGACGATACCTGGCACAGCAACGGAAACATGTCCGTCCAGGTCCATCCGGACGAAGATTTCGTCATTGAAAATTACGATGAATTTGGGCGGCAGGACGAGGCCTACTATGTGATTGCCACAGGGCATAGGGCCAGAACCTACTGCGGCTTCTGCGGGGATGGAAAAGAATTCCTGGAGCTGGCGAAACGGTCGGAGACAACCCATGAGGATATCGATTACCGCAAATATATCAACTCGGTGGAGAGCATTCCGGGCCGGCAGATCATGCTGCCGGCGGGCACGGTGCACGCATCGGGGAGAAACCAGCTGATCCTGGAACTGGGCAGCCTTACCATTGGCTCCTATACCTACAAGGTCTATGATTACAACCGTAAAGACCGGGATGGGAATACCCGTCCCATCCACACGAAGAATGCGGAGAAGGTGCTCCATTTTGAACGGGATTCCCAGTGGGTCCGGGAGAATATTGCCATCGATCCGATCCTGGTGGAAGAGACGGAGGACTATACGGAATACGTAGTGGGAAGAACCGAGCTGATGTATTACGAGACCAGACGGATCGAGCTGGCCACCCATGGGATTTATCAGGGAAAAAACAACGGTCAGTTTACTGTGGTCACCGTGGTGGACGGCGAGAGCGTCCGCGTTTATTCGCGGACCCATCCGGAATTCTGCTTCGACGCTTCCTATCTGGACATCGTGACCATTCCGGCCACTATAGAGGATTATGTGATTGAGGCAACTGGCTATCAGCCGGTGGTGGTGCATAAAACCCTTCTGAAGGAAGGCTACACCCGCTATAAAAATCCGAAGTATACGGGCAGGAAATAAGGATGACAGCAAATAAAGGCGGCGGAATGCAGGGGCGCAGACAAACGGCGGGAAAACAGCCGGGAAACAGGAAAGGAGAGCGGATATGGAATTTGTCAGGGAGCCGAAAGGGATACAGGAGTTTGCCGGAGACTGCGTGCTGAGCGGTCAGAATGTGGTGCGGCGGCAGAAGCTGGTAAGGGAGTGCACCGGCGTATATAAAAACGAGGCGGCTTTGGCGGAGCATGGAGACGAATTGGCTTACTGGGTTCTGAACCAGAATTTTAACCGGGAGTCCTGGGTGAAGGGGAATCTCCAGTGGGGGATCACCTACATCCGCCCCTTTACCGTGGACGGCGAATGCGCCATGACAAGCGGGCACTATCACGGGGATACGGACTGCGACGAGTATTATTACGGGCTGAAGGGGACGGGATTTCTCCTGTTCTGGGACGGGGCGGAGGATTTTTACGCAGAAAAAATTTTCCCCGGCTCCCTTCACTATATCAACGGCCACTACGCGCACCGGATCATCAATGCCGGCGACGAGGTGCTGGCGGTGGCAGCCTGCAGTCTGCCGGCGAGTCGGCAGGATCATCAGTCGATTCGGGAAAAAGGGTTCCCATACCGCTGCTATAAGAGGGAGGGGAGAATCATATGGGAGAAGCAGGAATGAGCGGCGGCAGCCGAGGGTGGGGGCCTTTGCGCCTCCGCCCGGTTTATAAGGAGAGCGTCTGGGCTGGGGAACGGCTCCGGCGAATCCGCGGCCTTGCAGAGGAGGGAAAAGAGAACATCGGGATTGCCAGGGAGGTCTGCGCCTATCCCGGTTCGGAGAATATCGTGGCTTCAGGGAAATATGCCGGAGAGAGCATTGCGGAGCTGATCCGGCGATTCCCGGAAGAACTGATGGGAAGGGATGACAGCGGACAGCTGGTCCGGGTGGCCTATATTGACGCCAGGGAGGATCTGTCCGTCCAGGTGCATCCGGATGAAGAAATGGCCCGCGAAAAGGGAGATCAGGAAAAGAGCGAGGCCTGGTATATCCTGGAGGCCGGAGAAGGAGCGCGGATTACGGCGGGGGTAAACACGCAGGATATGGATGTTCTGGAAAAGGCCGCGAAAGAAGGAGCCATGGAGCCCTTTTTGGTGCATCATCCCGTGCAGGCGGGGGATATGGCCCTGATTCCCGCCGGAATGGTTCACGCCTGCGGCGGAGACATGCTGGCCCTGGAAGTGGGAAGCTTCGGGGGAATCACCTACCGTCTTTATGATTATGGACGGGGCAGGAGGCTGGATCTCCAGGAGGCTTTTCAGGCAATGAAGCCGGAACTTTCCTGCGAGGTGAAGCATTTTCAGCAAAAAAAACTTGGGGAAATACAATCTGCTATTAGACATCCCTTGTTTTCTGTTGATATAATAGACATAAAGGACAATTTTGTCATTCCATCCGATGGAAGATATACCATTCTCACCTGCGTGGAGGGAGAGTGCGAGATCTGCCTGGAAGGGGAAAGGGAGCGCTTAGCCTATACGGAAACGGTTCTGATTCCTGCTTCCTGCCCGCCGTTTATCCTGCGGGGGGAGGGAAGGGTGCTTCGCAGCTATCGGACGTAAGCGGACGGGAGGATTCGCTGAAATCGCATGGGCTGGAAGCGGAGAATTTCGCCCTGGCAAAATTGGCCCCAAGAATGTCTGCGAAAAGAGGAAACGCTATGATAGGGAAGATACGTCTGGTGTATGATGAGCTGTCCAAATCTGACAAAAGGATCGCCGATTATTTTCTGGAACACAAAAAAGACATTGTGAGCATGAGCATTCAGCAGGTGGCCGATGCGGCGGGAACCTCCAGCGCATCCGTTTCCCGTTTCGTGCAGAAGGTCTTTGGCATCAGTTTTGCCGATACTAAGATTGAGCTTGCCATGAGCATGGAAGAGAAGGAGGAGGCAGGCGGACAATTTGAGTGGTCATTGGATTTTGATAAGATTCCTGCCGCTTTGCTCGCCGGAATGCAGTGCGTGTTTGAGGACACGCTGAAGATGAACCGGCTTTCGGACTTGGAAGAGATCGCGGAGATTCTGGCCGCTGCGGATACCATTTACCTGTTTGGCGTCGGGGCCTCCGGCATTGTGGCCCAGGATCTGGTGCAGAAGCTGATAAAGCTGGGGAAAAGGGCGATTTATACCCATGACTCAAACCTGGGCACCATCAACTCCTCTCTCTGCACGGAGAAGGATGCGGTGATCTCGATCAGCAACAGCGGGCTGACAAAAGAGGTGCTGGTACCGTCCCGGAAGGCTAAGCAGCGGGGAGCGAAGCTGATAGCGATTTCCGGCACGATGAAAAACAAGCTGTGCGATCTCAGCGACTATCGGATTGTGATTCCCAACAATGAGCCGCGCATCCTGCGTTTGACCTCGATGTTTTCGCGGTACGGCCAGTTTTTTGCGATTGACCTGCTGTTTATCGGAGTGGCGAAAAAGCTGTCCGATAATCCCGAAAAGCTTCTGGAAAACTATAAGGATATCCTGCTTGAATTGAAATAAGGGAGAGAGGTGCAATGAACTACAGTATAGCCATTTACCCGGAACAAATATCGGCCGTTTCATCCGGACGAAAGACGGAAGGAAGATGGGAGAAATACATGGAGACAGCGGCCGCCCAGGGGTTTGACGAGGTCTTTTTGAGCCTCCATCTGCCGGAGTGTACGCTTGTCGGCCAGATGGAGCTTTTGGAGGCGGTGGGAGAAAAGGCCGGCTCTCTGGGGCTGAGCCTGACCGTGGATGTGGGCGGCGGCCAGATCCGGGAGCTGCTGGAGCAGGCCGGCTATGACAGGAGAATCCGGCAGGCCGGGGTGGATTTTATCCGCCTGGACTACGGATATACGATGGAACAGGTGCGCGGGATGTGGGAACAGTGGGGCGTCAAGGGCTTTGTGCTGAACGCTTCCATCTACAGCGAAGAGGAGATTGACGCCATGTGCCGGGCCTTCCGCTCCCTGGATGAAGAAATCCGGCTGCGGGCCTGCCACAATTATTATCCCCGGCCGGAGAGCGGCCTTTCCTATGAGTTTTTCCTCAGCCAGAACGATATTTTCTATCGTCGGGGGATACCGGTGTATTCCTGCATTCCCGATGATGAAAATCCCCGCGGGCCGGTGGGCGAGGGCCTTCCTACGGTGGAGGCCCACCGCCGGATGAAGCTTTCCCAGGCGGTGCGCCAGCTGGCGGCCAGCCCGGCGAATACGGGGTTCATGGCAGCGGACGAGTATTTTTCGGCGGAGAAGCTGGGACAGATCCGGCAGGCAGCGGAGGAACAGCGCCGTGAGATGGAAGGCCGGCTGGAGGAGAGGAAGGAAGCAGGATGGGCTGCCAGGCAGTACAGCGAGGCCGGGATGGTCTGGGAGCTGTCCTTTTTCCCGGAGGAGGATGCGTCAGAGGAGGAGATTCAGCTCATCTGCGGCCGGACGCACCGCATCCGCCGTGACAGCAGCGCCCAGGTGCTGCGCTCCCAGTCTTCCAGGGAAATGTCGGAGTACGCCGGCGAAGTGCCTCCGCAGCCGGGCCGTCCCCGCCCGGCGGGAACGGTGACGGTGGACAACAGCCTCTATGGACGATACAGCGGGGAGGTGCAGATTGCGGTGAGCGATCTGGCGGCGGACCGGCGTGTCAACTGTGTGGGCCGGGCAGCCCAGGAGGATCTGTGGAAGCTGGCCCATTACCGTTACGGGGCGGAATATCGGTTTCGATTGACCGCAAAGATTCGGCGGATGCGCCCCGGCGATACGGAAGGGCTGACGGAATTGTGGAACCGGAACCTGCCCTACTGCCCGCTCGACGAAAGGGAGTGGGCCGCTGTCCTTTTGGCCGATGAAAATAGGGACGATTCCCTCTGTCTTACGGCGGAGGCCGACGGAAGGATTGTGGGCTGCGCCATCGGCATCCTGCGCCGTTACCCCTATCTGGAGCGGGGGCTGGAGGAAGGAAAAGCCTGGATACTGGCTTTGATCGCAGATAAGGATTTCCGGAACCGGGGACTGGGAGGGGAGCTCCTTTCCCGGCTGGAGTCGGCCTTCCGGGAGAGAGGGTGCAGCCGCATTGAGATAGCGGCCTACAGCCCCTATTATTTTACGCCGGGAGTCCATGAGAGCGAGGAAGAAGCTCGAAAATTTCTGCGCCGCCGGGGCTACGAGGCCGGCGCGAAGGCTTACTGGATGGAGAAGGATCTGACAGCCTATGAATTGCCGGAGAAGATACGTGAGAAGCAGCTGCGCCTGTCGGAGGAAGGCTTTACCTTTATACCTTACGAGGCAAAATGGGCGGAGAGCCTGCTTATTTTCCTGCAGGAAAATTTCAGTACGGGCTGGCGGGTTCATGCGATGCGTGCCATGCAGCAAAAAAAGCTGGAGAGGCATTGTTTCCTTTGCCTGCACGGCGGCCGGGTCGTGGGATATGTACAGAGAGGAGCCGGAGGGGATGAGGATCGTTTCGGCCCCTTTGGCATAGCGGAGGAGTTTCGCGGCCGGGGGCTGGGCAGCGTGCTGCTGCATCGGATGTGGCAGGAAATGGCTGAGGAAGGGCTGAAGAGAGCGTATTTCCGTTCCACAGAGGATAACGGCCGCCGCCTGTATGAGAGAAATGGCATGAAGGTGCAGGAAACCTATTATCATTTTAGAAAAAATCCGGACGGATCGGGCGGAAAACGGGAGCCGGGAGCAGGGGAGGCCATATGAAAAAACTGGATATTGGGAATTTGATGAGCGAGGCGCGAAACGACAGGACAAAAAACATGGACCAGATGTCGGTAAAGGACCTGCTCGCAGTGATGAATGCAGAGGACGGGGAGGTAGTCAAGGCCGTCGGACGGGTGCTGCCAGCCGTTGAAGAGGCCGTCCGGCTGGCCGCGGCCGCCCTGCGTGCAGGAGGCCATGTTTACTATATAGGGGCAGGGGCGTCGGGGCGCATCGGCGTCATGGATGCGGTGGAATGCGGGCCTACCTTTGGCTGTACCGATGAATTCCAGGCAATCCTGGCCGGGGGAGAGGGCGCCTTTATCAAAGCCAGGGAAGGGGCGGAGGACGATGAGGAGGCTGCCGCCGCCGACATGAAAAGGCACGGGGTGAGAAAAGGCGATTTGGTTATCGGGATAGCGGCCAGCGGGCGGACTCCCTATACGATTGCCGCCCTTCGCTATGCCAGGAGCCTGGGCTGTCCCACGGTGGCGATTGCCAACAACAGAGGAAGCGAGCTGGGGCGCGAGGCCGACGTGGCCATAGAAGCGGAGACCGGCCCGGAGGTGCTGACCGGTTCGACCCGGCTGAAGGCGGCAAGCGCACAGAAAATGATCTGCAATATGATTTCTACGGTTACAATGCAGCAGCTGGGGAAGACCTATCAAAACCTGATGGTAGATATGAGGCCTACCAACGAAAAGCTCTATGACCGGGCCGCACGGATCGTGGAGGAGGCGGCGGGCTGCACCAAAGAGCAGGCGGAACAGGCGTTGGGACAGTGCGGCTATCACACAAAAACGGCGATTGTGATGGTTCTGTGCGGCCTGGACGCCGCCGGGGCCGACCGGCTGATTGACCGGGCCGGGGGAATTGTGGCGAGAGCCTGCCAGGCGGGCCGGCGGAGCGCAGGGGGAGGCAGTAAATAAAAAAGACGAAAAATGGCAGGGAGAAAAAGCGCAGACTGTGTTCCTTCCTGCCATTTTTTGTTTATTTCAGGATTCCCAGAGAAATCTTTATCTCTAGGATGCGCAGCACCGCTCCATCGATCCGATAATGCCGTCAAAGTTGCGCTCATCGTAGGCCTGGCCGGAGAGAAAGTCAGGATTTGGCTCTCAATGTTAAATTTTGCGCCGCCGCCTTGTGAAATAGCGGAAAATCCGCTATAATCGAGGATAACAAAGTTTGGCAGTGACAATGGAGAACGAAACCATGAAAATAGTATTGCAGAATCTTACGAAAAAATTTCCGGGGAGAGGGAAAAAGGCCCAGGGGGAAGTGACCGCGGTAAACGATCTTTCCTTTGAAATTGCGGACGGGGAGCTTCTCGCCCTGCTGGGGCCCTCGGGCTGCGGCAAGTCGACGACCCTCAATCTGATCTGCGGATTGGAAAAACCCACCGCGGGCCATATCTTTTTCGGCGAGAGGGATATCACGGCCCTCTCGCCGGAGCTGCGGGGCGTGGGCATGGTGTTTCAGAATTACGCCCTCTATCCCCATTTGACAGTCCGGGAAAACATCGTCTTCCCGCTGGAAAACCGCAAGGGAAAGGACAAGCTTTCCAGAGAAGAGATGAATGCGAAGGCCCAGGAGACGGCGCGGCTGGTGCAGATTGAGGAGCTGATGGACCGAAAGCCGGGAGAACTCTCCGGCGGCCAGCAGCAGCGCGTGGCCATTGCCCGCGCCCTGGTCAAGATGCCGGGAGTACTTCTGTTGGATGAGCCTTTATCCAATCTGGACGCCCGTCTGCGCCTAAAGACCCGCGAGGAGATTCGCCGGATTCAGAAGCAGACCGGGATCACCACCGTGTTTGTGACCCATGACCAGGACGAGGCCATGAGTATTTCCGACCGCATCGCGGTGATGCGGGACGGCGTTTTGATGCAGCTGGGAAAACCCCAGGAGGTCTATGACAATCCGGAGAGCCTCTTTGTGGCCAGATTCCTGGGAACTCCGCCCATCAATGTATTTGAAGGCCAGGTGCGGGGCGAACGCCTCTATATCGGAGACGAGGCCGTCCTGGAAGCGGGAGGCGTCCCGGATCAGCCGGTTTGGGTGGGTATAAGACCCGAGGGCTTTCTTCCCCAGGAGGACGGCCCTCTTAGCTGTGCGCTGGGGCGGGTGGAGGTTCTGGGAAGGGATATCAGCATCCTCTCTTCTCATCCTGCCTGCACCGGACAGACGCTCCGCTCCATCATCAGCGCGGAAACACGGGTGGACGCATCCGCCGCCCAGATCCATTTTGCGCTGAAGCCCGGAAAGGTCTTCCTGTTTCATCGCGAAACCGAGGAGAGGATTCCCTGCGTTTTGGGCTGAGGCCCTGCATTTCGGGAAAGGAAGGCTGCGATATGAGTACGAACAATAAAAAAGCCTGGCTGTACCTTCTGCCGGCGCTGCTTTTTCTGATCTTTTTTATGGTCTATCCGCTGATCGACGTCATCATCTACTCGGTGGAGGAGGGGTATAATTTCGCCTCTCAGACCTATTTCGGCGTGGGAACATACAATTTCTCCTATGTGCTCCACGACCCTTATTGCCTGCAGGCGGTGAAAAACACCTTTATCCTGGTGATTATCACCGCTCCCGTGTCCTCCGGGCTGGCCCTGCTGATCTCGGTGGGCCTAAGCTCCATCCGGCCGCTGCGGGAGCTCTATCAAACCATTTATTTTCTGCCCTATGTGACCAATACCCTGGCGGTGGGCCTGGTGTTTATGATCCTCTTCCAGCGGACCGAATACACCGACGGCATGGTGAATCTCCTGATCAATTGGTTTGGCGGGGAGTCGGTGGATTTTATCGACGGGCCCTATTGGGCCAAGATGTTTGTCCTCTGCTTCTATACGGTCTGGGTGGTCATGCCCTTTAAGATCCTGGTGCTGACCAGCGCCTTGGCCTCGGTGAACCAGGATTATTATAAGGCCGCCCGTGTGGACGGGACGCCCAGGCTGCGGGTCTTTACCAAGATTACCCTGCCGATGATTTCCCCGATGCTTTTTTACCTGGTAATTACCGGCTTTATCGGAGCCTTCAAGGCCTACAGCGACGCGGTGGCCTTATTCGGCACCGACTTAAACGCGGCGGGAATGAATACCATCGTGGGCTACGTTTACGACATGCTCTACGGGGACAGCGGCGGTTATCCGTCCTACGCTTCGGCGGCGGCAGTTATCCTTTTTGTTATTGTGCTGACCATTACCTGCGTCAACCTGCTGGTCAGCCGAAAAAAGGTTCGGTACTGAAACCTGAGGAGAGAGGTAAAAACGAATGGAAGTCGATTACGAAAAAATAGAAAAGGCCGCGAAGCGGCGGTCGGGAGTCCTGCGGGGGCTGACCTACGCGGGACTAAGCGTCTGGGCGCTTATCGTGCTCTTTCCCTTCTACTGGATGATTCTGACGTCGGTGAAGAGCTATGCGTCCTACAATGCAGAGTATGTCCCCTCCTTTTTTACCCTGCATCCCACGCTGGAAAATTACGAAAATGCCTTTACAGCGGTGCCCCTGGGCGGATACCTGATGAATACGGTGATTTTCGCCCTGCTGACCACCCTGCTGATGGTGGTGGTCAGCGTCCTGGCGGCCTACGCCTTTGCCAGACTGGAATTTAAGGGAAAAAACCTGGTATTCACCCTGTTTCTGTCCCTGATGATGATTCCCAGCGAGCTGGTTGTCATCACCAACTTTGTGACGATCACCAACCTGGATCTGCGCAATACCTTTACGGGACTGATCCTGCCGTCGGTGACCTCGGTCTTTTACATTTACCTGCTGAAGGAAAATTTCGAGCAGGTGCCCGACGAACTGTACCGGGCGGCCAAGGTGGACGGAACCTCGGATTTAAAATATCTGTGGAAGGTGATGGTGCCGATCTGCCGGCCCACCATCGTCACGGTCACGATCCTGAAGATCATCGAGTGCTGGAACTCCTATGTATGGCCCCGGCTGATTACCGACGATCCGGCCTACTACCTGGTGTCCAACGGAATCCAGGAGATACGGGAAAACGGCTTTGGCCGCGAGAATATCCCGGCGATGATGGCGGCTGTCGTAGTGATTTCGGTGCCGCTCATTATCCTGTTCCTGGTCTTCCGCAGAAAGATCATGGAGGGTGTGGCAAGAGGAGGAATGAAAGGATGAGCAGGCGGATGAAGGGATGGAGAAAAGGAACGGCAAGCGGGCGGGTAAGCAGAGAAAGAAGGCGGACAGCGGCTGTCCTCCTCGCCGCGCTGTGCATGCTGCTTCTTGCCGGCTGCCATGGGAAACGGGAGCAGGCGGCCTTTACGGTGCCGGAGGAATTTGACGCCTCCCAGGATTACACGATCACTTTCTGGGCCAAGAACGATACCAATATCAACCAGACCAATATTTACCGGCAGGCCATCGCCGATTTTCAGGAGCTCTATCCCAATATCACGGTGGATCTGCGGCTGTATACCGACTACGGCGATATTTACAACGACGTGATCACCAATATTTCCACCGGGACCACGCCCAATGTCTGCATCACCTATCCGGACCATATCGCCACCTACTTGACCGGCGAAAATGTGGTGGCGCCGCTGGACGACCTGTTTACCGATGAAAAATACGGGCTGGGCGGCAGCGAGGTGCGTTTCGATGCGCCGACCGAGGACGAAATCGTCCCCCAGTTTCTGGAGGAGTGTTCCTTTAACGGGCACTATTACACGGTGCCCTACATGCGCTCCACCGAGGCCTGCTACGTGAACAAAACCTATGTGGAGGCCCTGGGCTTTCAGCTGCCGGAGACGCTGACCTGGGATTTCATCTGGGAGGTGGCGGAGGCTGCGATGGAAAAAAATGAGGACGGGACCTTTAAGCTCAACGGCCAGGAGGTGCTGATCCCCATCATCTATAAGTCCACCGACAATATGATGATCCAGATGTTAAAGCAGCTGGACGCCGGCTATTCGACGCAGACGGGGGAAATCCGGATTTTCAACGACACCACCAGGGAGCTGCTCTACACCATCGCCGAGCACGCCGGAACCAGAGCCTTTTCTACCTTTAAGATTTCCGGCTACCCGGCCAATTTCCTGAACGCCGGCCAGTGTATCTTTGCCATGGATTCCACGGCGGGGGCTACCTGGATGGGGACGGATGCCCCTCTTTTGGATATCGCCGAGGAATCCTTGGTGGATTTCGAGATCGAGGTGATGGAGATTCCCCAGTTTGATCCGGAGAATCCCCAGATGATTTCCCAGGGGCCTTCGGTCTGTGTGTTCAATAAGGACGACCCTCAGGAGGTGCTGGCCTCCTGGCTCTTTGTCCAGTACCTGCTTAGCGACGAGGTGCAGATCGCCTACTCGGAGACGGAGGGCTATGTGCCGGTGACGACGAAGGCGCAGAACGCGCCGGAGTACCAGGACTATCTGTCCAGGGCCGGGGAGGACAACGACACCCATTATGAAGTGAAGATCGATGCGGCAAAGCTTCTGCTTTCCCATATGGACGATACCTTTGTGACCCCTGTGTTCAACGGCTCCACCTCCCTGCGGGATGCGGCGGGCCAGCTGATCGAGGAAGTGACCAAATCCATGCGCCGCGGGGAGACGGTGGACGACGCTTATATGGAGTCCCTTTTTGCGGATATCCAGGCCCTGTACCATCTGGGCGACTACGGAGGCCCCTCCGGCGAGGAGGTGGACCTGGGTCCCCTGCCCGGCACCGCAAAAGCCCTTTTGGCCGGAATCGCGGCCGTCTGGGTGCTGATCCTTTTATATCTGATCCTGCAGAAAAGAAAGCATTGATTTCCCCGGACTTTCGGTTATAATAAAAACGTCGGGTTGATGCCGGCGCTGGGACTGCGGCTTTGGCTGAACGCCCGCCGGCATTTTACCACTATATCACACAAGGCAAAAAAGGAGAATCAGTATGAAAAAAATGTTGGCAATGCTTCTGGCTCTCGTGATGATGCTGTCCTTGGCGGCCTGCGCAGGCGGCGACAACGCCCAGACCACGGCGGCGGAAACGACGGCTGCACAGGAGGAGACGGAAGAAGCGACGCAGGCCCCTACTGAGGCTGCTACGGAGGCGGCTGAGCCTGTCACCGTCATGAGCTACGACGAGTACATGGCGGCCGAGCTGGACACCCAGGTGGTGGTCGAGGCGGCCGTACAGGCCAAGCAGTCCTGGTGGGAGGATCAGGCTACGGTATACGCCCAGGACGAGGACGGCGGATACTTCTTCTACAACATGGCCTGCTCCGAAGAAGACTACGCTCTTCTGACCCCTGGCACCTGGATCCGCGTGACCGGCTACAAGTCCGAGTGGTCCGGCGAGGTGGAGATCATGGACGGAACCTTTGAGATCATCGACGGGGATCCCTTTATTGCGGAGCCTACGGACGTGACCGAGCTTCTGGGCACCGACGAGCTGGAGTCCCATCAGAATGAGTTTGTTTCCTTCACCGGCATGACCGTGGAGGCGGCCGGCCAGGATGCCGACGGCAACGACGTGGCCTTCCTGTACAACTGGGATGGTTCCGGCACCGAGGGAGACGACCTGTATTTCAACGCTTCTTATAACGGAGAAACCTACACCTTCACCATCGAGTCCTACCTGTGCGACAGCAGCACGGAGGTTTACGCGGCAGTGAAGGCTTTGGAGATCGGCCAGACCATCGATATGGAAGGCTTCCTCTACTGGTATGAGGGCGTCAATCCCCACATCACTTCCGTGACTGTGGTGGAGTAAGGGTAAACCGGAGTTGCATTTTTCGCAAACAGAAGGGGCTGCCACCAGGCAGCCCCTTTTCAGATGAAATGGGTTAAATGGAAATGGGTTAAAACAATTTCGCGATAACAGGAACGATTTCTTTGATAATGGTCTGCGTCGTGTTGATGCAGAGATCAAAATTCAGTTTATCCCCCCACGAATGTCCGGTGTAGAACTCATAATACTTGGCGCGTTTTTTATCAATGCCGGAAATTTTCTGCCGCAGCTCTTTATCGGAGAGATTTTCATCCTCCGGGCCTTTTTCGCGGCAGCGTTTGAGTTTGCTCTCCATATCTGCGTAGATAAAAATGCGGAAAGGCTTGTGCTCTTTCAAAATATGATCCGCGCAGCGCCCCACAATGACGCAGTCGGACTTGGCGGCCATTTCTGTAATAATACGCGCCTGCTCCTGATATACCGTCATGGTCTGTTCAAAAGCCGGATTCCCCAAAGCATAAAAGCTCTGTCCGATATGGATGGGGAAAGAAAACGAGGGCCGGTGTTCCACGACTGCCTGCACATACTGCTCGGACAGGGAGGTTCTCTTGGAAATTTCGCGGATGATTTCCTGGTCGTAATAGGCGAATCCCAGATTTTCCGACAGCCGCCGTCCAAACTCCCGTCCGCCGCTTCCGAATTCCCGTCCGATGGTAATGATCCTATTCATGCTTTTCCTTCCTTTCTGTTGATAGTTGTTTTGTGTAACGGGCAATCATGCACACGACATAAATTGCCACAACTAGCTCTGTGAGAGGCATGGCAAACCAGATCGAATTGGCTCCGGCCGCCGCAGGCAGCAGTAAAATCAAAATACCGCTGATGACCAATCCCCTTGCGATGGAAACCACAAAGGCCGCTTTCGGCCTCATAACAGCCTGGAAGTAATATGTAGAGAAAATATTAAGCGGCATCAGAAGGAAAGACAATCCGTAGTCCCGAATAATGGTCGGGGCAATCTGCAGAATTTCCTCCGTAGGCGACATAAAAAGACGGATGAATTGGTTGGGGATCGCAAGGCTCAGCACCGTCCAGATAATGCCGAAAAAGGTCGTCGTTCCGATGGCATACCGCAGGGTCTCGCGAATGCGCCCGCCTTTTCCAGCGCCGAAATTGGTGGAAAGAATCGGCTGGGACGCCTGGCCGACGCTGTAGGCGCAGCACTGCACAAAGGTACTGATATTGACAATCACCCCATATACGGATAGGGCGTTTGTCCCTAAATAGGTCATGATCTGGCGGTTGAATAAAATCGTCAGAATTCCCATGGCAATATCAATGAAGAATGTGGAAAACCCGGTTACGGAGATTTCCCGGAATTTCCGGAACAGATTGGCAGGACGAACCAGCCGCAGGGTATTTTTCTTCGTAAAGAAGTGGGACAGCATGACGATGATGGAAATCATCGTGCCGACAGCGGTAGCAAGCCCCGCGCCGAATGCCCCCATATCACAGGTGAAAACAAAAAAGTAATCCCCAAATACATTGAAGATACCGCCTGCCAGCACGCCGGCGGTGGCTAGCGTGGGGTTTTTGTCATTGCGCAGATAAGCCGCCAGCGTCTGCGTAAACAGAAAGCAGGGTATTACGAATTTGATCGGCAGGACATATTCCCTGGCCAAAGTGAGGGTGTGTTCTTCCGCGCCGAAAAACTGCAGCAGCGGCTGGTCAAAAAAGGCGATAACGATCCACGCAAGGATGGCAAGAACAGCGGAGCCGATGATGGAAACGGTA
Source organism: uncultured Lachnospiraceae bacterium (assembly GCA_944383835.1). Taxonomy (GTDB): domain Bacteria; phylum Bacillota; class Clostridia; order Lachnospirales; family Lachnospiraceae; genus RGIG7193. The sequence goes on along the minus strand of CALWRE010000228.1, from coordinate 3,755 downwards.
AAGTATTCGTTGGATCGCCTCTCCTGGCCATCTCCCTTTCCTCGAATGGTGCTGAAAAGAACGGAACCGCCGATTCCCATTAAGAGCCCCAGACTATAAATGATGTTCCAGATCGGCGCGACGGCCGCCAGAGCCGCCGTGCCCTCCGGCCCATGATACTGGCCCACCATGGCCATATCCACGATGGAATAGATAGAAGTGATCAGGGCGCTGCCAAAGGCAGCCGCAAGATACTTGAAATAAAGAGTTTTAATTTTTCCATTTAGAAAATCCACTTTGTTAATTCCTCCTCTGCAATGAAAAAAGCCGGATAAAGTACAGACATTTCAGTCTGTGCCTTTATCCAGCTCACCATTTCTACTGAATGATTTGCCCTCCAGCCAACGAACCTTTTAATGCATCTGAATTTTTTTGTCAATGCGCAGGCCAGTATTTTTGCAGTGCCTTTTGCAGTGCTTATTTTAAGTTCCTTATTTTAAGTTTCATATAAGCGGGTCATTTTAAACTCGTCAGAAAATCAATCGCTTCATAAACATTGGAAAAAGTAAGGCATTTTTTGCAAAGCCAGCAATTCCGCTCATCCGTATCTTCTAGAGTGGGGAGCCCGTCTTGCAGCAGATTGGAGAGGACTTTCTTGGCATTTTTGACTGCATCGGGATAATTCCGGGCAATTTTCGAGGTGGAGTGAAGAACCCCTTTTTGGTAATCGGGAACTTTTTCTATTAACTCAGCTATTACGCGTTCTTTTTCTGCGACAGTATGAATGGGTGGGGCAAACATTTTATAATGCAGCATAAACCAATATTCAACGCATCCGGTTATCATCAGCAGCCTTACTTTAATGCCGGGTTTTTTTTCGTAAAGAACGCAGCCGTTTGATTATTTTTAAGCGATATTCCCATTCTTGGATGCCTTTTGTTTCCACATCAAAGAAAAACCAAATTTCATCTGTTACCTCAGCATAATCCCGATAAGATTTGTCTTTTTTGAATTTACTGTCCGCTTCATCAAAAAGCCCAGTAGAATTGGGGCGTTTGATAGATACAACGTCCTTAAACTCCTTTTTCAGAAAGTCTATATACGCCTGTTCGCTTTCGCCCTCACAAAAAACAACAATATATGGTTTTTTACACTTTAATTGACGAGGCATTTATTCCACCTCCTCGATCTCAACATCCGGCGTAGCGCCATACTTTCCGACAAGATATCCTTTTCGGATGTTTTCTGTGGTTCGCGTCGCAAATTCGCTGATGCTGTATAGTTCAGACGTACCCTCCTTATCGTGCTTATCTGCAAAGTATAACTGGTCTTTACGAAGCAGTTCCAGATTCATTAGCTCCGTATTATGAGTGGTAAAGATAATCTGCGCTCCATTTGGATTTGAACGTTTGCTCTGGAATTTGGCAACGATAAAATTTACAAGTACAGGATGCAAATTTCGTTCTAACTCATCAACCAATAAAAGGCCTCCCGTGCGCAATGCAGATTCAATTGCCGGCGCCAAGGCCATCAATTTTCGCGTTCCGTCAGACTCGTCCTTAAGTTCCAGCATATAACTTGCCTGCTGTCCATTACGGTTTTCGCCGGAATGGCAGGCTTTTGCCGAAATTTCGCCGACTTTCAGCCGAATATCACCATTTGCTGAATTTTCTGTTAATACATGCATAAACTGCACCAGAGCTGACTTGATATCATCCGGAATATTATCCGGCAGGGATGCATCATCGCGAATTTCTTTGCTGTCAAATTCAAAATGCATTTCTTGGATGCCGAGATCGGCCGCTTTGGTATAGTCAGAAATTGCCTTCAGCATATTTTTATCTTCCGAGTATGCCAGAAGCTGCTGGGGAATATCCGAGTAATCTCTTGAAAAAAACACGTAATTTCTGTACCAATGCATAGCCGAAATACAACAGGTGTCATTCATTGTACAGGCCACAGAAAAAAACAGCTGATTTTCAGCAACCATCTCACTGATCATACGGCGCTTTGTTTTTTCTTCTGTAAAAGTGAATTTTTGGCCTTCTCTGGAGAAAATGAGGGCTTTCTGTCCTTTTGGCGCATGATATAGATACTCCGTAAATATTTTCTCTCTTGTAGCGGAAAAACCATACCAATACTTGATGCCATTTACGGTATATATAAAATGAAATTCTGTCGGCTGTTCGCTTGAATAGTCATTGAGCGCAAAACAGTTTACCGGAATAGCAGCGCCTTCATGCTGCGTTCTCTGCGCATTGCAAATAAACTGTACTGCCAGCCAGAATGCGCGAATCACATTGCTCTTTCCGCCGCCATTTTTACCGTAAATCGCAACAGCAGGCAGCAATTTGACGGTTGAAGAAAGGGGAATTAAACTGTTTTTGAATGAACTCAGTCCTGCTGCCTCCATAGAAAGTACTGCTTCATCACGAAAAGAACGGTAGTTTTTGAAACGAAATTCAATCAACATTGAAAACACCTCCAGAAATAGTATACCACAAGAAATAATAAAACAAAACAAAAAAAGCTGTTTTTTTGATTTTTTTATTTACATTTATATAAATTTTTTGCTTCCTTATCTCGAACAATGCATCGCTTCTTTTGGAATCCCTTTGGTTTTGATGGATTCCATGTTTTTGAGCAAAAAAGTGTTTGCAAAAGTCTGAAGGATAGTTTACCCTTGATAATGAAAAGGGAGATAATGAAAAACGAAAAGAAGAGCAGGAGGACTTGGCGGATGAAAATACTGGTGACGCTGCCGGCAAATGACCGGCATAAGGAGAGTTTCGCCCAGGCGGCTCCGGGAGCGGAGCTCATCTATAAGCGGGCGAGGGAGGCGTCCGATGAAGAGCTGGAAAGCGTTTCGGCAGTGATCGGCAATATTCCGGCGGACCGGCTGCGGGGCCGGGACAACATTCGCTGGGTACAGCTGGGGAGCGACGGGGCGGACAAGTACGTCGGAGAGGGGATTCTGGCTCCGGGGACGATCCTCACCAATGCCTCCGGGGCTTATGGCCTGGCGATCGCAGAGCATATGATCGGGCAGCTTTTGATGCAGATCAAGCATCTGGACGGCTACTATGATGCCCAGAAGGAAAAGCGCTGGGCCGACTGCGGGCCGGTCCGTTCGATCTGGGGTTCCCATACCCTGGTGGTCGGTCTGGGGGATATCGGCGGGGAATTTGCGAAGAGGATGCAAGCGCTGGGGAGCCATGTGATTGGGATTCGCCGGCATATGGGCGGCTGCCCGCCTTATCTGGAGGGACTGTACGGCATGGATAAGCTGGATGATCTTCTGCCGGCTGCGGACTATGTGGCCTTGTGCCTGCCCGGTACCGGCCAGACCCGCCATCTTTTCGATGCGGATCGTTTCAGCCGGATGAAGAAGGGAGCGGTTCTTTTGAACGTGGGACGGGGGCAGGCGGTGGACAGCTTCGCCCTGAATGACGCCCTGCGAACCGGCCGGCTGTCGGGAGCCTGCATCGATGTGATGGAGCCGGAGCCTCTGCCGGCCGATCATCCGCTGTGGGATGCGCCCGGCCTTCTTCTGACGCCCCATGTGTCCGGCGATTTTCATCTGCCGGAGACGTTAGAGAGGATTATGCGGATTGCGGCGTCGAACCTGCATGCCTTTATGACAGGCGGCACACTGAAAAACCAGGTGGACCGGATAGCCGGATACCGGAGAAACGATGCGGACAACAAGGCGCCGATTCAATAAGACGGATTCAATAAGAAAACAGGAGTATAGACAAAATGAAATGGCTGAAATT
>CALWRE010000227.1 GCA_944383835.1 uncultured Lachnospiraceae bacterium | reverse complement strand
GGCCTGGGGTCCAGAAGGAAGGAGACCACGGCCTCTGGGACGCCGGCGGGACGGTCCCAAACCTCGCCCAGGCCGTCCGGGAGGTGGCGGAGCACCCAGGGAACGTGTGGACCCCAGTGATCGCCCTGCGCCGGGAGGACGCGGAGCGGCTGGGCTACGACCACGCGGAGGCGTGGCGGGACCTGGTCCGCGCCTGCCTGCCGGAGATCGCCCGGGGCTACAAGATCCATCCGGACCATCTCCGGTGGTACGCCGCCTTCCACCGCAAGGAGAGGCAGGTCCATATCCACATGGTCATTTTCTCCACCGACCCGAAAGAGGGCTACCTCACCAAGGCGGGCATCCGCCAGGTGAAGTCCGCCTTCGCCCGGCGCGTTTACCAGCAGGACCTCCTCCACGTCTACGAACAAAAGACGGAATACCGGGACACCCTCCAGCGGGAGGCCCGGCAGGCCATGGTGGAGCTGATCCAGCAGATGAAAACTGGGACAGTAGAGAGCCCAAAGCTGGAGTTGCTCCTGGAGGACCTGGCAAAGCGGCTGAGGACCAGCAAGGGCAAAAAGGTGTACGGCTACCTGCCACCCCGGACCAAGGCGGTGGTGGATGAGATCGTGGACCTCCTGGCCCAGGACAGACGAGTGGCGCAAGCCTACGAGCTCTGGTACCAGATGCGGGAGGAGATCTGCCGGACCTACTCAGAGGCCCTGCCGGAGCGGCTCCCCCTCTCCCAACAGAAGGAGTTCAAAACCGTGCGGAACCTGGTAGTGCGGGAGGCACTGCGGTTGAGCACAGGAATGGAGGATCATACTGAGCACAGCCAGGAAATGCCTACAGGCAGTGAGCATGCCAGGGAGACAGAGCACAAAGCACCGCTGGAGGAAACCATGGCTGCCACTCCGCCGCCGGAGCGTGCTGCCCATCAGAGCGGTGGTCCTGTTCAACGGCAGCAAGACCAAGCCGTCATAGCAGCCATTACGAGGCTCTTCCATGACCTGGGCCAGCTCTTTGAGGACAACTGCAAGACAGACCTCATGCACCGTGGCATCCGGATGGACCGCAAACGCCGCCGCCAGCTCCTGGACAAGCGTCTGGCCATGGGACACAAGGCGGACGACCACGAGGAGCAAACCATGGGGCAGCAGTAAAACTAAATCAGATGGAGGGATGATCCGTGAAAACCTATATTCCATTCACCGAGGAGCAAAAGCGCCGGGCCAACGAGGTGGACCTGGAGGAGTTCCTCCGGATGCGGGGAGAGCGGCTGCTGAAGTCCGGGCCGGAGCGGCGCATGGGCTCAGACCACAGCGTCACCATCCGGGGGAGCCGCTGGTACGACCACGCCCAGGAGAAGGGCGGCGGCCCCGTGGGCTTCGTCCAGACCTTTTACGGCCTGAGCTACCCGGAGGCCGTCTCTCTCCTGCTGCGAGGGGAGCAGGGGCAGGGGTACCCCGCCGCCCGGCCGGAGCCGGAGCGACAGAAGGCGCCCTTCGCCCTCCCGCCTCCGGCACAGAATAATCGAAGGGTCTTCGCCTATCTGGCGGGGACCCGGAGGATCTCCCCAGAAGTCCTCCGGCCCTTCCTCCGGGCAGGGCTGATCTACGAGGACGCCCAATACCACAACGCCGTCTTCGTGGGGACCGACGAGCACGGCGTCCCCCGCCACGCCCACAAGCGGAGCACCAACAGCGCCGGGAAGTCCGTGCGCCTCACCGTGGCGGGCAGCGACTTCCACTACGCCTTTCACTGGAAGGGAACGAGCGACACCCTCTACGCCTTCGAGGCCCCCATTGATCTCCTCTCCTTCCTCACCCTCCACCCGGAGGACTGGCAGCGGCACAGCTATGTGGCCTGCTGCGGCGTCGCCTCCTTACCGGTGCTGGGGATGCTGGAGCGGGACACGACCCTCACCCACGCCGCCCTCTGCTTTGACAATGACCCGGCTGGAAAACTGGCGGCGGATCGGATGGGGTGGCTCCTAGAGAAGTGGGGCCTCACCACGGAGCGGCTATGCTCCCTGGGAAAAGATTGGAACGAGGACCTGGTGGAGGAGCAGACCTTTCAGGAGAGCGAAATGAAGATGGACTGTTCATTTTGATATGGGATCAAAAAGCAACAACATTATATAAAATGCTGCCTTTTCCAGCCTTTCAAGCATGAAAAGAGGGGCGTCAAAGCCCCTCAATAAATGCGTTGATATAGTAGATAGCTGATCCTACCGCAGCCGCTTCTGTCTTATAATGGCAGACTCTGATAAAGTCCATCTCCTTCTCAAAGGGGTCCAAAGCTGCCACCTTATTTCGGAACTCGTCAATATAATCTGACATATATGATCCCACGGCACCGCCCAGCACAATGTCTGAGTCGTAGCACATGCGGAGGTTTTTTACCGCAAGGGCCAAATTGTTCATATACTGGTCAAATATTCTGCGATATCCCAGATTTTCTCCGGCTTTAAGCTCTTCGAAGAAAGCCCCTAGATTCCCACCTGTAAAATCCGACAGTATCTTGGCTGAGCAATAAGCATCTAGGCAACCCTTTTGCCCGCAGTAGCACAGGTTTCCGCCTGGCGCGATACACATATGCCCAAACTCTCCACCCCTCTGATTGGAGCCATATTGGATCTGCTTTCCGGTCATATGTGCGCCGCCTACGCTTCCGCCTAGAAAGAGATACGTCATATCGTTGCTGGTATCCGATATCCAGCTTTCGGCAAGGCCTGCGGAATTCGCGTCGTTAAACAGTAGAAAAGGATATGTGATATGGCCAGCCATCCGCTCATATATATTTTCTCCAACCTGAATGACTTCTGCGTAGGAAATAGACTTTTGATCCGAATTGATGATAGCTGGCATCGAAATCCCAACTCCAAGCAACCTGCCATCATTCACGTGGTTCTTTGAAAGGATATCCTGGAGCTCGCGGCTCATATTTTCGAAATAGCTGTCAGAGTCGCAAAAAACACAGCGAATCCGCTTTTTATCAACAATCTCAAGGTTCAGATTAATAAGGACCAATGACAGATGATGCTTGGTAATATCAATGCCTAGAGCGAGCCTTGAATTGGCCACGCATCGGTAAAGATTCGCTTTTCGGCCTCCGGTGGATTGATGTGCGCCAGCATTATATACCAGCCCTTGTTCGATCAGCTGCTTTAGATTATGTGTAACAGTAGGCAAGCTGAGGGAGAGCTGCACCGATATCTGCTGGCGTGTACACTGCTTCAAAGCATAAACGATGCGGAAAATGTCTCCTGAATTTTTTGTCTTTAACATCGTATCCGTCATAAACAGAAAACTCAACTTTTCTCATCAATTTATTTGTATATTCTTTATGATAAGGATATAACAAAACTTTAGAATAGTCAACTGCGCTCGGCATATAAAATAAATAAAATAATTTACTTATTTATGGCGCCTAATATGTCAAAGACAAAGGATATATAGAAAGTAATATGTATGTTTTGAATAAAAATGCGAGGTTGAAATTATCTATTTATACAATATTAAATAAAAAGGTTGACAAAAGATATATAAAAGTAATAATATAAGCCCATAAATTTTAAGTGTTTGAAAACTGGTAAGGGAGGTGCAGGGTTTGAGCGATATCAAGATGCGGGTCTCCGGTGTAGAAAAGTCTTTCCCTGGCGTAAAGGCCCTCAGCGACATCAACTTTTCTCTTCGGAAGGGAACCGTACATGCCCTCTGCGGAGAGAACGGGGCGGGAAAGTCCACCTTGATGAAGATCATCATGGGGATCTACAAGGCGGATAAGGGCCAAATTTATATTGATGATCAGCCAGTCACGATCCGAAGCCCCATCCAGGCGATGGAGCTTGGAATTTCTATGATAGCGCAGGAGCTCAATTATGTCTCAGACCTTTCTGTGGAGGAAAATCTTTTTCTCGGCAGGCTGCCTGTCACCAAGCTGGGGCGGGTAGATTGGAAAAAAGTACGCACGGATGCCAAACGGTTCCTCAAAGAGGAGGGGCTCAGTTATGCTCCGGATCAAAAGCTGAAGACCCTGACCGTCTCGGACATTCAGATGCTGGAGATCACCAAGGCCATCACCAATAATGCCCAGATCATCATAATGGATGAGCCCACCTCCTCGATTACGGAGCGTGAAGTGGGCATCCTCTTCGAGAAAATCGCGGAGCTGAAAAAGAAGGGTGTCTCCATTATCTACATATCCCACAAGATGGACGAAGTCTTCCAGATCGCTGATGACATCACCATCCTGATGGACGGTACTGTGGTCTCTACAGACCGGGCCGAGGACCTCGACATGGATACCGTGATCTCCCGGATGGTGGGGCGGAAGATCGAAAATGTCTACCCAAAAGAGCAGGTAGAGTTGGGAGAGATGGCCCTTGAGGTCAAGGGCCTCAACAAAGAGGGCATTTTTGAAAATATCAACTTCCATGCCAGAAAGGGTGAAATCGTAGGCTTTGCCGGACTGGTGGGCGCTGGGCGGACGGAGACCATGCGCGCGATCTTCGGCTTGGACCCCTATGATTCAGGCGCGATCTATATCAACGGCCGGGAGGAGAAGATACGCTCTCCGGAAGACAGTATCAAAAAGCACCTTGTCATGCTCTCAGAAAACCGGCGCGAGGAGGGGATCATCCCCCCCAGGAGCGTGGAAGAGAACGCCAGCCTGGCTTCCCTAAAAAACTTTATCTTTGGCGGCTACGCCCACCGGAAAAAGGAGCGCAACGACGTCAAAGAGATGTTTGAAAAGATGAACGTAAAAACACCTTCCATGGATACAGAAATATCCAAGCTCTCCGGCGGGAACCAACAAAAAGTGCTGCTGACCCGCTGGATGCTGTGCGACCCCGAAGTCATGATACTCGACGAACCCACCAGAGGCATTGATGTGGGGGCGAAATTCGAAATATACAAGCTGATGACAGCCATGGTTCGGGAGAAGAGGGCTGTGATCATGGTGTCGTCAGAGCTTCCAGAGCTCCTTGGCATGTGTGACCGCATCTATGTGATGTGCCAAGGGCGAATCACCGGGTGCGTGGAAAGAGGAGCAGATTTTTCCCAAGAAACCATCATGAGATTCGCCACAGGCATCGGGGAAGGTTAGAAAGGAGCGGTGGGAGAAAATGAAGAAGAATGCCTCGCAGTACCTACAAAAATATACAATTTACATTGTGCTGATCGTCCTGTTTGCGATTTGCAGTCTGATCAGCCCCTACTTCCTGAGCGGCAATAACCTGATGAACGTGTCCAAGCAACTGTGTGTTGGCCTGCTGATTGCCTACGGCGAGATGATCCTAATCGTCAGCGGATTCTTGGACTTGTCGGCTGGCTCGGTGCTGGCTTTGGCGGGCGTCCTGTCGGTATCCTCCTATAAAGCCACTGGCTCTATGCTCGTCGCTGTAGTCGTTGCCATTACCGTCGCAGTGGCTTGCAACGTAGTGAATGCCTTTTTCGTAGGCAACTGCAATGTGCCTGCCTTTATCGCCACCTTGGGTATGCAGCAGGTGGCCCGTGGTATCGCCCTCTATTACACCGGCGGGCAGAATATCCTGCAGTTGGGCGATTTTGTTGATATCGGGCAGGGTATGGTATTTGGCATTCCGGTTCCAGTGATCTTGGTGGTTATTATCACGGTTGTTGTCTGGTATATTGTCAACCACACCAGGTATGGCCGTGGAATATACGCCATAGGTGGCAATCGCAGCGCCGCCGAAGCCAGTGGTATCAATACCAAAGCAAGCATTTACAAGTCCTATATCATCAACGGGATTCTAGTGGGTCTGGCAGGCATGATTTTTATGGCCCGGAACAACGCGGGCCTCCCCAACGGAGCGACAGGCTATGAGATGACAGGACTTACGGCGGCCATCGTAGGCGGCACCTCCTTCGTGGGCGGTATCGGCACTGTCAGTGGCACTGTGGCTGGAGCCTTTATCGTCGGCCTGCTGGAAAATGTTATGAACCTGCGGGGTATTAACGCCTACATTCAGGAAATCGTCAAGGGCGCTATCATCGTCCTGGCTGTCTCTTTCGACGTGATCAGCAAGAGCAAAAAATCTGGAAAGCTAATTATCGTTAAGGAGAAGCCCGAAAAGGGAGCAGTGACGCATGGTACTTCGACGGAGAGTGCGCGACTCCAAACAGCTTCGAAGTCTCAGTGCCCGCCGGAGGGCACGCAGCCTCCGGATAATAAGCAGCTATAGCTCCGGGAGGCCTTTCCCCGCCTAAATCTGTGATATATTTTCAAAATCTCATACACATTTTGTACCAATCAAAAAAGGTAAGGAGAATGATCTATGAAACGGAAAAAGTTAGTTGCTGTGCTCTTGGCCGCCACCATGGGTCTGACGATGGCTCTGACTGCCTGCGGCGGCGGAACCGCAGAGGAGACCACCCCGGCGGGCACCACCCCTGCCGAGACCACTTCCGGCGGAGATGAGACTTACCGTGTTTGCTTTGTGGCCCGGGCCAGCGCCGACACCTTCGCGGCCTGGCTGACCAATGAAATGCAGGCGGCCGCGGAGCAGTATCCCGACATCGAGCTTACCTGCGTCAGCGGCGAGGGCGATGACAGCATCGAAAACAGCCTCCTGGAGAACGCCATCACCCAGCAGTATGACCTGGTCATTGTGCAGTCCAACAACAATGCCGCCCAGGCTCCCTATGTAAAGCAGCTGGTGGATGCGGGTATCCCCGTTATCACCACGAACCCCACCACCCACCAGAGCGACCTGGATGGCAGCGATGACGATTCCGTCATGGAGGGAACTGGTACCGTGGACGCCGATCCCGTGGAGCAGGCCCGGGTGAGCGCGGAGCGCGCTGTGACCGAGGTCCCTGAAAACGGCAATGTAGTGGTTCTGAGAGGCCCCTCCGGCAACTATCACGCTGAGAAGAGAAGAGAGGCTTGGGATACCTACTTCTTTAGCGAAAGACCTGACGTGACCATTCTCTACGAGGATTACGCCAACTGGAACAGCGATGAGGCTCTGACCCTGATGGAAGCCTGGGTCCAGTCCGGCACCCACATCGACGCCATCATCTCCATGAACGACAATATGGCTGCCGGTGCCATCGAGGCCATCCGGAACGATCCCAACTATGTGAATGAGGATGGAACCACCAACTTCCTGGCCTATGGCGTGGACGGAACAGCCCAGGGCTGCCTCCTGATTCAGGAGGGGCTCCTGACCTCTACCGCGCTTCAGGATGCCTCCGAACTGGCCCGGATGAATATGGACTATGCTCACCGCGTGCTCACCGGCGAGATGGACGTAACAGAGGTCAATGATTATGTAGATGCTCCCGAGATCAATGCCGATAACGTGGAGGAGTATATCCAGATCTACATTGATAACGGCGAGATTTCCGCAGACGGCACCCTAAACTAAAACTGTCGAAGCGCGCAAGACTTTGACAGGCGTACAAAATGTGTAATGAGTGCCTGACAAGTCTTCGCTTGTCAGGCATTTTTTATGAAACAGGAACAGCCTCTCCCTGCCGGGGCCAGGAACAACGCATCAGGAAGCAGTGGCAGGAGCGACTACCATCCAATCTGAATGGAGGAAAACCATATGAAAATGCAGAAAGCAGCCTTTATGCACGGCACTGATAAGATGGTACTAAAGGAGATCCCTGTGCCCGAGGTCAAGGAAAAGGAAGTCCTGGTTCGCCTGGAGTATGTGGGGATCTGCGGCTCTGATGTCCACTACTTCCATCACGGGAACTGTGGAGCCTATAAGGTAAATCTGGAAGAAGATTTCATGTTGGGTCACGAGTGCGCGGGCGTGATCGAGGCGGTCGGCCCTGGCGTCACCTCCCTCAAGGTGGGGGACAAGGTAGCCCTGGAGCCAGGCATCACCTGCGGAAAATGCGAGTTTTGTAAGTCGGGCCACTACAACCTGTGTCCCGACGTGCAGTTCCTGGCCACTCCCCCGGTACAAGGCTGCTATGAGCAGTATATCGCATTCCCGGAGGACATGTGCTTCAAGCTGCCTGATACTATGAGTACCGAAGAAGGTGCCCTAATCGAGCCCTTGTCCGTCGGCTTTTATGCCGTCAATCAGGGAGAAGTACAAGTGGGCGATACTGTTGTGATCCTGGGCTCCGGCTGTATCGGCCTGGTGACACTCCTGGCCTGCAAAGCCCACGGCGCCGGAGAGATCATCGTGGCGGACCTGGTAGATGCCCGGCTGGAAAAGGCCAAAGCCTTGGGGGCCACCCATGTCATCAACAGCGGCAGGGCTGACACCCTTCAGGAGGTCCAGCGTCTGACCAACGGGAGGGGCGCCGATGTGGTGTTCGAGACTGCCGGTTCTCCTGTAACCATTGCCCAGACCCCCTTCGTGGTGCGCCGGGGCGGCACCATCACCTTGGTGGGCCTTGCCTCTCAGGAGGAGATCACCTTCAATTTTGCTCAAATCATGGACAAAGAGGCCAGGATCACCAGTGTATTCCGTTACCGCAATATCTACCCCAAAGCCATCGCCGCGGTCGCCAGTGGAGCGATTGACGTTAAGCAGATCGTGACACACAGATTTGAACTTGACAGGATTCAAGAGGCCTTCGATGAAGCTGTGAACAACAAGACCGACTTGGTGAAGGCCGTCATAAAAATCTGAGCAGGAGAGGATTATGTTATACATTGGTGTGGATCTGGGTACCTCTGCCGTGAAACTCCTTTTGATGGAGGCGGGGGGACACATCAGAAAGATCGTCTCTAAGGAATATCCCTTGTCACTGCCCAAACCCGGTTGGTCGGAGCAAAATCCCGAAGATTGGCTGGAAAAGACCCTGGAAGGGCTCAAGGAGCTGATCGCGGGGGCAAATCCCCTTGAGGTCGGCGGCATTGGCATAGGGGGACAGATGCACGGCCTGGTCACTCTGGATAAAGAGGACCAACCCATTCGGCCGGCGATTCTCTGGAACGATGGCCGGTCTGTGGCGGAGACCGACTATCTGAATAACACGATAGGCCGCGAAAGGCTCTCTGTATATACGGCTAACATTGCCTTTGCGGGCTTTACGGCCCCCAAGATCCTTTGGATGAAGAAAAATGAGCCGGAGGCGTTTCAACGGGTAGAAAAAATCATGCTTCCCAAGGACTTTCTGGTCTATAAGCTGACGGGAGCGTTCGCCACCGATATGTCCGACGCCTCCGGCATGCTTCTCTTGGATGTCAAAAACAGACGTTGGTCTCAGGAGATGCTGGACATCTGCGGGATCACAGAGGCAATGCTTCCCAAGCTATTTGAGAGCTATGAGGTGGTGGGGAATCTTCTGCCGGAAGTGGCCGAACAGCTGGGCTTGTCCCCCTCTGTAAAAGTTGTAGCCGGGGCCGGAGACAATGCCGCCGCCGCCGTCGGCACCGGCACTGTAGGCGAGGGCCGCTGCAATATCTCCCTTGGCACTTCAGGTACCGTTTTTATTTCCAGCCAGAAGTTCGGCGTGGACCGTTTCAACAGTATCCATTCCTTTGCCCATGCCGACGGCAATTATCACCTGATGGGCTGTATGCTCAGCGCCGCATCCTGCAACAAATGGTGGACCGAGGACATCCTCGGCACTGCCGACAACGAGAAAGAGCAGAGAGCCATCACCCGTTTGGGCGAGAATCAGGTGTTCTATCTGCCCTATCTGATGGGAGAACGCTCCCCACACAACGACCCCAGGGCGAGAGCCTTGTTCATCGGCATGTCCATGGATACCAAGAGAGAAGACATGACGCAGGCGGTCCTGGAGGGCGTGGCCTTCGGCCTCCGGGATTCCCTGGAGGTGGCGAGGGACCTTGGCGTGGCGGTCAGCAGCACGAAGATCTGCGGTGGAGGCGCCAAAAGCCCCCTTTGGAAAAAAATGATTGCCAACATCATGAATCTGCGGGTGGAAGAGACCGAGAGTGAGGAGGGACCCGCCATGGGTGGTGCCATCCTAGCTGCTGTCGGGTGCGGCGAATATCAAAATGTGGAAGCAGCCACTAGCAAAATTGTGAAAGTTGTGGGGATGGTAGAGCCTGAACCTCAGCTTGTGGAAAAATATGAAGCATGTTATCGTTATTTCAGAACGCTTTATCCTGCGGTAAAAGGGCTCTACAGATAATTGCCAATACATGTTCAAAATTGAAAGAACTTAACTCAAAGAGAGCTGGCCCCCTTTTCAGGGGGCCGGTTCTCTTTTCCTGTTCTGACGTGAATCATGTCACAAGCTTTTTTATCGATTTAATAAGCAACTAATACCGTTTTTACATCTGCCGCCAAGGGAACATTGTACCTTTACGCTGAACCGGGGGGAGGTCCACAGTGACCCCCCAAGAAGGTCCCAGTGGAAGAATACTTAGGACAGAAGGAAGGAGGAATTTTCACCATGACGGAAGGAGTCTGGATGCTGGTAGGGGCGTTCGCGCTGATCTTCGGCATCCTGGCCGCCGTGACCATGGCAGCC
>CALWRE010000226.1 GCA_944383835.1 uncultured Lachnospiraceae bacterium | reverse complement strand
TGGAAAGCAGAGGGAGCGGGTGAACCATAGATGATTGAATTATATTATGCCGAGGATGACCCGGCTATTGCGGGAAACGTAAAGGAATATCTGGAACAGAGAGGGTTTAAAGTAAAGGTGTTTCCTGCGCTTGGGCAGCTGAGGGAGGCGCTTGCCTGCCGTGTGCCGGCCATGGTTCTGCTCGACTGGAACATGCCGGACGGGCAGGGGGACAGCCTTTGCCGGTGGATTCGCAGTCGGTGGCGGGAGCTGCCGGTTATCTTTCTTACCGTGCGCGGGGACGCTCAGGATATCGTTGAAGGCTTTGCCAGCGGGGCCGACGATTACGTGGCCAAGCCCTTTGCGCTGGAGGTACTGCATTCCCGGATCCAGGCCCTGCTTCGCCGGACGAAGGCCGCGTCAGACGCCTACCTTTCCTGCGGCGGTATTTTCCTCGACCAGAGCCGCCGGGCGGTTTTCTGCCAGTCGGAGGATATAATTTTGAGCGCCGCAGGGTATCAGCGCCTTCTCTATCTGATGCAGAACAAGGGGCGAACGGTGACCAGGGAAGGGATTCTGGCCCAGGTCTGGGATGTGAAGGGCAGCTATGTGAACGACAATACGCTGACCGTCACGATGAAGCGGCTGCGGGACAAGCTTCATCAGCCGGCCTGCCTGAAAACCATACGGAGTGTGGGATACCGCATGGAGGATCGCATGGAGGATGAAGGGATATGAGCGGATGGAAAAACACATGGATCGCGGCACTGTTTGCCCTGGCGCTCAGCCTGCTGTCGGCGGCTCTTACGGCTGCGCTGGTTTCCCGGCATTACGCCCAGCTTTCTTTTGGCCTGCTTGACGCAGTCTGCGACGAGATTGCCGCCCAGGAGCCGCAGGCGGAAGGGATCGTCGCCGTGGCCCTGAAGGAATATACGGAAAAATATGCGGGAGAACGTGCGGAAGAACATGCAGGAGAATATACAGGGGAACATGCGGGAGGATACGGGACGGGGGATATCCTATCCCGGCTGGGATACGAGGCGGCGGATTTCGCCGGTCCGGAGCGGGGACGGATTCTTCTGTATGCTTTGGCGGCCTTCCTGCCGGGGGCCGTGCTTTTCTTTTATGCGGTGATTTGCCGGAACAGGAGGGAGGGACGGAGGATTCAGGCTCTGGCGGATTATCTGGAGCAGGTGAATACGGGAAAGGCCGCCGTCCTCTCCGTCCAGCGGGAGGATGATTTTTCCAAGCTGGAGGACGAAATCTATAAGACGGTGACCTATCTCTATCAGACAAAGGAGAAGGCGGTGCAGGCCAGAAGCGCCTTTGCGGAGAATCTGTCCAATATTGCTCACCAGATCAAGACGCCGCTCACGGCCATCTCCCTGACGGTGCAGACCATGGAGAAAAACAGGCAGGCAGGACAGATCGAAAGGCAGCTTCTGCGGCTTACCCGTCTGGAGGAGTCCCTGCTGCTTCTGTCCCGCCTGGACGCGGGAACCCTGGCGCTGAAACAGGAGGAAACCGATGTTTTTACCCTTCTTTCTCTGGCGGCGGAGAATCTGCAGGAGATCATGACGGCGACGGATACTTCCGTCGATATACCGGAGAAGGGCGGGATGGCTGTCAGGGTCGATCTGGACTGGACGATGGAGGCGCTGATGAATCTGATGAAAAACGGGATGGAGCATAATCCGGGCGGAACGGTTCACTGCTTTTACAGCCAGAATCCTCTGTATACGGAGATACGGATCTGGGATGAGGGAGAGGGATTTGCTCCGGAGGATATTCCCCATCTCTTTGAACGGTTTTATCGGGGAAAAAATGCGGCGGAGGGGGGCATAGGGATCGGGCTGGCCCTGGCAAAGGAGATCGTCGAGCGGCAGAACGGGATTATCGGGGCCCGGAACCGGCCGGAGGGCGGAGCCTGCTTTGAAATACGCTTTTACTGCCATTGAAATTGTCACGGAGGCTGTCACGGAACTGTCATTCTCGCCTGATAGAATAAAGTATCGGCGGCAGAAGGAAATGCCGGCGGAATAAAACAGCATCCGGACAGGAGGGGTAAATTGAATGAATATTTTGACGTGCGAGAAGGTCAGTAAGGTCTATGGCTCCGGCGGCAGCCAGGTGACGGCGCTGAAGGGGGTTGATTTAACGGTGGAGAAAGGAGAATTTGTGGCCATTGTCGGGGCCTCCGGCTCGGGAAAGTCCACCCTTCTGCATATCTTAGGCAGCGTGGATAAGCCGACGGAAGGCCGGGTCATTGTGGACGGAACCGACCTGGCGGGCTTAAATCCCACCCAGGCGGCGATTTTCCGGCGCAGAAAGGTGGGGTTGGTTTATCAGTTTTACAATCTGATCCCCACGCTGACGGCCCGCAAAAACATCCTCCTGCCTCTGGCCCTGGACAAAAAGAAGCCGAATCCGGATTATTTTGAAAAGGTGGTGAGCGCCCTGGGGCTCGTCGACCGGCTGGACGCTCTGCCGGGGCAGCTGTCGGGAGGTCAGCAGCAGAGGGTTGCCATCGCCCGGTCGTTAATCTACCGTCCGGCCCTGCTTCTGGCGGACGAGCCGACGGGAAATCTGGATCAGAAAAATTCCAGGGAGATCATCGATATGCTGAAGCTTTCCAACCGGAATCTGGAGCAGACGATTCTGCTGATTACCCACGATGAAAAGGCGGCCCTGGCGGCGGACCGCATCGTCACCCTGGAGGATGGGCGGATCGTCGGCGACGAGAGGCGGAGGTGACCGATATGTGGAGGGAATATTCATCATCCTATCTGAAAAACAACCGTTCCTCAGGCGTTTCCGTTATGGCGGCAGCCTTTATCTCGGCCCTGCTTTTATCCCTGCTCTGCTCTCTGTTTTACAATATGTGGAAGTATGAAGTGGAGAGGATTCAGCTGGAGGAAGGCGGCTGGCAGAGCCGGATCGCCGGGGAATTCGATGAGGCGGACAGGGAAGCCATTTTGAATTTTGCCAACGTGCGGGAGGCGGTGCTGGGGGAGGACGGGGTTGCCCTCTATTTTGACGAGATGGGGGACGTCCTCTCGGACACGCCCCAGATTGCCGCAGCCCTGGGCGTTTCGGAGGAAGAGGTGACCTATCATCATGAGCTTTTAGCCATGTACCTGGTCCGCGATCCCCTTGACCCGTCGCCCCGGCTTACTTTCCCTCTCTTTATCCTGATTACGGCTCTGGCCTCTTTTTCGCTGATTATGATCATCCACAATGCCTTTGCCGTGTCCATGAACGGAAGGATCCGTCAGTTCGGCATCTTTTCCAGTATCGGGGCTACGCCCCGGCAGATACGCTCCTGCCTTTTGCAGGAGGCGGCTGCCCTCTGCGCCGCGCCTGTTCTGTTGGGCGACCTGCTGGGCGTCCTGGCCTCCATGGGAATCCTGGAGCTCTCCAATCGGCTGGCCCAGGGGGTGGAGGGCAGGCATCCGGCGGTTTTCGGCTATCATCCGCTGGTTTTTGCGCTGACCCTTGGGGTAACGGTGATTACCGTGTGGATCTCCGCCTGGCTGCCGGCCCGCAAACTTGCCAGACTTACCCCTCTGGAGGCCATTCGCGGTACCGGGGAGATGAAATTAAAGCGGAAGAAAAATTCCCGGATTCTGGCTCTCCTCTTCGGCGTGGAGGGAGAACTGGCCGGCAATGCGTTAAAGGCGCAGCGAAAGGCCCTGCGGACGGCGACCCTGTCTCTGCTTCTTTCTTTTATGGCATTTACGTTGATGCAGTGCTTTTTTACCCTGTCGGGGATCAGCACCAGGGAGACTTATTTCGAGCGGTATCAGGACGCCTGGGATATTATGGTGACGGTAAAGGATACGGACGCAGATTCCTTTGCGCAGACGCAGGAGATCCGGGACGTCGCCGGGGTGGAGAGCGCCGTCGTCTATCAGAAAGCCATGGCGTCCCGCGTTCTGGCGCAGGAGGAGCTCAGCGCAGAATTCACGGCAAACGGCGGCTTTTCTCAGGCCCAGGCTGCGGAGGCGATGCGGACGGAAGAGGGCTGGCTGGTGAGCGCACCCCTTATCATTCTGGATGACGAAAGCTTTCTTGCCTATTGCCGGCAGGCCGGCGCCGCGCAGAGCCTTGACGGGGTGATTATCCTGAACCGGATCCGTGATGTGAACAATCCGGATTTCCGCCATCCCCAGTATATGTCCTATGTGGAGGAAGAGGATACTGTGAACCTGTATGCATCCGGAACCGGCGAAGGGGAAACGGCGAGAGGCGCGGCAGAAGGAGAGCAGGAGACAGGAATGGGCGCTGCTTCCTCTGCGAGGGTTTCCGTTTTGGGCTATACGCAGGAGCTGCCCTTATTGCGGGAGGAATACGCCACGGAAAATTACTATGAGCTGGTGCATTTTATCCCGGTTTCCCTGTGGGCCAAGATCAAAGGACCGATCGGCGGCGCGGAGACGGACACCTATATCCGCCTGCTGGGAAGGGACGGGGCGACCCTGGAAGAACTGAACGCGATGCAGGAGGAAATCGGCTGCCTGCTGGGGCCGGCCTATGTGTTTGAAAGCGAGAACCGGATCCAGGAGTATGAGACCAACGACGAGCAGATTCAGGGAATGATGCTGATTCTGGGAGGCTTCTGCGTCCTGCTGGCCATTATCGGCGTCAGCAATGTCTTCTCCAATACCCTGGGCTTTGTCCGCCAGAGAAGGAGGGAGTTTGCCCGCTATATGTCCGTCGGCATGACGCCTGGGGAGCTTCGCCGGATGTTCGGCATAGAGGCCCTGGCCATTGCCGGCCGTCCCATCCTCCTTACCCTGCCCCTTGCCGCCCTTCTCACCTGGCTTATGCTGAATGCCAGCTATATGGAGGCCTCGGTATTCCTGGCCGAAGCCCCGTACCTCCCCGTCCTCGTCTTTATGCTGGCCATCCTGGGGAGCGTGGCCCTGGCCTACTGCCTGGGCTGGCGCGGGATACGGAAAATCAGCCTGGCAGAGGTCCTGCAGGACGATACGATGCTGTGAGGCTGGGTCTGCCGGGCTTTAGGCCAGGTTTCAGGCTGGGCCAGCCCGGCTCTTGCCACAGCGGGATAAATGTGCCATAATAGAGATGGCGCAGAAATGCGAAAAAATGCGATGCGAAAAATGTGGTAAGATAAGACCTGGGAGGTGTGACAAAACGTATGAAGCAGTGCATGGATGCCGAGAATCTGCACCGCCGTCTCAAAAAAATCATCGGGCAGGTGCAGGCGATTGACCGGATGGTAGACGAGGACATTCCGTGTGAAGATATTCTGGCGCAGATCAATGCGGCGAAATCCGCCCTCCATAAGGCGGGCCAGGTTATCCTGGAGGGCCATATCAAACACTGCGTGCGGGATGGGATCGAGCATGGCGACGCGGATGCGACGATTGCCAGCTTTACCAAAGCGGTGGAACGGTTTGCAAATATGAATTGAAAGTCCGGATTGACAAGGCGGGTCCCTACCTCTATAATATACCTATACCCATATGGGTATAAAATGCGGTGTATGAAGAGGTGAGGTAACTGTATGGAGAGACTGGAAAAACTCCTGGAGCTGGGAGGCGTAAAAAAGGATATCGCTTTTTTGGCGGTTTCGGGAATTTCACTGCTTGCAAGCCTTTTCGGCTTTGCCCCGTTTGGCTTTGATTTTGCGTGGATTGCCATTATTCTCTGCGGGATTCCGATTCTTTTGGAGGCTGTTATCGGGCTGGTAACGAAGTTTGATATCAAGGCGGACGTTCTGGTGTCCCTTGCGTTGATTGCCTCCGTTATGATCGGGGAGATATTCGCGGCCGGGGAGGTCGCCTTTATCATGCAGCTGGGAGCTCTGCTGGAGGATCTCACGGTGGCAAGGGCCAGGGCGGGGATTGAAAAGCTGGTGCATTTAACGCCGCGCACCGCGCGGTTAGTCGGCGGCGGCGAAGAGAAAATCATTCCGGCGGACCAGGTTCAGGTCGGGGATGTGATACGGGTGTTGCCGGGGGAGACGATTCCGGTGGACGGGGTAATCCTAACCGGAAATACTTCCGTCAATCAGGCCGTTATGACGGGGGAATCCCTTCCGGTGGATAAGGCGGCGGGAGACAGTGTCTCCAGCGGTACGGTGAATCAATTCGGTTCTTTTGACATGAAGGCGGCGAAGGTAGGGGAGGACAGTTCGATTCAGCGCATGATCCGGCTGGTTCAGTCCGTCGATGCCGGGAAGGCGAAAATCGTGGGACTTGCGGATCGCTGGGCTACCTGGGTTGTCGTCGTTGCCCTTCTTTCCGCCGTCCTGACCTGGGCGATCAGCGGTGAAGTAATCCGTGCGGTTACGATTCTCGTCGTATTCTGCCCCTGCGCCCTGGTACTGGCTACTCCGACGGCGATTATGGCGGCGATTGGAAACGCGACGAAGCATGGATTCCTGGTCCGCGAGGGGGATGCATTGGAGCGGCTGGCCGCTGTCACCGATATTACCTTTGATAAGACAGGAACATTGACCTATGGAACGCCCCAGGTCGTCTCCGTTGTGAGCTGCCGCAGCGGCTGGAGCGAGGAAAAACTGTATAGAGCGGCTGCCAGCGCGGAACTGCGGTCGGAGCATCCCCTGGGGAAGGCGATTGCGGCCAGCTATAAAAGCCAGCTGTCCGAGGATGCGGAGATTCCGGAACCTGCCTCCTTTCGGATGGAGCCGGGACGGGGCGTTACGGCAGTGGTGGACGGACAGGAGGTAACTGCGGGGAATGCGGAGCTGCTTGCAGAAAAGCAGGTTGATTTGCCGCAGGAGATAAAGGACCGCGCCCAGGCTTCCCTTGCCAAGGGCTGTACCGTCACCTATGTGGCTGTCGATGGGGCTGCCGTCGGGTTCCTTGCCCTGTCGGATACGCTGCGGGAGGAGGCGCCGGATACCATTCAGAAGCTCAAAGCGATGGGGGTTACCCCTGTCCTGCTGACCGGCGACCATGCGAGCGCCGCCCATTCCATGGCGGAAAAGCTGGGGATATCTGCGGTCTATGCCAACTGCCTGCCGGAGGATAAATTGAAACGCATCGAGGAGCGGCAGAAGGCGGGGAGACAGGTCTGCATGATCGGGGATGGGATAAACGATGCCCCTGCGCTGAAGATGGCTTACGTGGGAATTGCTATGGGCGGAATCGGCAGCGACATTGCGGTGGATGCGGCGGATATTGCGCTGATCAACGACAAAATCCGGGAGCTGCCGCATCTGCTGCGGCTGGCAAAGCGGATGATGGTCACGATAAAGTGCAATCTGACGTTCTCGATGGCCTTGAATTTTATTGCGATTATTCTGGCCATTTACGGCACTCTGAATCCTGTCGTCGGGGCCCTGGTTCACAATGCAGGCTCTGTCCTTGTCATTGTCAATTCGGCCTTCCTGCTGAGCTGGAGGAAAAAAGAAAAGGCTGTCCGCTGATTTTAACAGTTTTGCTTCTTAAAATTCCCGTATGATTTCCGCCTTTTCCGGAAACACTTTATCGTGGAAAGGAAGGTGGAAACGATGATCGAGCAGGATACGATCCGGCTGCTGCGGGAATGCGACGCAGGGGTCAAGATGGGAGTATCGTCCATCGATGAGGTGTTGGAGTATGTCAGTTCCCCGAAATTAAAGCAATGCCTGACGGAATGCAGGGCAGAGCACGAAAAGCTGCAGGAGGAGATACAAGGGCAGCTTGCCCGGTTCCAGGATGAGGGAAAGGAGCCAAACCCCATTGCCAAGGGGATGTCCTGGATGAAGACCAACATGAAGCTGGCGGTCAATGAATCGGACCAGACCATAGCCGATCTGATCACCGATGGGTGCGGCATGGGAGTTAAATCCCTGAATCAATATCTCAATGCGTACAAGGCGGCCGACGAATTTTCCAAGGATATCGCCAAGAAGCTGATTCGGCAGGAAGAAAAGCTGGCGGAAAAGATGCGGCCGTTTCTGTAAGCTGAAACAGAATAAAAGGACGGAGGGGACGCAGGCGGAAAGGGCCGGCGTCCTTTTTCCTACCTTTTGGTTGCAATTCTCCTAAAGGCTGCGGTATACTGAAATAGAAAAGCAAAGGAGGAGAGTCCGGGATGGATGAGGCGAGAAAGGCTGTGCTGCAGGAGGTTTTTTCCTTTTGGGAACACCTGACGGAGCAGGAGAAAAGGGAAACACAGGAAAACGCGGCGGAGCTCTGCTTTCAGAAGGGGCAGTTTATCCACCGGGCAGGAGAGGACTGCGCAGGGCTGCTGCTGGTGACGGCAGGTCAGCTGCGCACCTATATTTTGTCCGACGACGGGCGGGAGGTTACCTTGTACCGGCTGTGGGAAAAGGACGTCTGCGTGTTATCCGCCTCCTGCATTCTCTCGGAAGTGGCCTTTGACGTGCTGATCGAGGCGGCGGAGGATACGCAGGCAATCCTTCTGCCGCTGGCTTTTTTTCGCCGGCTGAAGGAGGAAAACGTTTATGTGGAGCTCTTTACCTACCGATTGGCGACGGAACGGTTTTCGGATGTGATGTGGAGCCTGCAGCAGATTTTGTTCATGCGGGCCGATCAGAGGCTTGCGGCCTTTTTATGGGATGAGGTAACGCGCACCGGCAGGGAAGAAATCGCGTATACCCACGAGCAGATTGCCCGGTATATGGGCAGCGCCAGGGAGGTGGTCTCCCGTCTGCTGAAATATTTCAGCGAGGAGGGAATCGTCCAGGTTTCCCGAGGGAAAATCCGTGTGACAGACAGGGCCGGGCTGAAGCGCTTTCTGTGATTCGGTCACAGAAAAGGAGGCGAAGAAAGGATATACTGACTGCACAAGGCTGGGAACCCCAAAGGGGAATCCCAAGTAAACGGAAAAAAGGAGAAGAGAACTATGTCTGTTATTACGATTACCAAAGAAAATTTTAAGCAAGAGGTTATGCAGAGCGATAAGCCGGTGCTTTTGGATTTCTGGGCAGGCTGGTGCGGCCCCTGCCGCATGCTTTCGCCGGTGGTGGATGCGTTTGCCGAGGAAAATGCCGGCGGCGTGAAGGTGGGAAAGGTCAACGTGGATGAGCAGCGCGAGCTGGCGTCCCAGTTTCAGGTGATGAGCATTCCCACCCTGGTGGTGATGAAAAATGGCAAGGTGACGGCCCGCCAGGTGGGAGTCGTGCCCAAGGAGAAGATTCAGGCGATGATCTGAGAAGCCGGGCTTCCTGTGCAGCCAGGTTTTTGCGCAGCCGGTTCCCTGGGAAGCCGGGCCGGAAGCGGAAGGCGGCCTGCCGGGCGGAGGCAGGGAAGGAAGAGTAGGAGAAAGGAAGAGGACAGGTGAAAATCGTTATTATCGGAGGCGTCGCCGGAGGGGCGACGGCAGCAGCCAGGCTGAGGCGGCTGATGGAGGATGCGGAGATTGTCATATTGGAGCGAAGCGGCTATGTCTCCTATGCCAACTGCGGCCTTCCCTATTATATCGGGGGAGAGATCAAAGAAAAACGGGAGCTGGCGCTGAATACGCCGGAAAGCTTCCGCAGGCGTTTTCGGATTGACGTGAGGGTGCGGCATGAGGTGACGGAGATCGATCCGGCCCGCAGACTGCTGACCGTGCGGCGGCTGGAGGATGGAGGGCAGTACCAGGAAAGCTATGATAAGCTGGTGCTGTCGCCGGGGGCCAGGCCGGTGCTTCCTCCCATCTCCGGCACAGACCTGGAACGGGTGTTTACGCTGCGGACGGTGGAGGACACCTTTGCGATGGATTCCTTTATCCGGGAGAAGAGTCCCCGGTCGGCCATCGTGATCGGAGGAGGCTTTATCGGCCTGGAGATGACGGAAAACCTGATGCGCCGGGGGATAGCCGTCACCCTCCTGCAGCGCTCCGGCCAGGTGTTCCCTCCTTTTGACGAAGATATGGCAGCCCTGCTTCACCGCGCACTGCGGGAGAAGGGGGTGGATCTGCGGCTGCATACTGAGATAGCGGGGCTCTGCAGCGCGGAAAATGGGGTCATAGCACAGCAGAAGGATGGAACGGAGCTGGAGGCTGACATGGTTCTTTTGTCGGTGGGCGTAGAGCCGGACAGCTCTCTGGCTAAGAAGGCCGGCCTCAGGCTGGGGAGACGCGATAGTATCCGGACGGATTCTCATATGCGTACCTCCGATGCAAATATTTATGCGGTGGGAGACGCAGTGGAAGTCACCCATTTTGTGACAGGGCAGCCAGCCCTTATCGCCCTGGCAGGCCCGGCCAATAAGCAGGGAAGGATTGCGGCCGACAATATTGCGGGGATACCCAGCGAATTTCATGGTTCCCAGGGTTCTTCCATCCTGAAGCTGTTCGACTGGACGGCGGCCGCTACCGGAATCAACGAAAAGGAGGCAAAGCGGCAGGGCCTTGTCTATGATAAGGCGATCCTTTGTCCCTCTTCCCATGCATCCTATTATCCGGGGGCAAAGCCTCTTACGATGAAAGTATTGTTTGAAAAGCCTTCGGGCCGCATCCTGGGTGCGCAGATCCTGGGTAGCGAAGGGGTGGATAAGAGAATCGATGTGCTGGCTGCCGCTATCCGGGGCCGCATGACGGCGGAGGATTTGACGGAGCTGGATCTTGCCTACGCCCCGCCCTATTCTTCTGCGAAAGACCCGGTGAATATGGCCGGATATGTGATAGAAAACCTGCTGTCCGGGCTGGTTCGCCAGGTCCATTGGAGCGAGGTCGAGGAATGGACGGTCGGAGAGCAGACGGACGGAGAGCAGGCTGAAACGCTGCGGGCAGCCTCTCTTGCGGATGATGCGGCCGGCCGGCTCCCCTTTCTGCTGGATGTGCAGACGGCCGGGGAGTATGACCGCGGCCATGTGAAGGGGGCGGTGAATATTCCTCTGGATGAGCTGCGGGGCAGGCTGAATGAGATTCCGCAGGACCGCCCTGTCTATGTTTATTGCTGGAGCGGGCTGAGAAGCTACCTGGCCTGCCGCATTCTTTCTCAGCATGGCTATGACTGCTGCAACATAGCCGGAGGCTACGGCTTTTATCAGAAGACCCGCGGGTAACGGGCGGCGGCTGCAAAGGTCTGCGGTTAACGGCCTGCGGCTGCAAAGGCCTGCGGTTAACGGGCGGCCGCTGCGGAAGGACCGCCGTTTTGGACAGGGGGAGCGGCGATGAAGTATTGATCCTTTCCCCTCTCCTTGGCCAGATAAAGGCAGAGATCCGCCTGTTCGTAGAGCTCCTGCACATTCTGTGCCGGAAGAATGGGAACGGCCCCGATGCTGCAGGATACCCGATGGCTGGCGCAGGGAATCTGATGGACCCTGCGGATAAAGCGGGCCAGAGCCTTCTCCAGCTCTTTGCGGGTACATTCCCTATGGAGCAGGACGGCAAACTCATCCCCGCCCAGGCGGCCGATGGTGCCGGCGGAGGAAAAGGTCTCCTGAAGGCACTGGGCCACATTATAGAGAATCTCGTCTCCCTTGGGGTGTCCAAGGGAGTCATTTATATGCTTAAAATAATCGACGTCCAGAATCAGAAAATATGCATAGGCGTCCGGCTGAGGCGAAAGCCCGGCCAGCAGGTGATCGCAGAGGGGAAAGAAGCCGTTGCGGTTGAGGACCCCTGTCAGGGCGTCAGATTTTGCCTCATAGCGCATATAGGTAGTGTGCTGATAGGAAAACAGGAGCAGGATGACGACCAGAACGCACAGAGAGAGAAGGCCCAGCAGAAACTGCACCTGCAGATGCAGAAGGTTATACCGGGCCGCGTCATCCAGATGATACCCGCCGGTATCGAGCACGTAATTCATCCGCTGGACAAAATACAGGGCGATTGCGCCGGCAGGGATCAGAGTCAGAAAGATGGTTATAAACGCAGAGAAAAAAGTACGGCGATTTCCTAAGCGCAAATGGTGGACCGCATTCGTCCGATGCTCCAAATCTTTAAACTGGCGTGAGCCCTGAAACACGCAGGCGGCAAGAACGATCGCGGTGGTTGCGGCCGAGGTCAGGAGACTGCTGAGAGATGCGAGTTCGTTAAAGGTGCTAAGAAGATTGAAGCCCATTTCCGGAAAAAGCAGGCCCATAAAGCCGTATACGAGAAAGGAGTGCAGGCTCCTTCCCAAAAAGGAGACGACGCCGATCCAGAAGAGACGGTATTTCTTTGCTCTCCTGGCAAGAAGGTATAGAATGCCGGTGACAAAGCCGAATAAAGTCCGGGAGCCGACGCTTAACAGCAGGCTGGAGGCAGGGCTGTCGCTCAGAAAAGGGGAAAAAATGCGGTCTGCGTCAGCCACATAGGGGGCGGAGGCCTTCCACATGCTTGCCAGCCCGAAGACAAGGCCTAAAAGGGCGGCGGAACGGGGGCCGATCAGGGCGCCGGCTAAGAGCACGGGAATAAAAGCAAAGGTGATGGAGATCGGCTCCACATGGATGTACCCCAAAAAGGAAAAAGACATCAAAAGTTCCAGGCTGACAAGTCCGGCCAAAAGATATTTCTGAACAGGCTTTTTCTCCAGTATTGAAAAAAGACGTTTCATGCAATATTCCCCCCTCCGTATGGCCGGCGCATACAACATTGTTTTTATTATACTATAAAAGAGAGGGGAGTTCAATGTCCCCAAACCAAATGAAAATTCACTTGTTCCCTTGGGATTTATTCAGTATAATATGGGTAAAGGAGGGACACTATGGACAGAGTGATTTTAGGAAAAACAGGATTGGAAGTAAATAAAAACGGGTTCGGGGCACTGCCGATTCAGAGGATCTCCAAGAAGGACGCGGTCTATCTGCTGCAGAAGGCATTTTATAACGGGATCAATTATTTCGACACGGCCAGAGCCTATTCGGACAGCGAGGAGAAGCTGGGGGCGGCTTTCGAGTATACCAGGGACCGGATTATCATCAGCACCAAGACGGCGGCGCAGAATGCAGCCGGATTCTGGAAGGACCTGGAGGAGAGCCTGCGGCAGCTGAAGACGGATTACATAGATATTTATCAATTCCACAATCCGTCCTTCTGTCCGAAGCCGGGGGATGGCTCCGGTCTTTATGAGGCGGCGCTGGAGGCGAAGGCACAGGGCAAGATCCGCCATATCGGGATCACCAATCACCGGCTGGCCGTGGCCCTGGAGGCCATTGCGTCGGGCTTGTATGAGACCCTGCAGTTCCCCTTCTCTTATCTGGCTTCGGAGAAAGATCTGGAAGTGGTGGAAAAATGCAAAGAGGCGGGGATGGGCTTTATCGCGATGAAAGGGCTGTCCGGCGGCCTGATTCATAATTCGGCCTGCGCCTACGCCTATATGGCGCAGCCCCAGTTTTCCCATGTCGCTCCCATTTGGGGGGTGCAGAGGGAGTCGGAGCTGGATGAATTTTTATCCTATCAGGAATGTCCTCCGCAGCTGAATGAACAAAGGCTGCAGGAAATCGAGGCGGATAAGAAGGAGCTGTCCGGGGATTTCTGCCGCGGCTGCGGCTACTGCATGCCCTGCCCGGCCGGGATTGAAATCAATAACTGCGCCCGGATGAGCCTGATGCTGCGCCGTGCGCCCCAGGCGGGATGGCTGTCGCCCGCGTGGCAGGAGAAGATGAAGAAGATCGAGGGCTGCCTGCACTGCGGACAATGCATGAAGAAATGCCCTTATGGCCTGAATACGCCGGAGCTTCTGGCCAGGAATTATGAGGACTATAAGACCTTTCTGTGACAAGTAATTGCGGCGGACAGCTGCGGCAGGCGGCTTATACTGCGGCAGGCAGCCTGGTTTCCCCGGTTGACAGAGAGCAGGAAAAAATTTATAATGAGACGAAAGAAAACAGGGGGTACGGTATGGCAGTTGCATCTTTGGTTTTGGGCATACTTTCCATTTTGATCATGTTGTTTGGCTTCGGTTCTTATTGGTGGCTGGCGCCGGTATTCGGCATTATCGGCATAATTCTGGGCGTACAGGGCAAGAAGGACTACGAAAAGAGAGGGCTGGCCCAGGCAGGCTTTATTTGTTCCATTATAGGTACGGCGCTGAGCCTTCTGTGGTATATAGCCTGTGCGGCGATACTTGGCAGCATGCTGAGCTTCATGTTCTGAGCCTGCATATAGCCAAAGGGAAGGAGTTTTAGAGGGATGCTGCCTGTCAAAGGGCAGCATTTCTTCGCTTTATGCGCGGGTGCGCCTGGGTTTGCGCAGGGCTGTACCTGCCGGGGCCGGACGGGAGGAGGGAGGCTGTCATGGGACTGCAGCTGGGCGGGCTGTTTATTCCTTATTATGGGCTGTGCATTGTGCTGGGGGCGTCCTTCGCCTCTCTGGCAGGATGGGTACAGGCTCGGATCTTCCAAAAAAGCTTTGACGACCTGATTACCCTCGCCGGCTGCGCGGCCCTGGGCGGGATTCTGGGGGCGAAGCTTTTATATCTGGCGGTGTCCTGGCGGGAGATTGACTGGCTGCGGCTGGGGGAGCCGGCCTATCTTGCGGCGGTGATGAGCGGAGGCTTCGTCTTTTACGGAGGGCTGATCGGCGCGGCCCTTGGCGCTTTTGCGGGCGGACGCATCTTCCGGATATCCGTGCAGGATTATCTGCGGCTGGCTGTTCCCTGCCTGCCTCTGGCCCATGCTTTTGGGCGGCTGGGCTGCGGCTTGGCAGGCTGCTGCTATGGGATTCCCTACGACGGGCCGGGGGCGGTGGTTTATGAAAACTCGCTCGTTGCCCCTGCGGGCGTCCCTTTATTTCCGGTGCAGTTTCTGGAGGCCGGCCTTTTATTTGCCCTGGCGCTGGGCCTGTTTCTCTATACGGACGTAAACCCCAAACGGCCGAAGAAATACGGATGGGCGGCGTATTTGCTGACCTATGCCGTGCTCCGCTTTTTCCTGGAGTATCTGCGGGGAGACGACCGAGGGAATTATCTGGGATGGTCCACCTCCCAGTGGCTGAGCCTTATCCTGTTTGGCGCTGCCGCC
>CALWRE010000225.1 GCA_944383835.1 uncultured Lachnospiraceae bacterium | reverse complement strand
TTATCTGGAGAGATGCGCCGACGCCTGCGAACACGTAGCCGACGTGGTAGGCAGCGTTATTATGAAAAATTCCTAAACAAACAAATACACACCATTCCCCCAACGCGCCATCCCCAAATGGCGCGTTTCCAAAACATTGAATTCTCCCCCCGCTTAGGGTATAATGTTCACGACAGCATCGAGCCGTGCGTGCAGATGTACAGGAAGGGATGGCTGTGCTGCAAGCACAGACAAATCCCTGGATGTACAGCTGCACATAGGGCGACAGCCCGTGAGCGAGATGGAGCGCAGCGGAATCGAGCTTACGCACGGCTCGATGCGTGGCTCGCAGAATTTCCCTCGCAGGACTTTCCTTATGCGTGAATGCGTGCAGATGCACATACAGGAGGTAGATTTCTATGATGATTTCGACAAAAGGGCGCTATGCGCTGAGAGTAATGATCGATCTGGCGGAGCACCCAGACGGCCGATATCATCCATTGACGGAGATTGCCGACCGGCAGGGCATCTCTGAAAAATATCTGGAGAGTATCGTCAAAATCTTAGTCCGACACGGTCTTTTGGCTGGTCTCAGGGGCAAGGGCGGCGGTTACCGCCTGACTCGTCCCGTATCGGAATACACCGTCGGCAGCATTCTGCGCCTGACCGAAGGCAGCCTGGCTCCAGTAGCCTGCCTGGACCAGAATTCCTCGGAATCCCAGTGCGGGCGCCGGGAAAACTGCCGCACCTTCCCGATGTGGCAGCGGCTGGACCAGCTGATCCAGGATTATCTCGACAGCATTACACTGATGGACCTGATCTCACCGGGGCAGCCTAACGAATAAAAATGGCTGTCCGCTCTCTGCTAATCCTTTTTCCGTCCAAAAACGCCGCAGCCCGATTCCGTTATCCACGGGAAGGGCTGCGGCAGTCTGCATTTTTCTTCTGTTTCCTTCTGTTTTCTTCTATTTTCCTTCTATTTCAATTTCCGGCCTTCTCAGGCCTTCTCTCCGGCAAGCTGCAGAATTTTCCGGACGTTTCTCTGGCCGTTGCGCATGCCGTAGTTGATAAGCAGAGCACACATCAGGCTCAGAACCGCCACAATCGTTCCGATCACGCCAACACCCGCATAACCGTCTGCCAGGCCGAATCCCCAGTAGGCAGCGGCAGCTCCCACCGTTGACAGGCCGATAGCAATAGCCAGCCACTTACGGATGGTGCGCAGCGCACGTATCTGCTGCTCAGCTTCCCACAACAATGTTCTTCTCTGCTCCTGATCCATGCTCATTCCTCCGCTTTCTATTCTTCTATACTTTCTACTATTTTAACAGATTTATGGTTTATTTTAGTAAGTCAGCTGAGGGTCGAAGAATCCAACCAGCACACCCACAAAGGCGATTACAACCAGCAGAAGCATAACCTTCAGAGGGGTCATCTTCTTCTTGCTCATCAAAAACCAGCACAGGATAACGAAGATAGCACTGAGGAGCTTCGGGAATACGCTGTCTAAGGTGCTCTGCAGGGTAATTCCTGCCGTTTCAGCGCTGGGTTCAATGATAACCAGGGAGGTGCTGATACTGATCCAGGTAGCCGCCACTGCTCCGATTACCACGGTCCCAATCATCGTGATGGCTTCGCGGATGGCCGCCGCCTGCTCGCCGACCAGGAATTCCACAGCTTTTCCGCCCAGTTCATAGCCTTTAAAATACAGGAAGCGCATGCCCAGGGTGCAGATTACATTCCATGCGACGATGTAGAAAATTGCGCCGATGGGGGATCCGCCGGTGGACAAACCCATGGCAATGCCTAAAAGAATCGGAATCAAAGTTCCAACCACCAGGGAATCGCCGATACCGGCCACAGGGCCCATCAGGCCGGCGCGGATACCATTGATCACGTCTCCGTCCACGCCCTCGCCGTTAGCCTTTGCTTCCTCCAGACCTGCGGTCACGCCGACGATCACCGTGCCCAGCTGAGGCTCCGTATTGAAGAAAGCCGTATAGGTCTGCATTGCATCCTTCTGTTCTTCTTTCGTATCGTACAGCTCCTCCACCAAAGGGAGCATAGCGCACAGATAGCCGAAGGTCTGCATATGCTCCTGCGAAAAGCAGGTCAGATGCCCATAATACCAGTTCCAAAAGGATTTATTTAACGCTTTTTGGGATAATTTCTTTTCCGCCATCTCAGATATCCTCCTCATCCTCGTTAAAGCTGCCGGCGCCGCCGGTGGGGTCCGTGCTCTTTTTGTTCTGCAGTGTCTTGATCTGATAGGTGATGACTGCGAAGAAGCCGCCGACAATGGCCGCGCCGATCAGGTTCAGACCCATGCAGGCCGCCAGGGTAAAGCCAAAGAAGAAGGTCAGAAGATCGGTCGCCTTGGTGACAACCTGTTTCAGCAGAATCGCCACACCAACGGCAGGAAGGAGACTGCCGACCGTGAACAGAGTCTTCATGGCCATGCCGTCCATCGGCAGGTAATTCTTGATCACATCCACCATCTGCGCACCCATCAGAGTAATGATAAAAGTGGGCAAAAAACTGCAGATCAGGTGAGAAATCCACGGCAGGCCCATATCAACCAGGTAGAGTTTTTTAAACTCGCCCTTCTCCACAGCCTTCCAGCCGATGTGCTGCCAGATCAGGTTCAGGGTGGAGGTGCCGTAGAACAGCACCGTTCCCAGCGTTCCCACGGCTGCTCCCATCGTGGTTGCCATTGAAGTAGCTGCCTCGCCGGTCAGTCCCATATTGCGGATAGCCAGAACCGAAAGGGGAATGCCTATGTAGCTGACCGCCCGCACATCGGCAGATACGGTTCCGCCGGGAGTTACCAGGGCGATGTATACCATCTGGGCTGCCGCACCGGCGATGATGCCGGTCTGTACATCGCCCAGGATAATGCCTACCACCAGACCGCCTACCAGAGGCCGCCCCAGGGTGTAGTTGCCGATGACCGAGCCGCCCATTCCAGGCATACTGGCCAGACAGGCGAAGATTCCCAATAAAGTTGCTTGCCAAACACTTATACTCATACTGCTTTCCTCCTGTTCGATGGTTGCTTAGTTGAAGCCGAACTGGCCGCGGAACTTGCGCCAGTTGCCGATGGCCTCCTCTTTGATCAGTGCGAACTCTACCTCATAGCCCGCCTGCATGATCCGTTCCAGAGCCTCTGCCTCCTCCTGGGTGATGGACTGGTTGTTACCCAGCTTTGTTGTCCCGGGCCTGTCATTGCAGGGGCCGATCACCACTGTCTTTACACCGGGGTTAAATTTCATGTCCACCAGGATTTTCGCCATGTCAATGGGATTTTTGGTGATCAGGAAATACTGATCCTTGCTGTCCAGGACCTTCTGCGCCTTGGCCTTGAATTCCTCCAGGCCCCAGACGAAGGTTTTCTTGCCGCTGGCACTCTTATATGCCGCCTTCAGCACCGGATTGCCAGCCGCCATATCGTTGACGGCCACAATCCCGTCGCAGGGATACTCTAACGCCCAGCGGGTGCAGGTCTGTCCATGGATCATACGGTCATCTACCCGAACAAATGATACTGCCATTTTTTATTATCCTCCTTATTGATATCCTTTCTGTTTTCCCGTTAAATATCCTCGTCCTCGCCGTCCTGTTCCACGACGAATTCTCTCACTTCCGCACCGGCAAGAACCGTCTGCACCAGTTCTTCCAGCGGTGTATCGTCCTTGCTCAGAGCCGCGTTCAGAGCCACCGGCAGGTTCATCCCGCCGATGATCACCGTGGAGGGAAGAAGCCCCATATCTGAAATCACTCCGATGGCTGTGGTCAGCGGAGAGCCGCCGATCAAGTCTCCCAAGAGCACCACCTGATCCTCCGGCCTTAAGTCCGCCAGAAGCTTTCTCAAGTTTTCCCCATAGATGTCCGCTCCCATGCCGTCTTCCAGGCCAGTGCTGCGGATATCCGTCCTGTCTTTTCCCACCAGCATTTCCAGCGCGTTATGCAGGCCGTCCGCCAGTTTTCCGTGACTGACCATCACCAAATACTTCATTTTGTCTGCCTCCTCCTTTACCTGTAGGGCTCTTTGTTTTTCTTTAGTTTCAGTGTAAGGGATTGGGCGGGGGATTGCATCTGTCTTGCGTCACATTTTTATCATGACAATTGTCACATTTGCCCGATATGTGCGCCCGCACTCCGAGGCAGCTGCAGTCGCGCGGGCGCACATATCGGGCAAATGGAGAGTGACTGCTCGTCGTGTGTGCGGATATATGACTTTGGAAAAGCTGCGGGCGTTGCAGAATGGCAGCAACTATCTTGATTTTCTTTACAGATGCTTTATTCTCACAAGAGAATGATATAATAAAAGTGTTCAAACGCTTAAACCAATGGAGATGATAAAATGAAAAATACAATAGAAGATGTCCGGAGGCTGGAAAAAGAGTTCAGAGCCTGCCAAAAAATACTGGCCGCCATTGGGGATGAAACAAGGCAGCATCTGCTCTGTATTATGCTGCAGAGCGACTGCAGCGGCAATCGCGTCATTGATATTGCGAAGCGGACAAATCTTTCGCGTCCGGCAGTTTCGCACCATATGCAGATTTTGAAAAGCGCAGGAATTGTAAAGAGCCGAAAAGAAGGGACTCGCGTTTATTACTACTTAGCCCCAGAGACAAACCAGC